>DATBKE010000181.1:0-4304 GCA_036556085.1 Acidimicrobiia bacterium | reverse complement strand
CGTGGAATCCATGCTCGATGGCATGGTCCTTGAGGTCGGCGACGAAGCCAGCGATGTCGATTGCCATTGGCGGCCAGCCTAGAGATTGACAGGGACAGAAGCGCGAGTCGAAAGCGGCCGCGCATCTGCCAGTTCCCGAGTCAAAGAGGCGCCCAACAAGTACACGGCTGACAAGAAGTAGACCACCAAGAGAATCGCCACCACCGACCCCGCGATCCCGCTGGCGCTCGTTCCTCCTCCCCGCCCGACGAAGAGGCCCACCAGTGCCCCCACAATCACCATCGCCACTTCGGTAGCGATGGCACCGGCGGCGGCGACACGCCACGGGGGACGGTAAGGAGTGAAGAACCTGAAGCTGACAAGGATTGCGACAAAGAAGATGGATGCGGTGGTGATGAATGCCACCGTGCCCGTCGCCCATTCCGCTGGCAACCAGGCGACAAGGGTTGCGGACCCGACCAGCAGGGCGAGGGCGATCGCACACGCAAATACCGCGGCCAGCGTCAGAAGTCGTTGCCGGATGGCTCGCCCGATCCCTTCGAGCCTTTTCGTCGGGACCTCGTTGAGCGTGTTCAACGAGCCCTGGACCTCGGTGAATAGGCCACTTCCCGCCCAAACCAGCAAGACAAACCCGATGAGCCCGGCTGTGGTGGCCCCACGGGCTTCGGTCAACAGGCGCTCCAAGTCGGCGGCGAGCTCGCTTCCGAGCAGTTGTTGCAAGCGGCTGGTGAGGAGGCCTTGGGCGGCGTCCTCTCCAAAGATGGCTCCGGCGACCGAGATCGCAACCAACATCAGCGGCGCCAAGGCAAACACCGCCCGATAGCCGATGGCGGCGGCCATAGTCGTCCCGCGTTCCTTCGAGAAACGCCGCCATGTCGATTTGAGGACCTCCAAGGGCCTCCTTTCTAACGTTTACCGTCTCCGTATGGCGTGGCCGTTCAAACCCCCGATTGAGACCATGGAAGCCAAGGTCGTCGAGTCATGGCCGGACGGAGCGTTTGCCTTTGAGCCCAAGTGGGATGGCTTCCGCGCCGTCTCCTGGAATGGCAAGGAAGTGCGGCTCGACTCCCGCAGCCAGAAAACGTTGCTGCGATATTTCCCCGAGCTCGAGGAGCCGGTGAGCCGACTCCCAACCGGGACGGTGGTCGACGGTGAAGTGGTAGTCGTCATCGACGATGTGACCGATTTCGACGCTCTCCAGCAAAGGATCCATCCCGCCGAATCGCGCATCAAGCGCTTGGCGGCCGAGACTCCGGCCCAACTGGTCGCCTTCGATCTTCTCGCCCTCTCCGGAGAGGACTTGCGACAGCGCCCCTTCTCGGAGCGGCGAGAGCTTCTTGTCGAGTTGCTGTCGGGCCTCGAGCACCCCTGGCACTTGACCCCCTCAACGGTCGACCCCGAAGTCGGCAAGCGCTGGTTCGACGAGTTCGAGCCGGCGGGATGCGACGGCATCATCGCCAAACTGCTCGGACAGGGTTACGTGCACGGAAAGCGCGCCATGCTCAAGATCAAGCACCGGCGCACCGCCGATTGCGTCGTGGGCGGCTACCGCGAGCACAAAGACGGCGGCAAGATCGGCTCGCTCTTGCTCGGCCTTTACAACGAGGCAGGGGACCTGCATTTCATTGGCCACTGTTCGGGTTTCCCCGAGGGACAACGGGAGGCGATCTTCGAGCGATTCCAGGAGCTGCGAACCGAGGGGTCCTTCGGGACCGCAGCCCGGGTCCCGGGAGCGGTCAGCCGCTGGACCGGAGGGAAGGATCTGTCCTGGACTCCAATCGAGGGAGGGATAGTCGTCGAGGTCAGCTACGACCAGCTGGAGGAGGGTCGATTTCGACATGCCACCCGCTTCCATCGTTGGCGTCCGGACAAGGATCCCCGCAGCTGCACGATGGATCAGCTGGAGCGTCCGATCGGGCTCGGTTTCTCGGAGGTGGTGGTCGTCTAGCCCGGACGGCTCAGCGTTTGCAACGCGAAGAGCACGAGGATGATGGCTCCGAATTGGAGCCCGGCTCGAAATAAGAAGTAGGCCGCGATCAGCGCTACCACCAGTCCGATCACGGCCGCAACCCGGCGGCCGCGCCCCGGCAGCCACTTTTCGAGCAGCTCGGCCATGATGTGCCAGCCATCGAGACCACCGATCGGGAGCCAGTTGATCAGGCCCCATGCGATCGTCACCCAGATGAAGGCGCCGAGAAAAAAGACCAGCCACAGCTCGGCCCGGGCGGCCTCGCCGAGGAATACCCGGAAGGGACTCTCGATGACTCTGGATGCAGCGGAGCCAAAAGTGCCCAAGCGAACTAGGACAAAGAGGACGCCGGCGACGAGGAAGCCGAGCCCGGCTCCGGCCGCGGCGATGGCGATCCGTCGCCCCCATGAAATCTGGCGATTGGGATCGGACCAACTGGTCGCCCCTCCCAGGCCGTGCAATGTGATCTGGTTGACCATGCCCCCAAAGCCGCGCACCGAAAAGGCATGGCCGAGCTCGTGGAGGAGAACCGAGACGAATGCCGCCGCCACCCACGCCACGATGCCTTGCCATCCAAGGTTGGTGCCGACGAGAAAGAGCCCGAGGATCAAGAAGGTGGGGCTGATTACGACGGGAAACCTGAACAGGTGGAACTTCACCGGTCAGGCCCACCGATCGACTCTGTCATGAAGCCCGCAGGGTACGGTTGCAAGCGTGCCAAGCGAGACCACGGTCGAAGTCGGCGAGGAAAAGGTCCGCATCTCAAGTCCCGACAAGCTGCTTTTTCCCCGCCAGGGCTGGACCAAGCTCGACGTCGTCAACCACTTCGTTCAAGTAGCTAAAGGAGCTCTCCGAGCGGTGTTCGGCCGTCCCACCATGCTGAAGCGATACATGGAGTCGGTTGAGGTCGACCCGATCTACCACAAGCGTGCCGAGCCCAATTCACCGTTCGAAACCGTCGAGGTGAAATTTCCTTCGCAGCGACCGGGTCTGATGAACGTCCCCCGCACCGAGGTCGACGTCGTCCGGTTGATCCAGCGCGGCTGCCTCGACCTCCACCCCTGGCCGGTACGAGCCGAGGACACAGACCATCCCGATGAGTTGCGCTTCGACCTCGACCCGACTCCGGGCTTCACCTTCGAGCACGTGCGCGAGGCGGCCACCGGCCTGCGTCAGGTTCTGACCGAGGCGGGCCTGGTCGGCTGGCCAAAGACTTCGGGGAGCCGGGGAATCCATGTCTACGTACGAATCGAACCGAAGTGGGACTTCTTTCAAACTAGGAGGTCGGTCCTGGCGGCTGCGAGGGAGCTTGAGCGGAGGATGACCGGTCTGGTAACCACGAGCTGGTGGAAGGAAGAACGCACCGGCGTCTTTATTGACTACAACCAGAACGCCCGCGACAAGACCGTGTCCGCCGCGTATGGCGTCCGTCCCACCGGTTTCGTATCGACGCCGTTTCGCTGGGAAGAGATCGAAGAGATCACGATCGAGCGCTTCCCTCTCGACGGCTTCGCCGAGAGATACGAGGAGGTCGGGGATCTGACAGATGGCATCGACCGGGCACCGGGAAGGATCGAGACACTCCTGCAGTGGGTCACCCGGGACCAAGAGGAGTACGGACAAGGCGATGCTCCCTGGCCTCCTCAGTATCCGAAGGTGGCCGGGGAACCAACGCGAGTCCAACCGTCGCGTAAACGTCACGACGTCGATACCGAAACCTCCGCTCCGCTCGGGGCCCACTACACAATCGAGCAATTTCTCGCCGACAAGGGAGGAAAGAAGTTTTGGGACGGTCTTGTCGACCTTGCCCGGCGATGCGGACCGTTCGAGTTCGCCGCCGGCAAGACCCGCAGCGCCTTTCTGGTTCGGGGGCGCTTCCTCACGGTTTACACGTTGAGCGATCGGGGAGTGAGTTTCTGGCTATCGATGTCGTCTGGCCAAGAGCATCCCCGGATTCGAAAGGTGTTCCAGGTGGGACCGCACGAATGGGTCCACGACGTGCGGGTTGACAAGATAGGCGAGTTGGACGACGAGCTCGGAGAACTGATCTGCCTCGCCTACGAGTGGGGGTTAACCGGGGAGAAATGACCCCGTTTCCTCCCCAGCGAGCGCAGCGAGTGTTGGGGGGGTGTCGCCGACGAGGGGGCTCTAGGGCTCGACCGCTCCGACGTGAGCCGTTTCCCGCAGAGGAAGCTCGGGCGTCATCAGGGCGAGGAACAGGGCCAGGACCGTGAAGGGCAGTGCCACCAAGAACACGGTGCCGATCGAAGAGGCAAACGCCTCCACCACTTGGGTCCGAACGGCATCGGGCAGGGCGGCGATTGCCGCCGGGCTC
>DATBKE010000180.1:0-2742 GCA_036556085.1 Acidimicrobiia bacterium | reverse complement strand
CCGGTTTCCAGGGGACGAGCCTCCCCCTGCTTTCTCCTCCGATTGGAGACCTCGAGGCCGTACTTCGGGCCTCGTTCTTACGGGGACGGATCGTCGATGCGGAGGATCGTCCCCTCGAAGGGGCATACGTGACCACCGGCTCCCAGACGGCGGTGTCAGACGGGGAAGGGCGGTTCGCGGTTAGAAACGCCGAGCCGGGCACGGTACAGGTTTGGCGTCCGGCCTGGGAAGGATCGTCATTCGACTGGGACGGTCAAAGTGGCCAGGAGCGGTTCGTGATTGCTCCCGAGATGCTCAAGGCGGTCCATATCGGCGGCGAAGCGGCCCAGGAGAGCTGGCCATCGTTTCTGCGGCTGGTGGAACGAACCGAGCTCAACGCAGTGATGATCGATTTGAAAGACGAGTCGGGAGCGGTTTTCTTCGACACTGCCAACGAAGCTGCCCGGATGATCGGCGCCGTCGACGTGCGCTACGACCTGGCAGAGCTGGTGGGTAGCGCTCACCAGGCCAATGCCTATGTGATAGGTCGGATCGTCGCTTTCCAGGATCCGATCGCGGCCCAAGGAGCGCCCGACTGGGCCGTTTGGGACACCGCCATTGACGCTCCGTACGCACACAACGGCCAGTTCTTCCTCGACCCGACCGACCCGGGAGCCCAGGCGTACGCCCTCGAACTTGCTACCGAGGCCTGCGAGGCAGGATTGGACGAGATTCAATTCGACTACGTGCGCTTCCCCGACGGACGCCGGGACGGTGCCCGCTTCGACGGCGGCGTCGGTGCCGAGGTGCGAGTGGCGACTGTGAGGGATTTCCTTGGCACCGCCGTGGCCGCTCTCCATCCCTTGGGCTGTGCGGTGGGAGCCGATATTTTCGGCTTCATCACCTCGGCGGTTGACGATGGAGGCATCGGGCAGCAATGGGAGGAGCTGACCAAGGTGGTCGATGTCGCCTCGCCCATGCTCTATCCCAGCCATTACTCGTCGGGTTGGTATGGATACCAGGTTCCCTCCGATCACCCCGGACCATTGGTAGCCGAAGCCCTCGATGACGCGCTCACTCGACTGTCCCGGGAGATCGTCGTCCGGCCCTGGCTGCAGGACTTCGCCTACACCGAGGAGCAGGTCCGCGCCCAGATCGAAGAAGCGGAAGAGAGGGGCCTGGGCTGGATGCTGTGGAATGCCGCCAGCGAGGTGAGCGTGGGGGCTCTCAGACCCTGAGACTGATCGACTGCTGCCTTTGCCCGCGGCTTGTGGAGTGGAGAGAACAAGTGGGCCGGGAAAAGCGAGCGGCCTTCCGCGACGAGAGCTATTGGGCGCGCCCGCTTCCCGCCTTCGGCGACCCGCGAGGGAGGTTGGTCATCGTTGGGTTGGCACCCGCCGCCCACGGTGGCAACCGCACCGGGCGCATCTTCACCGGAGATCGCTCGGGCGACTGGCTATTCCGGGCTCTCTTCAATGCCGGCTTCGCCAATCAACCGACTTCGGTGCGTCGCGATGACGGCCTCGCCCTCACGGACTGTTTGATCACCGCCATCGTCCGTTGCGCCCCTCCGGCCAACCGTCCCACCACCGTCGAGGTCAAGACTTGCCAGCGTTGGCTACTGCCCGACCTCTCGGCGGATCCGCAGGTCATCGTCGCTTTGGGCGGCCTCGCCTTCGGACAGCTCAAGCACGTAGCCCCGGCGCTCGGTTGGGGACCTATCCAGCAGAAGTTCGCCCATGGAGCGGAAGTGAAGCTCGAGCCCGGCCCCTGGCTCTTGGCCAGCTATCACCCGTCCCAGCAAAACACCTTCACCGGACGACTCACCGAAGAGATGCTCGACGGCATTTTCATCCGCGCTCGAGAGCTGTTGACGGACGTCGAAGTCGGCGAGATCTCGAAAAAGTGAAGCAACAGGGGTCCGGTACCATCAATTGGGTTCGTGGCAGTGCTCACCCTTGATTCGCTACAAGTCTTAGACGCGTCCTCACCTGAACGCCAGAGCGCCTTCCGCCAGTTCGAGAACCTTCCCGTTCCCGGACCCACCGACGAGGCGTGGCGGTACGTAGATCGGACCATCGACCTCGAATCGGTGGAATTGGTCTCCGTGGCCGGCGACCGACTGCCGGCAGACGAGATTTTGGCCGCGTTGGAGCGGTCGCAACATCTGGTCATCGTCGACGGCAAGGTGGTGGAGATTGCTGGGGAAGGATTTGGCGTCGGCTCCACCAAGCTTCTCGATCTTGTCTCACCAGACACCGACAAGCTGGCAGCTGCCCATCGCGCCTTCGTCGACGCGGGGGTGTCCGTGAGTGTTCCTCGAGGAAAGTCCACCAACTCACCGGTCCTGATCGAGGTGCAGACCACGGTCGAGAAAACGATCTCATTTCCTCACGTCACCATCGAAATCGGCGAAGATGCCGAAGCAGAGGTGATCGTTGCCTATCGGTCGCGGGACGGAGCCCAGGCGATCTCGGTGCCGCAGGTGGAAATCGACGTTGCCCAGAGCGGCCGCCTCCGGTTTCTGGCTCTGCAAGAGATGGCACTTGATTCGACCAACGTCGTTCAGCTTCGAGCGCGCCTGGGGCGAGACGCCACCCTTCGTCTGGGTGAGGTCGGCCTCGGTAGCGACCTGGCCCGACTCGACATGGCGATAGGTCTTGATGGCCAGGGCTCCTCAGCGGACATCGTCGGGGTCTTTTTCGGGCACCGAGAGCAGGTGCTCGACTACCGGATGGTGCTCAACCACCGCGGTCCCAAGTC
>DATBKE010000179.1:0-6418 GCA_036556085.1 Acidimicrobiia bacterium | reverse complement strand
GAACGTCGCCACTGTCAGCCCGACGATCAGGAAGAAGAATGCCGCTTCCGGCTTGGTCGACAGATGGAGGATGCGATCTCCGATCGGCTCCGAGACGAAGCGGGTGTCGACGGTGGTGATGCCTGCCTCCACCGGCGTCATGGTTTGCACCGTCCGTGTCTTGCCATCGATCGTGAACTCATGGCCGTCGAGTGACTGGATCAGCTGGCGGACCGTCGGCGCCAGCTCGTCGACCAGGCCGGGGATCGGAGCCGACACCACAACCGTCTCGTCGCCCACCGGGGAGCTGCCCCCTGGGTCGGGCGCCGCTGGGTCACCTGCCACCGACGGGCTCCAGTGCCCGAGCTCGGTGCCGGGCGCCGCTGTCCGTAGTGGGGCCAGGGAGAGCAACTGCAAGGCGCCTCCGTAAGCCAACGACGGCTGTGGCCCTACCCAAAAGACCAAAGGCAGGGGAGGATCCGCCACCAGCTTCGCCAGCTCCTCCAACTGGTCGGAGGGGGCGACCACCCCCCGGGAGCTCAGCTGGATGATCAGGACCTCCCGGCCCTCGGCTGCCGCCGACTCGATCGTCTGGCTCACGTAGCGGATGGACCTCGCGTCGAGCACACCTCCCACCTCTGCCACCTCGACGACCGGCACGCCGGCCTGGGCTGCGACGGCCAACGCGAGCCCGAAGAGTGAGAGAAGGATCCTCGTCAACGCCCGCCGATGGTACGGGTACCCGCGGGTACAGTCGCCGGGCGATGAAGTTGCTGCTGGTAGCCGACGCCGATTGGGTGGAAACCCGGGTCAAATCGGTTCTTCCCCATGGCTGGGAGCTGGTCCGCCAAGATGACCCCCGCCTGGCGGTGGCGACCGTCAACCAGGAGGGGCCGGACGCAGTGGCAGTCGACATGCAGGTGGGGAGCATGGGGGGCATGGCCGTGGTCCGCGCCATCCGGGATGCAGCGGCCATCGAGCGGGCGCGGCCCGTGCACCTGATCTTGCTGCTGGACCGCGAGGCAGATCGGTTCATCGCCCGCCGGGCGGGAGCCGACTACGCGGTGGTCAAGCCGTTCGAGGCCACCGAATTCCGAGCGGGTCTGCCGGTAGTCGAGAGTCAGGCCTGATCGGTCGACTCGCTCCTCATGAGGGCGGACATCCGGCGGCGCAACAGCGGTGGGGCGTTGCGCAAGCCCAATGCGAGGGCGAAGGCCGCATCGTCGGTGACGTCGAGGATGATCTCCTCCCCTTCGGCCCGGACGTGGAAGCCATCGGGCTGCGCGGCCACCCTGATTTCTCTGCGCGACCAGTCGGCGATCTCGGTATCGCCGGCCCGCATCTTGAACCGCTCGTCGGTCAGGTCAACCGATACGCTTATCTGCGTCGGGTCCGACGCGTCCATCCGAAGCCGAGCTTCGTAAGCAGCCACACTCCCTCCCCGTAAGCCGAATGCTCCCCTAGGACAGACTATCCCGAACCCTGGCCGGGTCCATGCCCAATCCCGCCTTCAGAACGACTTGGGAGCCGGCCGGCCTAGCATTCCGTTGCCCACGGGACGTGGCGCAGTTTGGTAGCGCGCAGCGTTCGGGACGCTGAGGCCGCCGGTTCAAGTCCGGCCGTCCCGACTCGGGATCCGGTCAGGTGCTCTCCGGGAGGGCACGTATGGCCTGACCGCGCGTCTCTTCGCGCATGCGGCGCGTGAGGCTTGCCCAGATCAGGCCACCGCGGTGGACCGGTCAACCTTGGGTCTCATACCAGGCGGCCCAGGCGTCGAGGTTGTCCAGAATTAGCGTGGCGCACTCGGGCGTGTGGGCGGATTCGCAGCCTTCGCTCCCATACTCACCCTGCAGACCGCTCACTTCCGCGAACCGCGTGAAGCTATCGCGGAGTTCGGTGTCCTCGGGGTAGTCACTCTCATACCATGCATCTCCGCTCGTCCCCTGCACCAATACCTCGTTGAACAGTGCGAACTCTCGGGCGGTCACCGAGGGCGGCTTGTTCACCGCGACATTCATGACGTTCGAGTAGTGCACCTCGCATGAGAGGCTGTCGGCCGGTCCCACGCAGTTTTCGACCGAGATCTCTGCTCCTAAGAGTGCCTCATATTCCACCGTTCGGCTGGGGGTCGACGACGGCGAGCAGTCGACCAGCCCGAAGTTGCTGAGAAACAGCGCCGCCTCACAGTTCCCCCCGTACCACGACTCCAGCAAGATCCTCACGTTGTCGGCCGGCTCCAGTGGCATCTCACTCTTCCGCCACTCCACCCAGGCTTCGAGATTTTCCATCTGGATGGTGGCGCAGGTCTCGGGGAACGAGCCGACGACGCAGTTCCCATAGCCCTCGAGGCGACCTTCACTAGCCAGGAAGATCCCCATATTGAGCACCATCGACGTGTGCACCGGGAATGCGAATTCCGTGACCACACCGTCTTCGACCACGACACGGCTGAAGTCGCCACCGTCGACATAGCCGATCGCGTCCGTCATCGCGTTGTGATACGGCGTCGTGCAGCTGAAAGTCCCAGACGCGGTTTCGACGCAATTCAGATTCAGGCGTCCGCCGATGGTCGCCTGATAGGCCGACTCCTCGAGAATCTGATCGTCGGTGCGGTTCGATAGTTGGAACAGCTCGGCGGCCCGTTCCCCGTCGCCGGAGTAGAACGCCGCCACCGCCGCTTCGATTGTCTCGAGGTCGGTCATGATCCGGACATCCGGACCCACCGTTGTCGGTGGAGGGTCGCTGGCCACGGGGGCAGAGTCACCTCTGAAGGCAACATAGAGCCCCACCACTGCGATCGCGGCCACGAAGATGGCCACCCCCCAGACAGGCCCTCGGTTGCGGCCGGGTCCTTTCGTTGACAGCGGCTGTTGGGTCTTGGTCACAATTGCTCCTTCTCGTCGTTTCGCGATGACGACAAGGTGATCACCCGCCAATTCGGCTTCGATCCGGTGGATCAAATTCTCTGGGCCGAGAGGGTTGCCCCTCTCGCTCAGCCATCTGAGCTTGGTTTCGAAGTCACCCACCAGCCACCTCCAATGCAGCCCGCGCCTTCTTTCGGGCCCGGTTGGCCATCGCTCTGGCCGCGACCGTGGTCATCCCCAGCTGCCGAGCTGCCTCGGCATAAGGGACGTCCTCGACCTCGACGAGATAGAGGACCGCCCGCTGCCTTGGGGGAAGATCCAGGATCGCCTCGATATCGGCCGGATAGCTCGGTAGCCAACCCTCCTCGAGGGCGAGGCGACCGAGAGCCCTGCGTCGCCGACCCAGACTCCGCCGTTGGTTTGAAGCCAGATTGACGATCGTCTTCCGGAGAAACGCCAGCGGGTTGTCGAGATCAGAGATCGGACCCCTTCGCAAAGCGCGCATCAACGCCTCCTGAACCAGATCATCCGGCTCCACGTCGACTGAGCCTGCGACCGAGGCGAGCTTCCGAAGCGAGGGATAGAGGGAAGTGATCAACTCCCTTTCCACCTCATCGATCGAAGATCGCTTCAGCAACCGAGTCTCTCCCTTGTCGTTCCCCCAAAAGACACCGACGGGGGCCAAAGTGTGACGCCAAAACATCTCTCTTGTGCCGACATCCCGGCATCACTCACCGTCCCGGAACGACTACGTCGAAGCCGGCCGCGCGCCTAGACCAGGCTGCCCTGGCCAACAGATATCGAGGTCCGCTCTGTTCGGGGCCGGCCGAGGCCGAGCTGATCACCGCCGGCGAGATCGTCCGTGAGGGCATCCGCGGTTTCCCGGGGGCACCGGACCGAGGAGCCGTTGTCCTCGCCATCCGGCGGGGGTTCACTCCGCGCGAGCCGTGGGCCTACTGGCGTAGGTGAGATCCGCCCCCCACCAAGCACCGTCACAGCCTCGTCAAAGGGCCAGCGACTCTGCTCTTTCCCGAACGAGGGATTCTCCGGCTGTTCCTACTCGGTTCGTCCTCGAGGTCCGATCCGACTGGCGAAGGATGACCAAGCCCATGACTCCGACCCACAAGAAGTAGCACATGACCCCGATCCGCTGGCGGAGCCACCAAAGGTCCGGCAACAGAAGCCCGTAGCTAATGGCGGTTCCAATCACCAGAGCAATCGGTATCACGAACAGCGACTTGCTGCGAGTCCATGCCCAAACCACCCACGGTGTCGAGATGCCGGCCACTAGAAACGCGGCGAAGCTTCCCCAGCCCGACATCTCATGCACCCGGTAGAGGATCGTCGGGTCACCAGTCGTATTTGTGGGGAAGATCCCGGCGGCTGCCAAGAGGATGCCGGAGATGATCACGGAGCTGCCTGCCAGGTTCGAGATTGGCGCATCTGGCCTCGATCGTCTGATGGCAGATCCCAGGGCCACGACCAGCGCCCCTGGGGCAATGAAGCTCAGGACATTCCAGGCCGGCGCTCTCGGCTCACCAATCGCACCGAGACCGCTGATCGGCTCGTTCAGGTGACTGAAGCCTGGATTGAGGCTTGAGAACACCGCATACATGATCAGGAACCAGACCGGGCACAACATGCACAGCACGCCGAGCCGCCGCAACGGATCAGGGCGTGATGCTGGTTCGATGGCCACCTATCAGCGATCGTCACGAAGGGCGGAGTTCTTTACCCGTGTGGGTCGATCGGCCCTGAAAAGTGGACCCCCTCGAACAGGCGGTCCATCGCACACCCGGCCCGGGCAACGGGCAGTCGAATTGGGCCGGTCGAGCCAGCTCCCGGACCTAGAAGTCGATCCGCATCACCACCCGCCGGAGGCTGGGGCGGCTCACCTCTTCGAACCCGGCCGCTTCGAAGATGCCCCGGCTGCCCACGTGGAGCTCACCCCATGTGATCTCCTTTCCCGGCTCGGTGAGCATCGAATAGCCCTCCAACGCCGCCGCCCCCCGATCGCGGGCGAAGTCGACCGCCGCCTGGCACATGGCCCGGCTGATCCCTGTATGCCTCATGCCGGCCCGGGTCACGAAGCAGGTGACCGCCCATACGTCGGGGTCGTCCTTGTCCTCATCGCGGCCGGTCCATGGAACCCTGGTCTTCTTCAGCTTGGGATAGGCGATCCGGGGCTCGACTGCGCACCAGCCGGCTGGCTCCGCACCGGCGT
The DNA here is from genome assembly GCA_036556085.1 of Acidimicrobiia bacterium. Taxonomy (GTDB): domain Bacteria; phylum Actinomycetota; class Acidimicrobiia; order Spongiisociales; family ZC4RG35; genus JACCTH01. The sequence goes on along the minus strand of DATBKE010000179.1, from coordinate 1,351 downwards.
AGGCGACCAGGCCACTGGTCGAGTCTGAGCCCGGGTGGCCGCATTCGGTCTGCATCCGCAATCGGTGGGCTCGCTCGGCATCGCTCACAGAGCGCCATTCCGAGGTAGGGATCTTGAACCTCTGGCAAAAACAGAGGTCGTCGTAACACCTGGACTTCCCGACGATTGATACGAGGTCCTCCCATGACGCCTGGTTGGCCGGGACGATCCTCAGTTCCGGGTTGGAAGACATGGTGCTTGTCTAGCAAGCCACGAGGCGGAGTTGGTCAGCGAACCTTGCGGCTCAGTGGCGGCCCTTGACCCGGCGTTCTGTGTGACCTGAGCGGGCCGCCTTCAGTCCACCATCCCTCCGCCCAGCAGACCTACGCCTGAGACTGCTTAGGGCAGAAACGGAAGGCCGGCCAAGGCGCATCTACGCGATCGCGGCGAGGACTGACCCGCCGACCGCAGCAAAGGTCGCGAAACATGTTGGTATTTCCTGGCGTGCTGTTTGGCACGGCTCCGCCGGGGTACCTAGGGTCGAAAAGACCCCCTATGCGCCGCTCCCTGGCTGCAATCGCGCTGGCATTCGCGTTCGTGCTGGGAACGCTCCCGGCCTGGGCTGACGACCTCGACGCGGCCGTCAACTCGTTCCGGGGAGACGCTCTCCCAGTCGACGGGTGGCTGGACGCGTTCGCTCAAAGGGCGGCCGATCGCCAGGCGGCGGCAGGGCAGCCATCCCACTCCAACCTCGAGCCTCTCCTGGAGCGCTGCTCGGCGGCGGGGGAGGTAGTCGGCCTGGGACCCGACCTGGGCGTGATCTTCGATTTGTTCGGCAAGAGCTCCACTCATCGCTCCGTGATCCGGGCGGACAAGTGGACCCATATGGGAGGCGGACAGGCCCGTACCTCCACCGGCCTGTTCGTGGCGGTGGTGTTCTGCACGATGAAGGACTCCGATCCCCCTCCCGCAACCACCACTACCACCGGGCCCCCTGCCACCACCTCCACCCCGGCGACGACCAGCGCCCCGTCTCCCCCGGAGCCCGCGGCCAAGCCTCAGCAGGTGGTCGCCGAGCAGTTCACCGAGCATGATTGGGTGATCTCGGTGATCGTCGGCATCGCTCCCGGAGTGCCGCTCGAGGACTGGCGCTTCTACGGGGGCCCGACAGTCGTCTGACTCCCCGGGCCAGGCGACGCCACCTCCCCATCAGGCGTCGCTCGTCCCATCAGACGCAGCTCGTCGATGCAACGGAAGGTTCAGGCGAAGAGTTCGGCGATCTGAACCGCGTTGAGGGCGGCGCCCTTGCGGAGGTTGTCCGCCACCGACCAGAGGTTTATCCCGCCGGGCCGGCCGAGGGTGGGACGCACTC
>DATBKE010000178.1:0-5576 GCA_036556085.1 Acidimicrobiia bacterium | reverse complement strand
TTCCTCCTCGTAGCCCCAAACCTCTTTGGCCGAAGGCCACTTGGAAGCGACATCGGCGGTGGTCACACCCGGCCCGGTCGCCTCGATCGAGTCCCAAAGCCAGCGGTGAGCCAGGTCGTAAGTCTGTTTGTGCTCATCGCTCGGCTCTCCCCCGACGCAGTAGGTGCGGTAGACGCAGGATTTGAACCCGTTCCACGTAAGAGCGGCGAGGTCGACGATTACCAGTTCTCCGGGCCGGATCATCCGGTCGGAGAAGTTGCGCCAGTTGGGCCAGGCGTTGGGTCCGGAGGAGACGATTACGTCCTCGACGTCTTCCATTCCTGGAATCGAATAGAGCTTCTCGAACCCGAACGCGGCCACCTCGTTCTCGCTGAGCCCGGGCTTGATGAAGTTGGTGATCTCGTAGTGGACGTAGTCGCAGATAGCACCAACAATCGAAAACGCCTTGATCTCGTCCGGGCTCTTGATCGCTCGAGCCTCCATCATCGGCGACATCCCGTCAGTCCAGGTGATACCCCTGGTTTCGAACTGCTTGATCAGGTTGATGTCGATGAAGTCGACGCCCAGCGGCTGGTCCTTGACCCCCGCCTCTTCAAGATCGTTCATCAATGAGCCGACGAACTTGGTGACCTGTTGTTCGGCCGCCGGTCCCACAGCTCCCTTGATCCAGGCGTAGGAATAGCGGATGTTCTCCTTGGGGATCCATGGGTTGTGCACCTGGAGGTGGAAGCCAATGTCGCCCTGCTCGTAGACGATCGGCTTGTTGCCCCGTGTTAGCACCACGTATCGCAGCCCTGGTTTGAGACGGTTCCATCCCGGAGTCAGGGTCGAGGAGACATATCGCATGTTCTCGTCGTAGAACAGCAACAAGGCGCCGAGCCCGTGCCGTTCCATCGCCTCATGGGCTCGCTTCAGGCGCCACTCGCGAACGTTCGCCCAATTGATCCCCTCTTTCCAATCGGTGCTCAGCGCGAAGAACGCTTCTCTCATACCCCTCCGACTATAAGAAGCAAGACCGCGCGAAGGTATTGCTACGCCGAAGCAGCTTCGTATTGGAGCAACACCAATCCCTCGTCGTGAGGTGTCGCGCTTCGGAAGTTCAGGCCCAATGAATCGAGATCGTCGTCGAAGAGCGGGCGTCCGGCACCTAGGACCACCGGGATAGTCCTCAGCTGCAGTTCATCGACCAACCCGGCTTGCATCATGTCGGTGGCGAGCATGATGCTCCCCCAAATGACGATGTCCTTGCCGGCTTGTTCCTTGAGGGCGCGGATAGCTTTCTCGGGCTCCGCATTGATGATCGTGGCCCCTTTCCAGTCTCCCCACGGAGCTTCCTCGAGAGTCGAGGAGACGACGAACTTCTGCAGAGCGTTGAGCTTGTCCGCGAATTCTGCATCAGAGCCAGAAGCATTGGGCCAGTAATTGGAGAACAGCTCGTAGGTCTTGCGGCCGAGGACCATCGTGTCGATGGTGTCCATGAAATCCAGGGCCTCGCGCTCGAAGCTTTGGTCATGCTTCTCGGCATAGTCGGAGATGAAGTCGGTGGTCCCGCCCGGATCGGCTGCTTGCCCGTCGACGCTTGTGAATTGTTGAACAATGAGGCGTCTCATCCCGTATTGATCCCCAGAGCGGACGGAACCTAACCAGCGTTCTTCCGGTCAGGGAACGTACTCGGCCCGGCTGATGGCCCGTACCTGCACTTGGCCGACCATGGCGACGCGAGTGACCACCGCGACCTCGACCTCGACGTTGCGGGGATCGAAGGATCGGACTACGGGGCACAGACAACGAAGCAAGCGGGCACCGTTGGCCGCGGCCATCTCGGCGGCCACTCGCGATGGGGTCTCGCCAACTGAAAGCGCCGGGAAGGTGGCGGGGGCGGCGGCGAGCGCCGCCGCATCAGCGGCATTGACAGCTCGGACTCGGGCCGTTACGAGCTGGACTGCGGCTAAAACCGCTAACCCGATCGCGATCACAAAAAAAACAAGAGCGAGGGCCAGGATCGTGGCCGACCCTCGCTCTCCGATCGGTTTCACTTTTCGATCCGCATCACGGCTCGGCCGTGAAGATCCACCGTCGCCCATCTCATTACTGGAGTCGTCAACCGGTGTTGCAGACTCACGGTCACGATCGCCTGTCGCCCTACTCCAGACGGTCGCACCACCGAGATTTTCGCCCTCAGGGCGAGCCGAGGGGAAAGGGCGGCGGTGGTGGCTTCCACCGCTGCCTCCGGGCTGGGAGCAGTTGCCGCCACCCGTACGCCTTCGCGGGCTGCAGCCACTAACTCCAGCTGGATACGGGCAACGACGACCACCTCGAGGATGGCCAGCAGAACCAGAATGAGGGTCGGAATGGTGACCGCCATCTCCATCGCCACTCCTCCCCGCTCGGTACTCAGAACTGGCCGGCTACCCAACCCACGACCTTGCCGAGGATCGTGCTGATGATTGACGTGCCGCCGCTCGACTGCACCCACTTGAAGAGGATGACCGCCAGAGCGGTAGCCGCCAAGATGACCAGGAAGTATTCGACTGTGCCCTGCCCGCGCTCGTCGCTCCGGGCCGTCGCTAACCACCGCCAGATTGCCAGCATCACTGGCTCCTTTCGTTTGCTCCCGACGACCGGCCGGGACGGGGGGAAGCAATGTCACGGCAATGCACCCGCGAGGCTGCCGAACGAGCGAAACAAGATCGGGCCCACGAAAAGAACTATGAATCCGGGGAGGATCAAAAGCCCCAAGGGGACCATCAGCGTTACCGGGAGCCGGCGAACCCGCTCCAGCGCTGCCGTGCGCCGAAGTTGACGCATTTCGGCCAGATGGTCTGCCACCGCGTCAGCCACCGGTGCACCGGATGCTGTAGCCATCGCCAAACGCGAGAGGAGCGGTCGGGTGAGGGGTCCTGACCCAGCCAGAGCGAGCGCCGTTCCCTGACGGCGGGACCGACGGATGACCACGGCCGTCTCCTTCGCCACCTCTCCTCGCACGAATCCTCGGGCGAGGTCCAAGGCCGAGACCAAGGGCAAACCCGCCGTTAGACCAACGAGGACGATGCGGGCCAGAAGCGCCTGCTGCGCCGGTGCCGCCCGCAGTCGAGCCCGCTTGGCGGAACGTTTCCTCCAAAAGTGGCGGCCGGCGAGACTCGCCATGACCAGGGCGAGTCCCAAGGGTCGCTGGACCAGGATCGCCGCTCCGAGGGAGACCAGCAGCGGGCGCCTGGCGATCGCTTGCGAGATGGATCCCCTCACAGCGTGCGGACCCTTCTCAGCAGCAGCCCCACCGTCAGCAGGCCTATGACCAGGAGAGAAACCCCAATGATGACCATCGCTGCGGGGACGGTCCCGCCTGCCAGCATCGACCCCAACTCGCCCCGAACGATCTGGGCAGCCAGTACTGCCAACGGGAACCCGCCTACCAATCCGATCGACCAGCGAGCGGCCGCCGTCAAAGAGCGCTTTTCTCGCTGCAGGGTCGCTTCGTCCGCCGCTTCGGTCGCCAGTGTCTCAAGGACTTTGACTACCGACCCCCCAGTCGATCCCGCCACCGCCACCACCGCCGCTACTGCTTCCATCCCTGCGTGTTCGGCCAACGCGACGCTCATTTCGGAGAGAGGCCGTCCGGCATCTGCCAGCCGTCCGATTCGCTCGAGCCCGAGATCGGGATAGGCCTCAACGGCCCCGGCAATTGCGGATCGAAGCGAACTTCCAGCTCGAAGTTCGCCGACGGCGGCCCGCAGCCACCCCGCCACCAACGCCGACCCGGTCGATCGACCCTTGTCCCGAAGAACTAGGCCAAGGGCCACGGCCAAGGGAACAATCGCGACCTCGGGGCTCGACCAGGTCAACGCGAGCAGAAGCGTTTTCACCGCAGAGAGCCGGCTGCAGACACCTAGCGAGACGATGGCCGCGGTCAGCACGGCACGACCTCGATGGTTTTGCTCTTCACCTCTCCGATCGCAACCAGCCTCCGGGATCCCTGCCGACGTTCGAGTTGGAGCACCCAGTCAATGGCCGCCCACAGCTGTCGGCGAACCGCCTCTTCGCCCACCCGATCCTCACCCGACAGCGCCAGCGTTTCCAAGCGCCACATTGCTTCCTCCGGGCTATTGGCATGAACGGTGGCCATCGACCCGTCGTGACCGGTATTGAGGGCCCCAATCATGTCCAATGCTTCGGCGCCGCGAACCTCTCCAACGACAATGCGATCCGGTCGGAGACGAAGGGCAGAACGCAACAACGCTCGGAGCGAAATGGCTCCCCTTCCTTCCGAATTGGGAGGACGCGCCTCCAGACGGACAACGTGACCGCCGAATGCGAGCTCGGCAGCATCCTCGATGGTCACAACTCGCTCGCCGACCGCAATCTCCGCCCCAAGAAGGTTGAGGAGAGTGGTTTTGCCCGCCCCTGTCCCGCCGCTGACGATCAAGTTGCCTCGCTCTTCGACAAGCTGTCGTAGGAACTTGCCCTGCGCGCCGGTGATCGTTCCCCGAGCCAGAAGGTCGTCCAGAGAATCGATGGAGCGAACGAACCTGCGGACCGCTATGACCGGATGATCCACCGCGGCCGGCGGTATCACCGCGTGCAATCGGCTGCCGTCGGGCAGTCGGGCATCGACCATCGGAGAAGCGCGATCGAGCCTCAAGCCGAGCGGGGCTATAACCCTCTCCACCGCCGCGACTACCGCGGCGCCGTCGGGGAAGGTGAGATCGACTCTGGAAAGCGTGCCTTCCCGGTCGATGAAGATTTCATCAGGTCCATTGACCAGAACGTCGCTCACCTCCGGGTCGCGCAGCAACACCTCGAGTGGGCCGAGCCCGATCAGTCCGTCTACGACCTCCTCGAGCAGGCTTTCGGTTGCAAGGGGCGCCTCCACCGCGGCCAAGCGACGGACGGCCCGTCGCAGCTGGTGCCTTTCCAGAGGAGCGTCTGAATCGATAAGCGCTCCGGTCAGCCTCGCCGCCAGGCTGTGATCGGTCAGGGCCATGGCAGCTCCCAAACCTGACGCCATCCCCGGACCCAGCGGCCGCGAGGAATCGACCGCATTTCCAGGAGCTGGTAGATCGCCCTCCGACCGAGGGGCGGCAGCACCGGACCCGGCCCCGGTGCGACCTGGCCGCGTTCGCTCGCCTGCCATATCGCCGGCCGACCGTCAACGCTGGTGAGAAACCCGGGAAGCAGTGGGACCACAGGTATGACAGGCCAGGGGAGCCCGGTGTCGGCAAGGCCAATCCGGAGGGTGATTGACGACCAAGAGGCGGTCAAGCGCTCCACGGTTTCGACGGCATCACTCCACTCGACACCACCGTTGCGAAGGACTGCCATGCCTTGGGCTCCCGGTGTCAACTCCGCCCGGGTAGGTCCATCCGACACCAGGTCAGCGAGTGACCTCCGACTCGGGTACGCGGGTCCGCTCGGATCGAGATCGATTAGGAGTGACGCTTCATCGGCAGCTGCTGCCAGGCCTAACGGAGCCAGAACCGAGAGCACCGAATCGGTTTCTGTCCTGATTCCAAGGATTCGCGCCACAGGTCGAAGGTATGGCGCAAAAAGCGTTCGAACTACCTCTTGTCAAGCGACCT
>DATBKE010000177.1:0-4211 GCA_036556085.1 Acidimicrobiia bacterium | reverse complement strand
CACCGTCTATGTCCTCACCAAGGAGGAGGGGGGAAGACACTCCCCCTTCTTCGACGGCTACCGCCCCCAGTTCTACTTCCGCACCACCGATGTCACCGGAGTGGTCTCCTTGCCCGAGGGGACCCAGATGGTGATGCCGGGAGACAACACCCAGATGACCGTCGAGCTCATCAACCCCATCGCCATGGACGAGGGTCTCCGCTTCGCCATCCGCGAGGGGGGACGGACGGTGGGAGCGGGTCGAGTCACGAAGATCGTCAAGTAACAATTCGCGACCCAGGGCTGCAACCGTTGTAGCAGCAGTTGCAGCCCACAGAAAGAACGCCGAAATGCCATCCGATAAGAGACCTCCCATCACACTCGCTTGCGAACAATGCAAGCGGCGCAATTACGTCACCACCAAGAGCAAGGCCAACACCCGCGAGCGCTTGGAGCTCTCCAAGTACTGCCGCTGGTGCCGCCAGCACACCAAGCACCGCGAGACTCGCTAGCCATCTTTCAGCTCGAGGGTCGGGAGTACGGGCCCTTTCCGCTGCGGGTCTGTCGAGAGAAGGTCGATGAGTTCGTCGACGTCACCGGCGACGAGCGATCTCGATGGACGAGTCATGCTCCTCCCGGATGGGCGGCGGCGCTCCTATTTGTTGCCGCACCGCACTTTCTTTCCGACCCTGCACTGAGCGACATCACACGCTCGGTAATTCATGGCGAGCAGAAATTTCGCTGGGCGGCGCCGATTCCGATCGAGGAAGAGCTCTCGGTTCGAGGCACCGTCACTAAAGCCCGGGAGCGGGGCGGGGTTTGGTTTGTGACATTTGATCTGGATGCGGGCCCGGTGAGGGGTACGTCGATCTTCCTCATGTCCAGTGCTCGCCCGCCGGCTGGAGCGACAGAGGAAAGCACGGAATTGAATCCGGCCGAGAAGGACCCGGGCGAGTTCTCAGCCAGTCGAGCTGATCTGATCCGCTACGCCGCCGCCACCAGAGACTGGAATTCCATTCACTGGGATCACAAGGCCGCAGTCGAAGCTGGACTCGGCGGCATCGTCGTACACGGCTTGTTGCAGGCGGCTTGGGTCCTCCGTCGATTCGAGCGAGTTGCCGAGGCCCGTTTTCGCTTCCGGGCCCCGCTTCCGGTTGGAAAGGCGGCCCAATTCGAGCAAAAGGCGGAGGACAGCCAGGTAACCGCAAGGCTGTCTCGGGACGGTCAAGAGTTGGTTTTGGCCAACCTCCTCCTCGCCTGAGATCGGTTTCTCACCAGACACCCAGTCGGCGTATAATTCCCTTCCCGGCCTGACCCTTTAGGGGTGTAGCTCTAATTGGTTAGAGCGCCGGTCTCCAAAACCGGAGGATGGGGGTTCGAATCCCTCCACCCCTGCCGAAGGCTTGCTAGGAAAGCCCGCCAAGATCAAGAATTAGGAAAACAAGACCATGAACCGAGAAATGCGCCGGCTGATGGAGCGCGAAGAGCGCATCCAGAAAGGTGACCCCAATGGTCCAAAACGCCGCGTACCAGGTGGTCCACAAAAGGCGGCGGGAGGCACGGTTGAGCGGCGATCCATTTGGACCCGCTTCGTGACCTTCCTCCATGAGGTCCGCCAGGAGTTACGCAAGGTCAACTGGCCCAGCCGCGAGCAGATGGTCATCTTCACCATCGTCACTTTGATCACCACCACGGTGTTGACAATGGTCATATTCGGTCTCGATGTGGCGATGAAAGAGGCCGTCCTCACCCTTCTGGAACGAGCGTGACCACCGAAGCCGTCGACCAGGCCGAGAGCCCCGAGCCCCAAGAGCCGAGTCCTTACGACCTGCCCGGAGACTGGTACGTCATTCATTCGTATTCGGGATACGAGAACAAAGTCAAGGCCAATCTCGAAACCAGAATTCGTTCTATGCATATGGAAGATCGCATCTTCGACGTGCACATCCCGCTCGAGGATGTGGTGGAGATCAAAGGCGGCAAGAAGGTCACAGTCTCTCGCAAGGTCTTCCCCGGCTACATCCTCGTGCGCATGGATCTCGACGATGACTCCTGGTACGCCGTTCGCAACACTCCGGGCGTCACCGGCTTCGTTGGCGGAAACAACAAGCCGACGTCGCTATCGCGCCGCGAGGTGGAGAGATTTCTCGGGGTGCAAAAAGAGGACGAGAAGGTCAAGCCGCGCTTCAAGCCCGCCTGGGAGGTGGGCGAGACCGTCCGGGTCGTCACGGGTCCCTTCGCCGACTTTCCCGGGGTCATCGAAGCAATCAACCTCGATCAGTCGAAGGTCACGGTGCTGGTCAATATCTTTGGTCGCGATACCCCTGTGGAACTGGGCTTCGACGACATCCACAAGAACTAGGTCCGAACACTCCAGCAAGGTTGAACAATGGGTAGGAAGAAACTCGTCACGACAGTCAAGATCCAGCTCCCCGCCGGTCAGGCAACACCAGCCCCGCCGGTGGGAACCGTGCTGGGACCCCATGGGATCAACTTGATGGAGTTTGTCAAGGCGTACAACGACGCCACCTCCGCTCAGCGGGGGATGATCATTCCCGCCGAGATAGCCATCTATGAGGACCGCAGCTTCACCTTCGTCACCAAGACCCCACCGGCGGCAGCTTTGCTGCGGCAGGCGGCGCGGGTCGAGAAGGGATCGGCCGAGCCCGACAAGGTGAAGGTGGGTTCGGTCAAGAGATCGCAGGTGAAAGAGATCGCCGAAATCAAAATGGTGGACCTCAATGCCAACGACATCGAGGCGGCGATGAAGATCGTCGAGGGCACCGCCCGTTCGATGGGAATCAAAGTAGAGGGCTGACGGCCCTGTCGTGGGAGGTCGTCGTTGAGGCGACCGCCGGGACCACAAGGAGAAGAAATGCCACACGGCAAGAAATACGTCGAAGCGCAATCCCGCTTCGAGAAGCATCATCCCTATAGCCCCAAAGAGGCTCTCGATCTGGTGAAGGAGATGGCGACGGCCCGTTTCGACGAAACGGTCGAGGCTGCTTTCCAGCTGGGAATCGACCCTCGCAAGGCCGATCAGTTGGTCCGGGGCACAGTGGCCCTGCCGCATGGGACCGGTAAGGAGGTCCGGGTGGCGGTGTTCGCTCAGGCCGACAAGGCCCGCGAGGCCGAAGAGGCGGGAGCTGACTTGGTCGGAGGGAAAGAACTTGTAGCTGAGATTGCCGGCGGCCGAGAACTCGACTTCGACCTGGCTATCGCGACTCCCGACATGATGGCCGAAGTAGGAAAGCTGGGCCGGGTGCTGGGACCGCGCGGTTTGATGCCGAACCCGAAGGCAGGAACGGTTACGGCGGACGTGGCGAAAGCGGTCACCGAATTCAAGGGCGGTCGGATCGAGTACCGCAACGATCGGTTTGGGAATGTCCATGTTCCCCTCGGAAAGGCCTCGTTTGAACCCGATGCGCTGGTGGCCAATCTGGCGGCACTGACGGCCGAGATCATGCGCGTCAAGCCGGCTTCATCCAAGGGTCGCTACGTCAAACAACTGGTGGTTTCGTCGACCATGGGGCCCGGAGTCAAAATCGACGTGGGCCAAGCCGAAGACCTTTCAGCAACCGCCCGCTAGAAAATCTGTCTGTGGGCCGGAACCGTTGCTGGACAACGGTTCCAACCCTGGGTCGCAAAAGGTAGGGGGGTGTCGGAGTCCGGATTACGACGCCGGCTCGGTATTGCCAGGTCCACCATCCACGAGATGTCCGTCTTGGATCCCAGGGTAGGGCTGCGATCCCTTTTCCATCTCGCTGCCATCGTCGTAGGGGTACCGGGGGCGGGGGCGGTCAGGAAACCCGCCGTTTGCCTCCGACATCCCCCTGACCTTTAGATCTCAATCTGCCGGCTCGGGGCCTTGGTCAGTGTGACACCGATCGCATCGTCCGTCCAGGTAAATCCTGCCAGGCCTTATCGCGTTCTCGGTCGAGATTTCCTAGGCGGGTCCGGTGCTATCGTTTCTTCACAACCTTTCTTCGGCCCAAGACCGCTGGTCGCCCACAGGCACTAAATCCAGCGCAGGTCGGTTCTCATGAGCCCCCTGTCGCGTGTCGGAGGGGGCCATTTCTATCCAAGGAGAATGCGATGCCGCGACCCGAAAAGGTCCAGGCAGTGGCGGACATCAAGAACCGGTGGGAGAACTCCGAGGCGGTGTTCATCACCGAGTATCGGGGCCTGACCGTCGGTCAGATGGCGACTCTTCGGCGCAACCTGAGAAAGAC
>DATBKE010000176.1:0-25373 GCA_036556085.1 Acidimicrobiia bacterium | reverse complement strand
CACCGTCTATGTCCTCACCAAGGAGGAGGGGGGAAGACACTCCCCCTTCTTCGACGGCTACCGCCCCCAGTTCTACTTCCGCACCACCGATGTCACCGGAGTGGTCTCCTTGCCCGAGGGGACCCAGATGGTGATGCCGGGGGACAACACCCAGATGACCGTCGAGCTCATCAACCCCATCGCCATGGACGAGGGTCTCCGCTTCGCCATCCGCGAGGGGGGACGGACGGTGGGAGCGGGTCGAGTCACGAAGATCGTCAAGTAATGGCTGAACAGAAGATCCGCATTCGCTTGAAGGCTTACGACCACCAGGTGGTCGACGAGTCGTCGCGCAAGATCGCCGAGACCGTGGTCCGCACCCAGGCCAAGATTCGGGGGCCGATCCCTCTACCGACGGAGATCCATCGCTATTGCGTCATCCGGGGGCCGCACGTCGACAAGGACTCGCGGGAGCATTTCGAGATGCGGATTCACAAGCGAGTGATCGACATCTTGGACCCCACTCCGAAAACCGTCGACTCACTCATGCGCCTCGACCTGCCGGCAGGAGTGGAAGTGGAGATCAAGCTGTGAACACCATTCTCGGGGAGAAACTGGGCATGACCCAGGTCTACGACGCTCAGTCGCGGGCGGTGCCGGTCACGGTCATCAAGGCCGGGCCGTGCCACGTCGTCCAGGTCAAACAGCCTGATGCCGACGGCTACTCCGCCATCCAGATCGCCTTTGGCGATATCAAGGCCAAGCAGGTCAACAAGCCCATCCAGGGCCACTACGCCAAGGCGGGCGTCGAGCCGGCGCGTTATCTCGTGGAAGTGCGGGTCGACGACCCCAGTGCCTACCAGGTAGGGCAAAAGATCGTGGTCAGCGACGTCCTCGAAGAGGGCAAGCTCGCCGATGTCACCGGCCTCTCCAAGGGCAAGGGCTTCCAGGGGGTAATGAAACGTCACAACTTCTCCGGGCAAGGAGCGGCGCACGGCAATCACAAGAAGCATCGGGCACCGGGCTCGATCGGCGCCTGCGCCACTCCATCGCGGGTTTTCAAGGGGATGCGGATGGCGGGGCGAATGGGTGGCGATCAGGTCACCACCCTCAACCTATTGATCGTGGGCGTGGACACCGAGCGCAACCTCCTGATGTTGCGCGGGGCCGTCCCCGGGGCGAATGGGTCGATGGTTTTGATCCGAGAGGCGGTCAAGGGCTGATGGCGGATCTGAAAGCACCGAGCTTCTCGGGATCGGGCGAATCCTCAGGCGAGGTTGAGCTCAACGCCGAGATTTTCGGAGTTGAGCCCAACCACGCATTGATGCATCAGGTGGTCACGGCCCAACTGGCGGGAGCGCGCGCTGGTACCCACAAGACCAAATCCCGGGCTGAAGTGCGAGGCGGTGGCGCCAAGCCGTGGCGACAGAAGGGAACCGGTCGGGCCCGTCATGGCTCCATCCGCAGCCCCATCTGGCGCGGCGGTGGCGTGGCCCATGGCCCGACTCCGCGCGATTACAGCCAGCGCACCCCCAAGAAGATGAAGCGGTTGGCTCTTTATTCGGCCCTTTCGGTTCGCGCCGGGGAATCGGCGATCAGGGTGATCGACTCTTTCGACTGGCAGAGTCCGCGAACCAGGGAGGCCGCCGGCTTGCTCGACGCCATCGAGGCCGGGGGCAAGACCCTCCTGGTGCTGGGCCATGGTGACGAAACCGCTCGGCGTGCCTTTCGCAACCTGCCTCAGGTATGGATCACCAGCCCCGATCAGCTCGGCGCTTATGACGTGCTCTGGGCGCGACAGGTGGTCTTCACCCGCCAAAGCCTCGAGATCGTCAATGGCGGCGGGGCGTATGACATCTCCAAATCTGACTTCGTCCGGGAAAGCGAGGCCTCGTGAAAGATCCTCGTGACGTGATCGTCGCCCCCGTGGTCTCGGAAAAGTCCTACGACTTGATCGAGAAAGCCAATACCTACACATTCGAAGTAGACCGGCGTTCGAACAAAGGCGAGATCAAGGACGCAGTCGAATCGATTTTCGAGGTCAGCGTTCTTTCCGTGAATACACAGAATCGAACCGGCAAGTGGAAGCGCACCGGCCGCACCATGGGGCGCCGGGCCGGACGAAAGCGCGCCCTCGTCACCCTGGCGCAGGGTGACTCGATCGACCTTTTCGGAGTTTGAGATGGCGATAAGAAGCAGAAAACCAACCTCGGCTGGCCGGCGGTTTCAGACCGTGGCCGATTTCGTCGAGGTCACCAAAACCGAGCCCGAGAAGGCCCTTCTCTCCTCGAAGAAATCGAGCGGGGGGCGAAACGTGGCTGGCCGGATCACTGCCCGCCATCGCGGGGGCGGCAACAAGCAGCGGTATCGCCAGATCGACTTTCGGCGTCAGAAGGACGCTATCCCCGCCAAGGTGGCGGCGATCGAGTACGACCCCAACCGCAATGCCCGGCTGGCCTTGCTCCATTACGCCGACGGGGTGAAGTCCTACATCCTGGCGCCGCTGGGGGTCAAGGTCGGAGACAGGCTGCAATCGGGTCCGGGGGCGGACATTCGTTCGGGCAATGCCCTCCCGCTGCGCAACATCCCGGCCGGGACAACGGTCCATGCCATCGAGATGCGCCCCGGTGGGGGAGCCAAGATGGCCCGGTCGGCGGGAACCGGCGTGCAGCTCATGTCAAAGGAGAACGACATGGCGTTGCTCCGACTGCCCTCGGGGGAGATGCGGATGGTTCCTCTCGACTGCCGGGCCACAGTCGGCCAGGTGGGCAACACCGAAGCCGAGTTGGTGAAGTTGGGTAAGGCCGGGCGCAAGCGCTGGAAGGGCGTGCGACCCCAGACTCGGGGCGTCGCCATGAACCCGGTTGATCACCCCATGGGCGGCGGTGAAGGGAAGAGCTCTGGTGGGCGGCACCCGTCTAGTCCCTGGGGCAAAACGGAGGGTCGTACCCGCAAGAAGAAGAAGTCAAGCAATCGGATGATCGTGCGCCGGCGCTCCGTCGGCGGGCGGAGGTAGAAATGGCACGGAGTCTTTCCAAGGGCCCATTCGTCGATGACCATCTGATGGACAAAGTCGATGAGCTCAATCGCAAGGGCGACAAGAGGGTGGTGAGAACCTGGAGTCGTCGATCCACCATCGTCCCCGACATGATCGGTCACACGATCGCAGTCCACGATGGGCGCAAGCACGTTCCCGTGTTCATCACCGAATCGATGGTGGGACACAAGCTCGGGGAGTTCGCTCCCACCCGGACCTTTCGCGGCCACTCGGGCAAGAAAGAGAAAGCAGTGAAGAAGTGAAGGCCAACTCATGAAGGTCAGAGCCGAAGCTCGCTTCATCCGCCATCCGGCGTTGAAAGTGCGCCGCACCCTCGACCAGGTGCGGGGCCTTCCGGTGGAGGACGCTCGGGCGTTGTTGGCCCTGTCGCCGCGTGGTGCCGCCGCCCACGTCAGCAAGGTCCTCAACTCGGCAATCGCCAACGCCGAGCACAACTTCGCTCTTGACCCCGATGAGCTGAAAGTGGCCGAGGCCTTCGCCAACGAGGGCCCCACCCTGCGCCGGTTTCAGCCCCGAGCTCGAGGCCGGGCAACTCGAATTCGCAAGCGGACAAGTCATATAACGATCGTGGTCTCCGACGGCGAGGAAGAAAACAGTCGATGAAGCAAACCAGTCATACATGCTCGATGGTGGTCTCCGACGGCGAGGAAGAAGAAGACTGATGGGACAGAAAACTCACCCTTACCTATTTCGGATCGGGACCACCAACGACTGGAAGTCGAAGTGGTACTCGGACAAGGATTACGTCGCTCTGGTCAACGAAGACTGGAAGATCCGCGACTACCTCCGCCGCGAGCTGAAGCGAGGGGCGGTGTCGCGCATCGACATCGAGCGGACCCG
The DNA here is from genome assembly GCA_036556085.1 of Acidimicrobiia bacterium. Lineage (GTDB taxonomy): Bacteria > Actinomycetota > Acidimicrobiia > Spongiisociales > ZC4RG35 > JACCTH01. The sequence continues at coordinate 21,496 of DATBKE010000176.1, read as the reverse complement.
AGACCGGGTGGTGGTGGAGATTCAGACCGCCCGCCCCGGAGTTGTGATCGGCCGCAAGGGTTCGGAGGCCGAACGGCTCCGAACCGGGCTCGAGAACATCGCCTCCAAGCCCGTCAAGCTCAACATCACTGAGATCAAGGATCCCGATCTCGACTCCCAGCTTCTCGCTCAGGGGGTTGCGGACCAACTCGAGAACCGGGTGGCGTTCCGGCGAGCGATGAAACGGGCTGTGGCGTCCGCTCTCAAGTCAGGCGCTCAGGGTGTGAGAGTCGAGTGCAACGGTCGCCTGGGTGGTTCAGACATGGGCCGGCGTGAGTGGTACCGGGAGGGACGAGTCCCCCTTCACACCCTGCGAGCTGACATCGACTTTGGCACCGCCACCGCCCACACCACTGGCGGCACCATCGGAGTGAAGGTGTGGGTCTATCGAGGCGACGTCCTGGGCGGTCTGGCCGCCAGTCGCGAGAAGATCGCAGCCGAGGCGGCTTTGGCCACTGGAGGCCCGGCGAGACGCACAGCCCCGGCCAAGGCCCGGGCCGAGCAAGCAGTCGGTCGTGATAAAATGCCCCGTCTCATCGAGGCCGGAGGGGGCAAGCGTCTCATCGAGGCCGGAGGGGGCAAGCGTGAACCCGGTCGCCGCCTGATCGAAGCGGGTGGCGGGCGGCGGATCACCGCCGAACAAGCCGAAGTCGAGTACGAGGCTGCGCGCGAGGAGCAATCGACCGAACCAGTCGTGCCCGAGCCCGTGGTTGAAGACTCAGCAGAGGAAACCCCGGTCGAGGAAACCCCGGTCGATGTCGATGTCGATTTCGCCGAGGCCATCGACAGCGGGGCGGCGGATCTAGATCCAGATTCAGAATCGGAGAAGGAAGAGGAATAAGTCGTGTTGATGCCCAAGCGCACCAAGCACCGAAAGGTGCATCGTGGTCGCCGCACTGGCATGGCTAAAGGCGGCACCTCGGTCAACTTTGGCGAGTTCGGCCTCCAGGCCATGGAATCGGCCTGGATTACGGCTCGTCAGATCGAGGCGGCTCGTATCACCATCTCCCGCACCGTCAAGCGTGGCGGCAAGGTCTGGATCACGATTTTTCCCGACAAGCCCGTCACCCAGAAGCCGGCCGAGACCCGGATGGGCTCGGGCAAGGGCAACCCAGAGTTCTGGGTGGCCGTGGTCAAGCCCGGAAGGGTCATGTTCGAGCTAGCCGGGGTGCCCGAGGACCTGGCCCGTGAGGCCCTGACCAAGGCCGGGCACAAGCTACCGATCAAAACCCACGTCATCACGAGAGACCCATTTTGAAAACCGCCGAATTGCGCGAGCTCGATTACGCAGAGCTTTCCAACAAGCTGGCCGAAGCCAAGGCCGAGCTTTTCAACCTTCGTTTCCAGCTCGCCACCAATCAATTGGAGAACACCGCTCGTCTGCGGACGGTTCGCCGCGAAATCGCCCGAATCGCCACCCTGCTGCGTGAGCAAGAACTTGCTGAATGGAGACAGAGCCAGTCATGACTGACCAACGGGGACGCAGAAAGACGCGGGTGGGAGTTGTTATTTCCGACTCCAGGGACAAGACCGTCACGGTCGAGGTCCCGACCCAGTTCAAACACCCTCGTTACGACAAAATCGTGCGCCAAACATCCCAGTTCCACGCTCATGACGAGGGCAACGATGCCAAGAAGGGCGACACCGTTCGGATAATGGAAACCCGGCCGATCTCGAAGCAAAAGCGCTGGCGAGTAACCGAGATCGTGGAGCGAGCCCGATGATCCAGCAGGAAAGCCGGCTGAAAGTGGCCGACAACACCGGGGCTCGGGAAGTGCTCTGCATACGGGTGCTCGGTGGCTCCACCCGTCGCTATGCCGGAGTCGGGGACGTGATTGTGGCCACGGTCAAAGATGCGATTCCTGGGGGTGCGGTCAAGAAGGGCGAGGTAGTGAAGGCGGTCGTTGTTCGCACGCGGAAGGCGGCGCGGCGGATCGATGGCACCTACGTCCGCTTCGACGACAACGCCTGCGTGATCATCGACAACAACCGTCAGCCGCGCGGAACCCGCATTTTCGGTCCCGTGGCCCGCGAGCTGCGTGACCAGCGCTTTATGCGCATTGTTTCGTTGGCCCCTGAGGTCTTGTAACTATGAGATTGAGAGAAGGCGACAAGGTGAAGGTCATTTCCGGCAAGGATGCCGGCAAAGAGTCGCGTATCTCCCGCGTCATTCCGCGAAGGAATCAGGTCATCGTCGAAGGCGCCAATACGGTTCGCAAGCACCAGAAGGCGCGAGGCCGCACGATGCAAGCGGGAATCATCGACAAGGACATGCCCATCGACGCCTCGAACGTCATGATTGTGTGCGATGACTGCGGTCTGCCCACTCGTATCGGCTATCGCGTCGACGAGAACGGCAAGCAGCGGGTCTGCAAACGCTGCGGAGGCGATCTGTGACGGTTCCCCGGCTGAAGACCGAGTACCTGGAGAAGGTGGCACCGGCTCTGCGCGAGCAGCTGCAACTGGCGAACGTGATGCAAGTTCCCCGGCTCGAGAAGATCGTGGTCAACATGGGCGTGGGCGAAGCCGTGACCGACCGGAAACAGCTCGAGTCGGCCATGGATGAGCTCGCCCTCATCACCGGCCAGAAGCCGCGCATGAATCGCTCTCGCCGATCCGTCGCCGGCTTCAAGGTGAGAGAGGGGATGCCCGTCGGGGCCTCTGTAACGATGCGAGGCGCCCGGATGTGGGAGTTCTTCGATCGACTGCTGGCGGTCTCCATTCCCCGCATCCGAGACTTCCGCGGCCTCAATCCGCGCTCTTTCGACGGCCGCGGCAACTACACCTTCGGAGTGACCGAACAGCTCATCTTCCCCGAAATCGAGTTCGACCGGGTGAGCTCGGTCAAAGGGATGGATATCACGATCTGTACCTCGGCCTCTGAGGACTCCCAGGCCAAGGCCCTGCTCGATGCCTTCGGCTTTCCATTTCGCAAGCAAGAGACATCGGTTCGCTAGGAGATATTTGTGGCGAAAAAATCATTGGTCCTGAAGGCGAATCGCAAGCCCAAGTTCGCCGTGCGTGCCTACAGCCGCTGCCAACGTTGCGGGCGAGCGCGGGCTTTCTTGCGCGATTTCGGCATGTGCCGGATCTGTGTGCGCCAACTCGCCAGCCGTGGGGAGCTGCCCGGCATCAGAAAGGCCTCGTGGTAATCATGATGACCGATCCCATTGCCGACATGTTGACCCGGATCCGCAACTCGATCGCGGTCGGGCACGAGCAAGTGGAGATGCCCTTGTCGAAATTGCGAGAAGGGATTGCCAAGATTCTCGTGGTCGAGGGCTACATCGATCGCTACGAGACGTCGGGCGAAGGCGTCCACCAGAACCTGATTCTCTTTCTTCGTTATGGACCGCGCCGTTCGCCGGTGATCGCCGGTCTCCGCCGGGTATCTCGGCCCGGGCACCGGGTCTATCGCCAGGCGACCGAGATCCCGCGGGTCCAGGGGGGCCTCGGGGTGGCGGTCGTGTCGACCTCCCAGGGCCTCTTGGCCGATCGTGAAGCCCGCCGTCGGCGCCTCGGTGGCGAGATCTTGTGTGAGGTTTGGTGAGATGAGCCGGGTTGGTAAGAAGCCGATTCCGATCCCGAGTGGGGTGGAAGTAAAGGTCTCCGGCCCGCGCGTCTCGGTCAAAGGCTCAAAAGGGACGCTCGAACGGATCTTTTCGGATCGGGTCAGCATCACCCAGGAGAACGGGGAGCTGGTGGTGTCCCGCCACGATGATGAGCGCCAGAGTCGCGCCCTCCATGGCTTGTCGCGCGCCCTGCTCAACAACATGGTGGTCGGGGTTTCGGAGGGTTTCCGTTCCGAGCTCACGATCGTCGGTGTCGGTTATCGGGCCATTCAGAAGGGTCAGAACCTCGAATTGCAGCTTGGCTTCAGCCACCCCGTCAGCTTCGCTGCCCCCCCGGGAGTGACTTTCGAAGTCCCGGAGCCCACCAAAGTGATCATCACCGGATTCGACAAGGAAGTTGTCGGACAGGTGGCGGCCGACATCCGCAAATTGCGCCCGCCCGAGCCTTACAAGGGCAAGGGCATCCGCTACAGCAACGAGCAGGTTCGGCGCAAGGCGGGCAAGGCAGGCAAGCGATGAGGGGGAGCCGCATCGATCAACGCCGCCGGCGTCATGCCCGTGTCCGCAAGGGCGTTTTCGGCGATGCCAGCCGCCCCCGCCTGGCCGTCTATCGCAGCAATCGCTACATCTACGCCCAGGTCATCGATGACCAGAGTGGGCGGACCGTGGCAGCCGCCTCCTCCCAGGAGGCCGATCTCCGCGACCGAAAGCTCTCTGTCGACACCGCCAGCGAGGTGGGAAAGTTGATCGCCTCGCGGGCCAAGGCCGCCGGTGTCGATACGGTCGTTTTCGACCGCGGGGGATTTGCCTATCACGGCCGGCTCAAGGCACTGGCCGATGCCGCCCGCGAGTCGGGTCTCGATTTCTAAGGAGCGTCCAGTGGCAGAGTCTCAGTTCGAAGAGCGAGTAATCAACATCAATCGGGTCGCCAAGGTGACCAAAGGCGCCAAGCGATTCAGCTTTAGCGCCCTGGTCGTCGTCGGCGACGGGAACGGCAAAGTCGGCGTCGGCTACGGCAAAGCCCGGGAGGTTCCTACCGCCATCCAGAAGGGCATGGAATCCGCTCGCAAAGCCATGGTCACGATTCCGATGGCGGGGAGCACCATCGTTCACGAAGCGCTCGGCGTCCACGGAGCCTCGCGGGTGCTGATCAAGCCGGCCGCTCCTGGAACTGGAGTCATCGCCGGGGGCGCCGTGCGCCAAATTCTCGAGGCTGCAGGGATCAAGGACGCCCTGGCCAAATCGATCGGTTCGCCGACCCACATCAACGTGGCCCAAGCCGCCATGAAGGCGCTCACCGGCCAGCGTCGACCCGAGCAAGTCGCGCAGATGCGGGGCCGCAAGCCCGAGGATGTGATTCCTCCCGGCCTACTGGCCGCCTACCGAAGCACCGAAGCCATGCGTGCGGTCGACAGCTGATGGCTACGGGCACCGTCAAGGTCACCCTCCGACGCTCGCTCATCGGCGAGAAGCCAGGGACGGTGAAAACCGTCAAGGGGCTGGGCCTCGGCAAGCTCAATTCCAGCAACGAGCTTCCCGACAATGCCGCCACCCGGGGAATGATTCACAAAGTCAGGCATCTTGTAGAGGTAATCGAGACCAAATGAGCGACCAATTTCAACTCCATGATCTTTCGCCGGCTCCCGGATCACGCAAGAACCGGAAGCGGGTCGGGCGCGGCACGGGGGGCAAGGGCCACAAGACCGCCGGTCGGGGAACCAAGGGTCTCAAGGCTCGCAACACGCTCCGCCCCGGGTTCGAGGGTGGCCAGACCCCGATGTCGATGCGGATCCCCAAACTCAAGGGGTTCCGAAACCCGAACAAGGACCCCTATGCAGTCGTCAACCTCTCGACGCTCAACCGGTTCCCGGCCGGGTCGGTGATCACCCCCGAGGAGCTGCGCCACAAAGGCCTGGTCAAGCATCACGGGCGGGTGAAAGTCCTCGCTCTGGGTGACATCGACCGTGCCCTCACCGTCAAGGCGGATGCCTTCTCGGAGGCGGCCAGAGCCAAGATCGAGGCAGCTGGTGGGTCGGTAGAGGTTCTCTAAACCATGCTCGCGATGTTTCGCCACATGTTCACCATCCCCGACCTGCGGGGAAAGATTCTCTTCACGCTGGCGATGTTCGCCGTCTACCGGCTCGGCACCGCCATCCCCGTGCCCGGCATCGACCTCGAGGCGGTGAGGATCTTCCAGGCTCAGCAACAGGCTGGTGGCATCTACGGCCTGCTGAATCTCTTTTCGGGCGGGGCCCTCGAGCAGTTCTCGGTACTCGCCCTGGGAATCCTGCCCTACATCACCGCCACCATCATCATGCAGCTTCTAACGGTGGTGATCCCCCGCCTGCAGGCGCTGCAGGAGGAGGGCGAAGCAGGCCGGAAAACCATCACTCAATGGACGCGCTACCTGACCGTGGGCCTGGCCGCCATCCAGTCGGCGGGATTCACCTACTTGTTCCATACCGGTACCTTCACCCAGGGAATCGACCTCGTGCCCAACTACACCCCGGGCCGGGTGGCGCTCATCATCTTGACCATGACGGCCGGCACCGCCTTCGTGATGTGGCTGGGAGAGCTCATCACTCAGCGCGGGATCGGCAACGGCATGTCGCTACTGATCTTCGCTTCGATCCTGAGCCAGTTTCCTTCCATCTTCGGACAGCTCTGGGGTGCCACCGGCGCCATCGAGCGCTACGGCCTATTCGCACTGGTCATCCTGGCCTTCGTGGTGATGATCGTGGCAATCATCTACATCGATCAGGCTCAGCGCCGGATTCCGATCTCATTCGCCAAGCGAGTCCGGGGCCGGCGCGTGATGGGCGGGCAATCGACCTACATCCCGTTAAAGGTGAACACGGCGGGAGTCATCCCGGTGATATTCGCTTCCTCGGTCTTGCTCTTTCCGTCCCTCCTGGTGACTGCGATTCCCTTCAACAATCGGTTCATGCAGGGGGTCCGACGGTGGTTGGATTCGAACCTGGGAGGGGGGGCGAGTGGTGGTCAGATCAGCTTCTGGTACGTGTTGATCCTCTTCTCCCTCATCATCTTCTTTACCTACTTCTACACCGCTATCCAGTTCGACCCTCAGCGCCAAGGCGAGATGCTGCAACGGCAGGGCGGCTTCATTCCTGGAATTCGGCCCGGCTCGGCTACCTCTCGCTATCTGAGCCACACCCTCAATCGCATCACCCTGCCCGGGTCGATTTTTCTCGGTGTCATCGCGGTGTTGCCGACTCTGGCAACTCTGATCTGGAACATCCCAATTGGCTTTTCCGGGGTCTCGATACTGATCGTGGTCGGGGTAGCTATCGAGACGATGAAACAGATAGAGAGCCAGTTGACTATGCGCAATTACGAGGGCTTCCTGACTTGAGGCTGCTGTTCGTCGGGCCCCCGGGAGCGGGCAAAGGGACACAAGCCGCCCTTGTCGCCTCCCGCTTGGGGGTTCCGCACATCTCGACTGGGGAGATGTTCCGTGACCACGTCGCCTCCGGCACGGATCTCGGCCGCCAGGTTCGGGAATTGATGGAGGCGGGAGCCTACGTGCCCGATGAGATCACGGTCGCCATGCTGGCCGACCGTATGCGATCTCCTGACACGAGCAAGGGCTTCATCCTCGACGGCTTTCCCCGCACGATCGGTCAGGTCGCATCACTCGACAATCTGCTCGGTACCGAAGGTCTCGACCGGGTGGTGCTGTTCGAAGTCGACCAGGAACGACTGGTGGAGCGAATGCTCGCCCGGGGGAGAGCAGACGACAGCGAGGAGACGATTCGCAGTCGTTTCAAGGTCTACGAAGAGCAAACCGCTCCGTTGGTCGAGCTTTATCGGAGCCGGGGCCTGGTGGTGTCGGTTGACGGTGAAGGCGAGGTCGACGAGATCACCGAACGGGTTCTCAGCGTGCTCGAACAGTGATCACCCTCAAATCCGAACGCGAGTTTTCCAAGATGGCGGTGGCCGGCCGTTGTGTGGGATCGGTCCTCGACGCAGTCCGGGCCGCAGCCGTTCCGGGAAAGAGCCTGATCGAGCTCGACAAGATGGCGGAAGAGATCATCGCCGCCCACGGCTGCACCCCCTCCTTTCTCGGTTACCAACCCTCGCCCCATCAGGTTCCGTACCCGGGCCATCTTTGCCTATCGGTAAACGACGTGATCGTTCACGGCATCCCCAGCGCCTATCGGCTGCGAGAAGGAGACATTCTCTCCGTGGATGCTGGGGCGATATTTGAGGGCTTTCACGGGGATGCCGCCTTCACGATGCCCATCGGCGAGGTCGCCCCGGAGGCTGCCCGCCTCATCGCTGCCACCGCCGCGGGAATGTGGGCGGGGATCTCCGCCGTCCGCACAGGCAATCGTCTAGGCGACATCGGGGCGGCGGTACAAAAGGTCGGCGAGGGCCAGGGGTTGGGGATCGTGCGCGAATACGTCGGCCACGGCATCGGCCGCTCCATGCACGAGGAGCCCCAGGTCTCGAACCTGGGGACCGAGGGCAGGGGCCTGCGGATCAAGAATGGCATGGCGCTTTGTATCGAGCCAATGTTCAACCTCGGTGGCTGGGAGACCTCGGTGGATGGCGACGGATGGACGGTCCGGACCGCCGATGGCTCGCTCTCCGCTCATTTCGAGCACACGGTGATCCTGGCCAAAGACGGCCCCCAGGTGACAACGGTGGCGAACGGACCCGTCCCCACCAGCACTTTCGCCGTAACCGGGCCCTTGCGCTATCATTCACAACCGGTCTCCGGGACCCTGCTGACGTGACTTCTGAGGAAGAAGATGATGTCATCCGGGTTTCTGGCACCGTTGTTCAGAACCTCCCGAATGCCACTTTTCGGGTCGAAATCGACGGCGGATTAGAAGTGCTCGCGCACGTCTCCGGAAAGATGCGGATGCGATACATCCGGATCCTTCCCGGTGACCGGGTAGACGTAGAACTATCAGCGTATGACCCCACTAGGGGCCGAATCGTCTGGAGATATCGATGAAGGTCAGACCATCCACGAAGAAGATGTGCGAGAAGTGCCGGATCATCCGGCGGCGCGGTCGCGTCTGGGTTATCTGCCCCAACCCCCGACACAAGCAGCGTCAGGGTTAGGCGTTATGGCTCGTATCGCCGGCGTTGATCTTCCCCGCGACAAGCGCCTCGAGATTGGCTTGACGTACATCTTTGGGATCGGACTCACCCGTTCCCATGAGATCTGTCGTGATTTGGGACTGAACCCCGACACCAAGATCAAAGACCTGACCGAGGACGAGGCCTCCAAGATTCGCCGGCTGATTGAGTCCAACTACCAGGTTGAGGGGGACCTTCGCCGAGAGGTTCAGCAGAACATCAAGCGCAAGATCGAGATTGGCTCCTATCAGGGTGTTCGCCATCGCCGCGGGCTTCCGGTCCGGGGTCAGCGCACTCATACCAACGCCCGTACCCGCAAGGGCCCCAAGGTCGCCATTGCCGGGAAGAAGAAGGTGAAGAAGTAGTGGCGCAGAAGCAGGCGCAGGCGGGAACCACTCAGAAGCGGGTGCGTCGCCGCGAGCGCAAGAACATTTCCCACGGACAGGCGCACATCAAGGCCTCGTTCAACAACACCATCATCACCATCACCGACCAGGGTGGAAATGTCGTGGTGTGGACCTCGGGGGGCGCCGTCGGTTTCAAAGGCTCCCGCAAGTCCACTCCCTACGCAGCCCAGGTTGCTGCCGAGGAGGCTGCCCGCCGGGCCGGTGAACACGGAATTCGCAAGCTCGACGTGATCGTGGCCGGGACCGGCTCGGGCCGTGACACCGCGGTGCGCACCCTCCAGAACATGGGCATGGAGATAACCGGGGTTCGAGATGTGACTCCCATGCCCCACAACGGCTGCCGACCGAAGAAAAGGCGGCGCGGCTGATGGCTCGCAGCATCGGTCCTCGTCATCGCGCTTGCCGACGCGCCCGCACCCCCCTTTGCCAGTCGAAGCGGTGCCCGGTCGAGCGTCGCCCTTATCCCCCCGGCCAGCACGGGCGAGGGCGTATCAAGGAAAGCGACTACCAGTTGCAGTTGCGCGAGAAGCAAAAGCTGCGCGCCATGTATGGGGTGCTGGAGCGTCAATTCCGCCGTTATTACGAAACCGCCACCCGCCAACCGGGAATCACTGGCGAGAACCTCCTGCGGATCCTCGAATCGCGCATTGACAACGTCGTCTGGCGATCTGGACTGGCGGCCACCCGTCCTCAGGCTCGCCAGCTCGTCAACCACGGCCATTTCCGGGTCAACGGAAAGAAGGTAGATATCCCCTCCTACCAGCTCAAGGCCGGCGACGTAGTGTCGGCCAAGGAACGCAGTCGCGACCTTTTGATCATCCAGCACTCGCTCGACACGATTAGCCATCCGGTGCCGGATTGGCTGTCCGTGAACGGCGATGGGCGAGAGGTAACCGTGCTGTCCCTTCCCGATCGGGCCCAAATCGATACCTCGATTCGGGAACAGATGATCGTCGAGCTCTACTCCAAGTAACCAGAAAGGAACCTGGGCTGTGTTGATTGTTCAGCGTCCTCATATCGAGGAAAGAGAATCCGGAGATAATCGTTCCAAGTTCGTGGCCGAGCCACTTGAGCCAGGCTTTGGTTACACGCTCGGGAATACCCTGCGCCGCACGCTCCTCTCCCGGATCCCGGGGGCGGCCGTGACCAGTATCCGCATCGAGGGCATCCAGCACGAGTTCTCGACGATTCCAGGAGTGGTCGAAGACGTCGTCGACATCATCCTCAATGTGAAACAGATCGTCGTTCGCCTCGAAGACGCCGACGACCTGGTCGCCTACCTTTCGGCCAAGGGCCCCGGAGTGGTCACCGCTGCGCAATTGAAGGTTCCGACCGGGGTCGAGATCGTGAACCCCGACCAACCCATCGCCACCCTTTCCGGCGACGGCAAGCTCGAACTCGAGCTGACCGTTGGACCGGGGGTGGGCTATCGCAGCGCCGACGCCAACAAGCAGGGGGGCAGCTCGATCGGGGTGATTCCGATCGACTCGATGTTCTCACCGGTCCGCAAGGTCGCATATCGCGTGGAGAACACTCAAGTCGGGCAGATGACCAACTTCGACCGTCTCGTGCTCGATGTCGAGACGAACGGGGCCATCACTCCCGCCGAGGCCGTCTCCTCGGCCGGGAAGACGCTGCGCGAGTTGATGAACCTCTTTGCCGATATGGGAGAGGGGGTCGGCCTCGAGCTCGGTGAGCGCCACACCGAAAGCACCGGTTCGCCCGACCTCGACCTGCCAATCGAAGCTCTCGATCTCACCGAGCGGCCGCGCAACTGCCTCCGTCGGGCTCAGATCAAGACAGTGGGCGAGTTGGTCCAACGGACCGCTGACGACTTGCTCAACATCACCAACTTCGGCCAGAAGAGCCTGGAAGAGGTGATCGCCAAGCTCGACGAGCTCGGGTTGTCCCTGGCCGATCAGAGCAGCTGATGCCTCGTCCCCGCAAAGGCGCCCGTTTCGGGAACTCGGGTGCGCACGAGAAGATGATCCTGGCCAATCTGACCCGGTCGCTGGTCATGGAGGGCTCGGTGATCACAACCGTGGCCAAAGCCAAGGCGATGCGACCATTCGCCGAGAAGATGATTACCAAGGCTCGCAAAGGAGATCTCCACTCGCGGCGGGTGGTCCTGAAGACCATGCGTGACAACGTTGCCGTCACCAAGCTCTTCGACGAGGTTGCTCCTCGCTATGGCGATCGACCGGGTGGCTATACCCGCATCACCAAACTCGGGCCCCGCCAGGGCGACGGGGCCGAAGTGGCGGTCATCGAGTTGGTGTAGGCCTTCTCGGTAGCCTCACCCAGGATGGCCGAGCAACAAAGTCCGTTCCTGATCCTGTCGCGCCCCGAATGGTCGGCGCTGCGCGCCTCGACGCCGCTGACGCTCACCGAAGCCGATGTCGTCGAGCTCCGCGGGATCAACACCGCTCTCTCGCTGACTGAAGTCGAAGAGGTCTACCTGCCGCTGTCGCGGCTCCTAAACCTCTATGTTCGGGCCAGCCAGCACCTCTTTAGCGTCACCGACACCTTCCTCGGCAATCCCGCCTCGCCTGTCCCCTATGTCATCGGAGTAGCCGGTTCGGTAGCGGTGGGGAAGTCGACCACTGCTCGCGTTCTGCAACGATTGCTGAGCCGCTGGCCAGACCACCCTCGGGTCGACCTCGTCACCACCGATGGGTTCTTGTACCCCAACCGTGTCCTCGAGGAGCGAGGGCTGATGAACCGCAAGGGCTTTCCAGAAAGCTATGACCGCCGCCGGTTGATCGAGTTTGTCTCTCAGCTCAAGTCGGGGGCGGAGCGGGTAGTGGCGCCCGTATACAGCCACCAGGCTTATGACATCGTCCCGGGGGCGGAACGAGTGGTCACCCGTCCCGACATTCTCATCATTGAGGGGTTGAACGTTCTTCAGGGGGGAGGAAGCGGAACTTACGTGTCTGACTTCTTCGACTTCTCGATCTATGTCGATGCCGATCCGTCCGAAGTCGAGGCGTGGTACGTCGATCGGTTCCTGACGTTACGGGCCACTGCCTTCCAGGATCCTGCCGCCTTTTTCCACCGCTACGTCGCCCTCTCGGAGTCGGAAGCCGAGGACGAAGGCCGCCGGATCTGGAAGGAGATCAACCTCGTCAATCTGGAGGAGAACATCGTCACCACCAGGGAGCGAGCGACCCTCATCCTCCACAAAGACGGTGACCATTCGGTGACCGAGGTGCGGTTGCGACGTCGATGAACGAGAACCTCCGTCACGCTCTCCGACTCTCCTCTTTCGATCGCCAGGCGGCGCGCCGAATCAGCTTCGATTCAACCGCCACGGCCGATGCCGTCGTGCTGGTGGCCGCGATCGAGGCGGTCCTGGTCGGCGTCCTGCTGGCGGTCACCCGCCGCTTCGACCTGATCGGGCTGCTCGAAGCGGTCATCCTCGGCATCGCCGGGTGGTTGATCCTGGCTGCCGCCATCTGGCTGATGGGGACCAAGGTCCTCAAGGGAGCGGGGGCGATCGAGGCGATGATTCGGGTTTCGGGATTTGCCCGTCTCCCATTGCTTCTCGGGGTCGTCGACTACCTGACTGGATCTGGGATCTTTCGTGTCGTTGGCCTTGTGTGGCATCTGGCTTTGCTGGTGGTCGCGGCCGGAGTGGTTCTCGGGCTCCAGCTCAAAGAGGCCGTGGCGGCTGTCGCCCTCGGGGCAGCGCTGATCGCCGTCGTGCAATTGGTCTTCGGGGCGGCACTCTTCCGGTTCTGATGCCGAAATATCGGCTGGACCTGTCCTATCTGGGTTCGGGCTTTCGAGGCTTGGCGAGACAGCCGGGGCAGCGAACGGTGCAGGGCGTGGTGGAGGAGTCTCTTTCCAGCATCATTGGCGAGACCGTTTCAACTGTGGCCGCGGGGCGTACCGATGCCGGGGTCCATGCCCGTCAACAGGTACTGAGCTTTTCGGTGGACCGGGTCTTGGATGAAGACCGGGTCTTGCGGTCCCTTGGCAAGACCCTCGCTCCGGAGATCGCCCCTTTCTCCTTGAGGAAGGTCGACGAGGCATTCGATGCCCGGCACTCGGCGAGGTTCCGGGTATATCGTTATCGAATCCTCAACCGGACAACAGCCGATCCGTTTCGTCACGCCACCGTTTGGCATGTCGCAGACCCTCTCGACATCAAGGCTATGAATGCGGGGGTTTCCGCGCTCGTTGGCGAGCACGATTTTGCCGCCTTCTGTCGCGCCTCCTCCGCCGGGGGCACGAGGCGTCGGGTCATATCGGCGGGATGGCGAACCACTGAGGTCGACCTGGTCGAGTTCGAGATCTCAGCCCAATCCTTCTGCCATCAGATGGTTCGCTCGATCGTCGGTCTTTCAGTCCAGGTCGGGAGAGGGCGTCGGGGTCCCGAGGAGATGTCGGTGGTGCTGGCCGACCGCGATCGGTCTCGCTCGGGGCAGATGGCTCCCGCCCGCGGCCTTCTCCTGTGGGAAGTCGGTTACTGATTTTGCAAGCAATTCGGGGGGATTAGACTGATCCTCGTCTCGATTCGAGGCGCCAATTCCACGGCCACCGGCTGTTTCTCGCCGCCCGCGACCCATGCAAAAGACATTTACCCCCAAGCCCGCCGATATCACCCGCAAGTGGTGGGTAGTTGACGCGGCCGGAAAGCCGCTGGGACGCCTTGCCACCGAGGTGGCGACCCTTTTGCGCGGCAAGCACAAGCCGACCTTTGCGCCCCACATCGACACCGGCGACTTCGTGATCGTGATTAACGCCGCCGAAGTCGAAGTGACCTCGAAAAAGAGTCAACAAAAGATCTACTACCGGTATACCGGGTACCCCGGCGGGCTCCGCGAGGAGTCTTTCGAGAGCCTGCGGGAGCGGAGGCCGGAAGCGGTGATCGAGCGAGCCGTGCAAGGCATGCTCCCCAAGAACAAACTCGGACGGAAGATGATCGGCAAGCTCAAGGTCTACGCCGGCGCCGATCACCCTCACGAGGCTCAAGGCCCCGAGTTGAGAAAGGTCGAAGCCCGATGACAAAGCCTCTCGCCCAAACGGTCGGCCGTCGCAAGGAATCGGTCGTCCGCGTCCGTCTCCGCGAAGGCAGCGGAAGAGTCGTGCTCAACGGCCGGCAGTTGGAGGATTACTTCCCGACCATGGCCACCAGGATGCGGGTGATGGAGCCTCTCCAGCTCACCTCGACCCAGGGCCGCTTCGACGTCGACGCCACCCTCGAGGGGGGAGGGGTCAACGGACAGGCCGATGCCCTCCGCCTCGGCATCGCCCGCGCCCTCGTCGAATACGACGGGGAGATGCGGCCCTCCTTGAAGAAGGCAGGACTGCTGACTCGCGACGCCAGGGCCGTGGAGCGGAAGAAGTACGGTCTGCGCAAGGCCCGGCGGGCGGTTCAGTACACGAAGCGCTGAAGTTGCCGGCGGCATCTCAGCATCGTTCGCTCCTCGGAAGCGGACGGCGCCTCTTTGGTACCGACGGGGTGCGGGGCGTAGCCAACCTCGAGCTCACGCCTGATCTGGCTCTCAGTCTCGGGCGTGCCGCCGGTCTCTCGCTCTCGGTCGGACCTGCGCTGGTGGGCCGCGATACCCGCCGTTCCGGCGAAATGCTCTCGCTGGCTCTTCAGTCCGGATTTCATTCGGCCGGGATCGACACGGTGGACGTCGGGATCATGCCCGCAGGCGGAATCTCATACCTGACGGCGTCGACCGGGGCGACCATGGGAGCGGTCGTCTCCGCTTCTCACAATCCGGCCTCCGACAACGGCATCAAGTTTCTCAGTGCTACCGGCACCAAGCTCAGCGACGACGAAGAGGATCAAATCGAAGGGCGAATCCGGAGCGAGAGCGCCCGCATTCCCACCGGTCATTTGGTGGGAACCCGCTTTCACGATTCGAAAGCCCTCAACAGCTACGTCTCCTTCCTGGCCAAGGTTGCCCGCTACTCCTACCGCGGTCTCAATCTGGCGATTGACGCCGCCAACGGTGCCGCCTTCCAAGCTGCACCTGCCGTCCTGAGCAAGCTGGGGGCGCAGGTGGAGCGCTTCGCTGTCGAACCGGATGGCACCAATATCAATCTCGAGTGCGGATCGACCTATCCCGAATTCCTGGCGAGTAAGGCCGAAGGTCGAATCGGCCTGGCGTTTGATGGCGATGCCGACCGCCTGCTCGCGATCGACGAGGACGGAAACCCGGTGAATGGCGATGTGATCATGGCCATAGTCGCCTTGCACTGGAAGGCTCAGGGCCGGCTCAAGAACAACCGGGTGGTGGCAACGGTGATGTCGAACTTGGGCTTCCGCCGGGCGATGGAGGGTGCCGGCATTGAGATGATCGAGACCAAGGTGGGGGACCGCTACGTCCTCGAAGCTATGAAAGAGCACCGCGCGGTCCTGGGAGGAGAGCAATCAGGTCACATCATCTTCCTCGACAAGGGCAGGACGGGTGATGGGTTGATGACGGCGATTCGGCTGCTCGACATCGTGGCGGGTTCTGGAGAAGAGTTGCGGCAGCTGCGGAAGGAGGCGATGGTCGAATATCCGCAGGTGCTGAAGAATGTCAAGGTGGCGAGAGGCGTCGACCTGGGGGCCGCCAAGGAGGTTTGGGATGCAGTCGCTCAGGTCGAGAGGGAGCTCGGCGCCGAGGGCCGGGTGCTGCTGAGGCCGTCGGGGACGGAGCCGGTGGTTCGGGTCATGGTCGAAGCCGCTAGCCAAGAGCAGGCGGGCGGTTACGCTGATCGCCTGGCAGATGTAGTCGCCAGGCAACTGGCAAAGCTATAGGAGGAAATAGCGGGGCACCGGAGATGACGATGGTGACGGTTCATAACTAACAGCGCCTGGCCTCCCCCAGAATTGGGAGAGGTGACGAGGAGGAAGGTCATCGAAAGATTCGGCGGATGCCTTCCCGGCTGGTCACAGCCGTAAGAGACCCGAGAAAACCCGGAAGCGATTCCGGAACAGAGGCGGTCTCGGTGACACTGGCCCAACCGGTGGTCAGCGAAACGTTGCCGTCGTGAGCGAGAGGACTTCGTCATGTGTGGCATCGTCGGTTATGTAGGGCCGCGTTCGGCGGTCGAAATCCTGATTCCCGGACTCGCCCGCCTGGAATATCGCGGGTACGACTCGGCAGGAGTGGCGTTCTGGGAGGAGAACGGAATCGCCATTGTGAAGCAGGCGGGCCGAATAGCGGACCTCGAGCGATCTCTGGCGAGAGCCGGGGTTCCCGATGCTCATGCCGGAATTGGTCATACCCGCTGGGCAACCCACGGCGTTCCCAACACCATCAACGCGCATCCCCATCGGGATTGCACGGGACAGGTGATCGTGGTCCACAACGGGATCATCGAGAACTGGGCGGAATTGAAAGCCGAACTGGAAGCAAACGGCCATGAGTTCGCTTCGGAGACCGACACCGAGGTGGTGGCGCACATGATCGAAGACATGTCTGATCTCACCCTCGAGGAGGCCGTGCGATCAGTCATGAAACGAGCCGAAGGGGCGCTGGCGCTTGTAGTCATGAGGTCCTCCGACTCCGAGCTTTTGGTCGGAGCGCGCCGGGGGAGTCCGCTCGTGGTGGGACGGGGCGAGGGCGAGAACTTCCTTGGCTCCGACATCCCCGCCTTTTTGGAGCACACTCGACAGATGATCGTCGTCGACGACGATCGGGTGGTCGCGCTCCGGCCCGATTCGGTCACCATCACCGACCTTGACGGCAACCTGGTCGAGGCCGCCGAGCGCCTCATCGAATGGGACCTGGAAGCGGCTGAGAAGGGCGGCTACGCCACCTTCATGGAGAAGGAGATCTTCGAGCAGCCCAAGGCAATTGCCGACACTCTCCGGGGACGAGTCGCCCCCAACGGTCTCGTACGCCTTACCGAGTTCGCTGAGGCCGAGCGGCGGCTGCGCGAGATCGACAAGGTATTCGTGGTCGCCTGCGGAACCTCGTTCCATGCGGCGATGATGGCCAAGTACGCGATCGAGCGCTGGACCCGGTTGCCGGTCGAGATCGACATCGCTTCCGAGTTCCGCTACCGCGACCCCGTGCTCGATCGGAGGTCGCTCGTGATCGGAATCTCTCAATCCGGCGAAACCCTCGACACGCTGGCCGCGGTTCGCTACGCCCGCGCCCAGGGCTCAGTGCTCGTTGGTGTCTCGAACGTGGTGGACTCGGCCCTGGCTCGGGAGGCCGACGCGGTTCTCTACACCAGGGCCGGCCCGGAGATCGGGGTGGCCGCCACCAAGACCTTCACCACCCAGCTTGTTGCCCTGCAGCTGATCGGTCTCCACCTTGCTCAGGTGCGGGGGACCATGGACGAGGGCACGATCGTCAATCTCGTGCAAGGCATCAGACGGCTTCCGGCCTCGGTCGAGGAAGTGCTCGAAACGGTGCCGGCCATCACCGACCTGGCCAAGGAGTTGGCCGACACCCGCGACGTCTTTTTCCTCGGCCGCAGCGGCGACTTTCCTGTGGCCATGGAAGGGGCACTCAAGCTCAAGGAGATCGCCTACACCAGGGCCGAGGGTTATGCGGCCGGCGAGATGAAGCATGGGCCGATTGCTTTGATCGAGCCCGGGGTGCTCGTGGTCGGTGTCGCGACCGACTCGCATGTCAGAGGCAAGACGCTCTCCAACATGGCAGAAATGAAGGCGAGGGGGGCGACGATTCTGTTGGTTCTGGCGGAGGGTCATCGCGAGGAGGCGGCCTCGGTGGCGGACCATATCGTGGAGGTTCCCTCCGGGCCCGACTTGATCTACACCGTGACCTCGGTCGTGCCCCTGCAGGTGCTCGCCTATCAGATCGCCTCGGCCAAGGGACTCGATGTCGACAAGCCTCGCAATCTGGCGAAGACGGTGACGGTGGAGTGAGGATTCTCGGTTTGGGGGTAGACCTGGCCGACATCTCCCGTGTCGAGTCCTTGCTCGAGCGCTATCCCCGCTTTGCCGAACGTTGCTTCACTGAGCATGAGCGAAACTATGCCCGACGATTCGCCAGCCCCGCTCGGCGATATGCGGCCCGCTTTGCCGGCAAGGAGGCGGTGATGAAGTCTCTGGGAACCGGTTACCGACGGATCCGCTGGACCGATGTCGAAATCACCGGAGGGGGAAAGCCCACCGTCAATCTCTATGGAACCGGGAAAGCTCGAGCGGAAGCGCTGGGTGTCACAGAAGTCCTGGTCACGATCACGCATACCGACCAGAGCGCGTTGGTAATGGCCGTCGCCGTTGGAGAACACTGAGTGCTACCAGTGATCACTCCGTCGGAGGCGGCTCGACTTGATCGAATGAGTGACATGCCTGTAGAGGTGCTGATGGACCGCGCCGGCAGAGCAGTGGCCCTGGCAGCGGTGAAGATGGGGATGGGATACGGAAGCAAAATTTCGGTCCTGGCTGGTCCCGGCAACAACGGTGGTGACGGTTACGTCGCGGCTCATTACCTTCGCCAGAGGGGGATCGGGGTCAGAGTTTTTGCTTTCTCGGAGCCGCGCACCGAGGCCGCCCGGACCGCGGCCGCTCGCGTCCCCACCCAACCGCTGGCGGCGCCGGTTGATTCCGACCTCATCATCGATGCCCTGTTTGGAGGCGGGTTTCGGGCGGAAACCCAACCGGTTATCGGGGACTGGATTCGAAGCCCGGATCGAGTTCTCGCGGTCGATATCCCGAGCGGTGTTGATCCCCTCACCGGCGAGGTTGCCCACGGCGCCTTCCGCGCCGAGCGCACCGTCACTTTCGGCGCCCTGAAGACCGGTCTGCTTCTCGAGGATGGGCCGGGCTACACCGGTGCGATCGAGGTGGCGGACATTGGGCTGCCCTCCCCGGATCCGGCAATGTGTCTCGTCGAAGAGTCGGATGCCTTGCTACCTGAGCGGTCTCGCCGTGCTCACAAATGGTCGGCCGGGTCGGTTCTGGTGGTTGGTGGTGCGGTCGGCATGACCGGAGCCGCAGTCATGGCGGGGCGGGCGGCCCTGCAATTCGGTGCCGGGGCTGTCGGCCTGGCGGTGCCCGACTCCGCCGCTTATGTGGCGGCCGCCACTGCCCCCGAACTGCTGCATCACCGGTTCGAGGATCTCCCGGATCGCTATCGGGTATTGGTGATCGGCCCCGGACTCGGACGCGAACACGACGACCTGGCTACCAAGCTGATCGCCACCTGGAGCGGGCCGGTGGTGGTCGACGCTGACGCCCTCTCGCTCGTGACCGAGCCCGATCCGAAATTGGTACTCACTCCTCACGCGGCAGAGTTCGGGCGGTTGGGTGGAGGAGAGCCCTCGCCCGAGAATGCCGTTGCCCTGGCTCGCAAGTTGCAAGCCACGGTGTTGTTGAAGGGAAACCCGACCGTGATCGCGGGTGAGGACCTTCCGTGGATCGTCAATACCGGTGGACCCGAACTGGCGACGATCGGGAGCGGCGATGTCCTCGCCGGAATGATCGGAGCCCTGCTGGCCCAGGGTCTTGAGCCGGCTGGCGCCGCTCGGACGGCTGCCTTTTGGCACGGACGGGCCGGTGCCCAACTGGCCACTCGCACCACCGTTACCGCTCCGGCGTTGATCGAAGAAATCGGTCGGATCCGATGAGACCTTCGTGGGTCGAGATCGACCTCGGGGCGATTGCCCACAACGTGGGCGCCTTACGAGACCTCGTGGCTCCGGCGGCCGTCTGCGCAGTGGTCAAAGCCGACGGCTATGGCCACGGTGATGTGCCGGTGGCCGAGGCGGCATTAGCTGCGGGGGCGGAGTGGATCGCGGTGGCACTGCTGGAGGAAGGGATCCGGCTGCGGGAGGCCGGGATCGAGGCTCCGGTCCTGGTCCTCTCGGAGCCCGATCCTTCCGATGCTGGCGAGCTACTCCACTGGGGTCTCACCCCCACCGTCTACCGGAGTGAAATGATCGACGCCCTGGGCAAGGCGGCGACGGTGATGAGCGGAGTCCATTTGAAGATCAATACCGGCATGCACCGGGTGGGGGCCAACCCCGCGGACGTGGGAGACCTCGTGGCCCGCATCGACCGTCACCCGCTTCTGGCGCTGGGTGGGATCTTCACCCACTTCGCTTCCTCCGACGAGGACGACGGATTCACTCGCGAGCAGGTGGAACGCTTCGACCGAGCCACTCGAGGGATTGAAGGCCCCATGGTCCATATGGCCAATACCGCAGCAGCCATCCTTCATCCCTCATCACGCCGCGACCTGGTTCGGTTGGGAATCGGGATCTACGGGCTGCATCCCTGTGACGACACTCGCTCCCATGTGAGGCTCCGCCCGGCCATGCGGATCGTTTCGCATGTGGCCTTCGTACAGAGGTTGGCCGCCGGCGAGCGCCCCTCCTATGGCCGCCGGCGGGAGCTGCCGACGGACGCTTACGTGGCCACCATTCCACTCGGCTACGCGGACGGCCTGCCGCGTCTTTTGACCGAGAAACTCGAGGTGCTTATTCGGGGAAAGCGCCGCCCGCTGGCAGGGACCGTCACCATGGATCAAATCATCGTCGACCTCGGAGACGAAGAGGTAAACGTCGGTGAAGAAGTGGTACTGCTCGGCTCCCAGGGAGAGGAGGAGGTGACCGCCGACGAGTGGTCGTCGCATCTGGGCACCATCTCCTACGAGGTGGTCTGTCAGATCGGACCTCGCCTCCCGCGCCGGTACGAATCGTGACCCTGACGGCGATCGCTGGGGTGAAGGTGGGCCACTGGACCGACCCTGAGCTGAGGACTGGATGTACCGTCATCGTTCTTCCGGAACCAAATGTCACGGGGGTCGATGTGCGAGGGGGCGCACCCGGAACCCGGGAGACCGACCTGCTCGGCGTCGGCATGAGAGTGGAGCAAGTCCAGGCCATCCTCCTGACGGGCGGTAGTGCCTTCGGGCTGGCGGCCGCCGAAGGGGTGGTGCGGGAGCTCCTCGAGGATGGTCGCGGTCATCCGACTCCGGCCACCCCGGTCCCGATCGTGCCCGCCGCCGTCGTCTTCGACCTGCCCCTCGAGGGCGGCGGGGTACGCCCCGGCCCGGACCAGGGAGCCCTGGCATATCGAGGGGCGACCTCGACAGAGGTAACGATGGGGCGGGTGGGCGCCGGCGCTTCGACCTCCTCGGGCAAATGGCGCGGCTTTGATCTTCGAGTGATGACCGGGATCGGCTCGGCCTCCGTCGCGACCCCCGACGGCCACCTGGTAGCAGCGCTGGCGGTGATGAATCCGGTGGGGGATGTTTTCGGTCTCGACGGTCGCTCTCTGACCGGTGGTGATCCGATTCCCGGACCGCCGGCGCCTCCGCCCTGGGCCGGGACCAACACGACGCTCATTTCGGTGGTGACCGATGCCGCGATGTCGCGGGCCGAGCTAACCCGGCTCGGAATCCGCGCTCACGACGCCATCGGCGCCTGCGTTCGCCC
>DATBKE010000175.1:0-18648 GCA_036556085.1 Acidimicrobiia bacterium | reverse complement strand
CAGCCGGGCCTCGACCTCGGGCCAATCGCCGTCGGTCATGGCAAACCAAACCGTGTCGCGGTTGTGGCCTTTGACGATCATGTGCTGGCGAAATATCCCCTCGAACGAGAAGCCGAGGCGCAAAGCGGCCGCCCGCGAGCGATCGTTATGAACGTCGGTCTTCCATTCGACTCGCCTCGCCTGATAGCTCTCGAAGCTGTGCTTGAGCAACAGGTACGTCGCCTCGGTGTTGACCACCGTTCGTTGTGCTGAAGGGATGTACCAGATATGGCCTAACTCCACCCTGCGGTGTTCGGGGACGTAGTTGCACATGGTCGCCATTCCCACGGGAGTGCTGTCTTGCTCGACGGTGAACCACAGGGGGTCCGACGAAGCCGCCCGCTCCGCCACCCACTCGGTGAATGCTTCCTCGGAGGGCCAGGGTCCGTAGGCCATATATGTCCACACCGAATCCTTCTCCTCATCGCCGTGGGTCGGTGAGAAGAGCGAGGAAGCATCGTCGGGAACGGGAGGACGAAGGGTGACGCTTTGGCCATGCAAGATCGTTCCCCGCAGCGTCGCTGGAACCTGCATCAGAAGACCCAGTCCAAAGCCTCCGACAGTCGGTCTCGCCAAGCTTCCCAGGTGTGGCCGTCCCGGCTCTCGACGTACTTCACCTTCAAGCCAGCTCGTTGCAGGCGATGCGACATGGTCCGGTTCTCGCCGATCATGCGCTCGAAGGTCCCACAGGACATGAACACCCTCGGGGGCAGTCGCGAAGGCTCCAAACGATGCAACAGGCTGGCAATGGGAGCGAGAAGGTGCTGAGCAGACCCCCAGCCCCTGGTTTGAGCGAACGTCCCCGACTGGAGGATCATCCCTCCGAAAGTTTCCGGATACCTCCACGCCGTGTGGAGCGCGGCCACTGCTCCGAGGCTGGCTCCCATCACGACTCGCCGATCAAGGAGGGGGATCTCGTTCCCGATCGCGGGCAGGGCCTCCTCGACGACGAAGCGAGCGTGCTCCTCGTTGGCCGCATATTCGTGAAGCCGCTCTTGAGGCCACGAGAAAGCAACCACCAGCGGACCCACGACTCCCTTATGAATCAGGTTGTCGAGTACGAGCGCCATCGACCCGTACTGGAGGTAGTCGCCGCCGTCGTGGACAAAGAGCAGCGGATAGGCGCGTTCCGGCTCGAAGGATGCGGGCCGGTACAACGTCAGTTTCCGAGAGGATACGAACAGGTCGGTGAACGATCCGGTCGGAGTGCCGGCGTGAACCTCCGCAAAATCGGGAACTGTGTACCCAAACCCGCGGCAAACGGAGTTGGTGCCGAAGGGATTGGTGGTGGTCAAAGGATTGAGCGGGTCGTTGATCCAATCGGCATGATGATCCCGCTGGACCTCGAGCTTGTACTCGAGCCGCGCACCGTCAGGTAGAGGGATCCGCAGCCACCAGAGATCGTGGCCATCGAGACGAGCGAAGCGGTACGGGCCGGGGAAACCGGCCATCATTGGTCGGAGGGCCACAGCGTCGGCTTGCCCCCGGAAGACGAATGTCGCTTTCCCCGCCTCGACCAGAGGGAATTCCTTGCTGCTGACGAAGAGGTCAATCGCCGCCGCGTCAGCATCGCGCAGCGGCTCGAGAATCTCTGGTGCTGTCATCAGACCGCCCGCACCTGCGCAATCTCGCCGACGTGCTGAAGAATTCCCCGCAATTCGTCGTAATCCTCATGGCGCATCCGGATCCAGGCGTTGGCCATGTATCCCGCTTCGACCGGTTGGGTGGGGGTTCCTGGCGGCGGCAAGTGATAGTCGATGATCAACCCTCCATAGCGATCCTGCACCTCAGCCATGCCTTCGTAGCCACTGATCACGCCGTCTCGGTCGGGGCGAAGGGCGATGATGCCGGCGGAGAAGCGACGCGAGGGTTGGCGAGAGATTCTGCCGTAACAAACCGCCATCGCCCATTCCTGGTAGACGTCGAGATCGTTGGCGGCGCAGTAGAGATCCCAGGCCCCGACCCCAGGCGGCCGGCAACCGATCTCGGAGAACTTCAGGCCTTTCGGCCCGTAGAACCACTCCATATGGGTGGCGGAGGTGCCGATCCCCAAAGCCGGAATCACCCGCCGGCCCAGCGCCTTTATTTCGTCGTAGCCCGACTGGTCGATGCGGTTGCTGGTGATGAACACCGGTGAGATCCATCGGGTGCGCATCGCCTCGAGAACACCCGGGTAGTAATGGCTGACGAAATCGCACGCGACTTTCCCGTCGATCGAGATCGTGTCATAGAAGCCCTCGTGTCCCTCGATGAACTCTTCGACCGCTACCGAGCGCCCGTAGTCGAAACCCAGGGAGGGGAGAGCGGCCTGCACATCGGCGTCGCTGTCAACCCGGCGGGTGCCTGAGGCACCGGCGGCATCCCTGGGCTTGATGATCAACGGATAACCGACGTGATGGGCAAAGGCGTAGAGCTCTTCGGCGCTTCCCACCCCCGCCGATTGTGCGGTCGGGACCCCCACCTGGCGGAGGGCTTCCTTCATGGCGGGCTTGTCGCGGCACAAGAAGGCGGTATAGGAGGACGTCCCGGGAATCCCGCATCGTTCCCGCACCGCGGCCGCCGCTTCGACATGCGCCTCGATCGTCGCCTCGAGCCGGTCGACATTTACCCGGGACTGGACGAGTCTCACGGCTTGCTCGAGCGCTTCTGTGTCGACTACCGATCCGACCTGTTCGTAGTGGGTGAGCCAACCTTTCATCTCGGGATCGAGCCAGTCTTTGGGGCGCTCGCCGATTCCGATCACGGTGGCCCCCACCGATGCCAACGCCCGGGGGAACTCGCGCTGATAATTGGGAAAGCTCGGCTCAACGAAGATCACGTTCACGATCCGATCACCTTGCGATAGAGATAGTCATATTCGCTCGCTCGCCGCTCCCAGGAGTTGTCCTCTGACATTCCGTTCCTTTGCAGCCGTTCCCACTGTTCCCGGTTCGGATATATCGCCAGGGCTTGATCGAGTGCCCAGGCCAGGCCAACTTCGGTGTAGTGGTCGAAGACGAACCCGGTTCCCTCACCCGGCCCGGAATCGTAATGCGTGACCGAATCGGCCAAGCCCCCCGTCCGCCGGACGATCGGCGGGGTGCCGTAGGCCAGGCTGTACATCTGATTGAGTCCGCTCGGCTCATAACGCGAAGGCATGAGAAAGACGTCGGCACCGGCTTCGATCAGGTGGGCCATGTCCTCGTCGTATCCCTGTTGGAAATGGGCGCTGGAAGGAAAGGTCGATGCGAGCCAGGTGAGTGCCCGTTCATACCGATTCTCCCCCGATCCCAGGGCCACGAAATTGATGTGCCCAGATTCCAGGCGGCGGGCGAGCGGGCGGATCATGAGCTCGATCCCCTTCTGGCCGGTGAGGCGACTGACCACTCCGACCGTCATCTGGTTGGGGCCTCCCATTAGACCTGCCCGCTCCAGCAGCGCTGCTCTATTGCCGGCCTTGGCTTCGAGGGAGGATTCGGAGTAGTTGACCGGTATGCGGACATCGGTGCGTGGGTTCCAAACGGTGGTGTCGATCCCGTTCAGGATCCCGTAGAGATCGCGCGAGCGGTACCGGAGCATTCCATCGAGGCCGACCCCGTACTCGGGGGTTTGGATCTCCCTGGCGTAAGTGGGCGATACGGTGGTGATGGCATCGGCGTACATCAGGGCATGCTCCATGAAGGAGAGGCGGCCCTCCCGGAGATGATCCTGGTGGAGGAGGTAGCTCTCGGTTCCCATGTTGAGCTCGCCGGCGACGTCGGCTCCGAAGACACCCTGATAGGCGAGATTGTGGATCGTGTAGATGGACCGAGTCTGAGCGAGAACCGGATCGCTCCGATAGGTGCTACGAAGAAACAGCGGCAGCAACCCGGTGTGCCAGTCGTTGGCATGGGCGATCTCGGGGGACCACGAGCGGCGTCGACAGAGCTCGAGCGCGGCGTGGGTCAGAAACAAGAAGCGGAGGTGCTCGTCACCATCGTTGCGGTAAATCCCCTCCCGGTGGTAGTACCGGGGATTGTCGATGAACCAATTTCGACCGTCCTCGGCCAGGTAGGCGTCGAAAGGCTCGCCCCCCATCAGGGTGATGGGAACCGATTCGAAAACCCGATGGAGGCGGTGGTTTGCCTCCTGCAGACGGGAGTAAAAGGGACTGACCACCATGGGTTCATGTCCGATCGACTGCAGGGCTTCGGGGAGAGCATCAGCCACATCCGCCAGACCGCCGGTTTTGGAGAAGGGCGCGACCTCGGCAGCCACGAACAGGATTCGCACAACTCGATTCTGTCACGCCCTCCGTCCGGCGGGGCCAGGTCGGTGCCCACTACCGTTTTGTGGTGCCCGAAGTCGTTTTCGTAGCGCCTTACTTTCTTCCCACCACCGCCCGCTTCATAGATGCCGTCGCCCGGACACCCGGCGTCCGCCTTGGCCTGATTAGCCACGATCCGCGGGAGAAACTCGGGTCCGAGGTGAGCAATCGCCTCACCTCGCACCTCAAGGTCGACAACGCTCTCGACACAGCTCATCTGGTGGGGGCTGTCGGGGCCATCGGTCGCGAAATGGGTGGCGTCGATCGGCTGATGGGCCCGCTCGAGGAATTGCAGGTTCCGCTGGCGGTGGTGCGCGAACAGCTCGGCATTCCTGGAATAGGTGTCGAGACCGCTCGCAACTTCCGCGACAAAGACCGGATGAAGAGCGTCATGGCGCGGAACGGCCTCCCGTGTGCCCGTCATCGCCTGGTGGGCTCAGCGGACGAAGCTCTTGGCTTCATCTCCGAGATCGGGCTGCCGGTGGTGGCGAAGCCCCCAGCGGGCTCGGGTACCCGCAATACATTTCGATTGAACGATCCCCAACAAGTCGAGGATTGGCTTCACTGGTCAGCGCCGAACGAAGAGCAACCGACCTTGCTGGAGGAATTCGTCATCGGCGAAGAACACGCCTTCGATTGCGTCTTCGTCAAAGGACGTCCGGTTTGGTGGAACATCACCCGCTATTACCCCACTCCTCTCCAGGTGATGGAGAACCCCTGGATTCAGTGGGCGGTCATCCTCCCCCAGGACATCTCCGGGCCTGAGTACGAGGCTATTCGTCAGGCCGGGCCGCGGGCGATTGCCACTCTCGGCCTAGAGACCGGTCTGGTCCACATGGAGTGGTTCCGCCGGCCAGACGGTTCGATTGCAATTTCGGAAGCCGCGGTCCGCCCCCCGGGCGCTCAGTTCTCGACCTTGATCTCATACGCTCACGACTTCGATCTTTATGAGGCGTGGGGACGGCTCATGACATATGAGGAGTTCGACCCACCGGCCCGCAAATTCGCGGTTGGGGCAGCATATTTGCGCGGACAGGGCCAAGGGCGGGTGGTCGGGATTACCGGGCTCGACCGCGCCCAAGCCCTGGCGGCGGGAACAGTGGTCGAAGTGCAGCTTCCGCGAGAGGGACAAGCCCCTAGTGGTCACTATGAGGGCGAGGGTTTTGTGATCGTTCGGCATCCCGAAACCAGCCGGGTGGAAGAGGCCATCGCAGCCATCGTCAGCAACGTGAAGGTGGAGCTGGGATGAACGTTTTGTTTCTCTCCCCGGGATTTCCAACGGAGATGACCGACTTCGTGCGCGGCCTGGCCGAGGTCGGAGCCAATGTCATCGGGCTCGGCGATCAGCCCGAGCACAACGTCCCCGAGAAGGCCCGCCGGGCATTGATGGCCTATTACCAGGTGAGCTTTTCCCGGCCCGAGTCGGTGCTCGAGACTGCGGCCGCCATCGGAGAGCGAGTGCGAATCGAGCGAATCGAATCGCTGTGGGAGCCGTTGATGATCCTCGCTGCCCAGATTCGAGAGCTATTGCGAATTCCGGGCATGAACCAAGTGGAGACGGTTCCCTTTCGCGACAAAGAGGCGATGAAGCAAGTTCTGGATGCGGCGGGCATCCGGACGCCGCACCATTACTCGGCCAAGTCGATCGATGACGTCTGGAAAGCAATTGATCAAATTGGTTACCCGGCCATTGTCAAGCCGATAGCTGGCGCCGGATCGGCCGACACTTTCCGCGTCAACGATCGCGCGCAACTCGAAAAGATCCTCCCCAAACTTCGCCACGTCGAGGAGGTGAGTGTGGAGGAGTTTGTCGATGGGGAAGAGTTCACCTTCGACAGCATCTGCTCGGAGGGCCGCGTCCTCTTCTACAACATGTGCTGGTACCGACCGCGGCCACTGATCGGGAAGACCCACGAATGGGTGAGCCAGCAAACCGTTGCCCTCCGAGATCCTGACGTCCCTTACCTGGCGGCAGGGAAGGACATGGGCCATCAAGTTCTGAAGGCAATGAAATTCCGGGACGGATTCACCCACATGGAGTGGTACCTGAGACCTGATGGTGAGGCGGTCTTCGGGGAGATCGGGGCCAGGCCGCCGGGTGGGCGAACGGTCGATGCGATGAACTTCGCGTCTGATATCGATTTGTTCAGGTCCTGGGCGGAGGCCGCTGTGCACGGGCGCATCTCCCAGCCGCTCGAGCGCAAGTTCAACGCCGCCACCGTCTTCAAGCGGGCGATCGGCGAGGGCCGGATCCTCAGATACGAGGGCCTGGATCACCTGCTGGCGGAACTCGACCCTTGGGTGGCGGCGGTCGAACTAAATCCCATCGGAGCCCTGCGGCGCAATTGGAAGCAGCAGCTGGTCGGTGACGGGATGGTCGTAGTTCGCCATCCCGATCTGCAGACCTGTGCCGAAATGGCCGATCGGATCGGCACGGAGCTTCAAATCATCGCCGGATAGGCCGGGGGACATAGGTCTCGCCGGAAGGGTGTCCATATAATTTCGTCGTGATCCTGGGACGGGAGCTGGAGCAAGAGGAGCTCAGTTCCCTCTTCACTCGAAGCCGGTCTGGCGAAGGCGGAACCCTGGCGGTTGTGGGAGATCCCGGGATGGGGAAAACCACCCTGCTCGATTGGGCCGCGATGACTGCTCCTGACTATGGAGTGACGGCATTCATGGTGGAGGGGCGAGAGTCCGAATCTGACCTGCCCTTCGTCGTCCTCTCCGATCTTCTCCGTCCTCTCGAGGGACGGCTCAACTCACTTCCCGGTCCCCAGAAAGCAGCCCTGCAAACAGCTCTCGCTCTGAGCGAAGCGCCCGCCGGTGATCGACTGGCGATCAACGCCGCCGTCCTTCGGTTACTCGGCGACTACGCGGCCGAAGAGCCTCTGCTGATCCTGATCGATGACTACCAGTGGCTCGACACCGCGACCAAGGACGTCGTCGACTTCATCGCTCGGCGCAGCCAAACCGCCGGGGTCGGGGTGGTGATCACCACCCGGGGATTGCTTCCGCCCGAGCACGGAGGGGAAGTGGTCGTTCTCGGCCCGCTGTCGGAAAGCTCGGCTACCGCCCTGGTGGGGGAGATTGCTAAAAAGCGCCCGCGCACAGCCCGCCGGATCCTCGATCTCGCCGCCGGCAACCCGCTGGCGCTGGTGGAGCTGCCACGGGTCTTAGAGGGAGTGGAAGTCACGGCCGGGCTCGAGGGGCCCGTCTCTGTCACCGCCTCACTTCAGGGAGCGTTTGGCAGTCACCTCGAGCGGCTTTCCGATCGATGTCGTCTGGCGCTGCTGTGCGTCGCAGAGGAGGGCACCGCCGAAGTGTCCGCCCTCAATCCGGTTTGGGATCGACTCGGCCTCGCGATGGCCGATCTCAGAGAGGCTTTCTCTTCCGAGCTCATCGCCGAGGACGGTGCCACTCTCAAGTTCCGACATCCGCTCGTGAGGTCAGTGGCTCACATGACTGCCGACCCAGTTGAGCTGCGACGCGTCCACCTCGCCATTGCTGAGACGGTCGATGACCCCGATCGGCGTGCCTGGCACCTCGCCGCGGCGACCGCCGGCCGTGACGAAAGTGTCGCCCTCGCTCTTGAGGGAGTCGCCGATCGCGCTTTGGCCCGGGGCGCCGCGGCCCCGGCGGCAGCCGCATTTCGGCGGGCGGCCGAGCTCACCGGGGTCGGGGCCACTCGGAGTCGTCGATTGACGGCCGCGGCCAGGGCTGCTCATCGAGCAGGGAACATGGACCTCACCGTCGCACTGATCGGTCAAGCCCGAGCCGAAGGCGGTAACGGGCCCATGGACCCCGATTTGCTCTTGCTGGAGGCCGATATACGAATGCGGAGCGGTGACTCCGCCGGCGCCTACGCCACATTGCGAATGGAAGCGGCGCAGATTGCCAAGAGCAGTCCGCAACGGGCGGCGACCATGCTGCTGGTGGCCTCCAAGTTTCGGGTTCACCGACTGGAGGCCACCGAAGCTCTGCATGAAGTCGAGCAAGCACTTCAACTCGTGCCCGAGGACAAGCTGGAGGTCCTCCATCTCACCGCTCTGGCCATGGCGCAGACCATGGCTGGCGACGAACGAGCCCGATCGAGCGCACGGACCGCCGCCACGGAGGCGATCGCCGCCCCACACGGGCATATCCACAGCCTCGGCATCGGGTGGCCCCTGATTTGGCTGGAGGAATATGAGTTGGCAAGCGCCTTCATCGAACGCTCAGTCAAGATCCAGCGAGAGGGCGGCTTCTTTGCGTATCTCCCCCAAGCGCTGTTGCCGCTGGCCGAACTCGAGTTTCGAACGGGTCGTTGGGACGACGCCCGTCTCCACGCCGCCGAAGCCCTCCACCTCTTCGAAGAACTCTCCCAGCCCGCCGAAGCCGCCTTTGCCTCCGCCCTTCTCGCTCGTGTCGAGGCAGCCTTTGGGAACGAGGCCTCATCTCGACTTCATGCCCGGGTGGCGCTTGAGGCCGAAGTTCGGTCGGAGCTAAAGCTCGCCACCGCCATGGCACGTGGTGCCCTCGGATTCCTGGAACTGGGATTGAGCAACTATCAACCGGCGGCAGAACACCTCGAGGAAAGCCGGTCTCTCTGCGAGCGGGGCGGATCAGACCCCTGGTTGTTTCCGGTCGACGCAGACCTCGTCGACGCGCTGGTCCGTCTCGGGGATCGGGACCAAGCGATGTTGATCGCCAAGTCGCTCACCACTCGGGGGGAAGCGATGGGGCGACGGTCGGCGATGGCGGTGGGGCATCGGGCCATTGGACTCGCTTCCGACGAAGAGGATTTTCGCGACCCATTCGAGACGGCACTGGCGATCCAAGAGGGCCTGCCGACTCCCTTCGAGCTGGCCCGCACCGAGTTGGCGTACGGCGAACGCCTGCGCCGGGCGAAGAAACGTGAGGAGGCGCGGCGTCATCTTCGTCGGGCCCTCGAGATTTTTGAAGGGCTGGGGGCCGCCTACTGGATCGAGCGCACTCGATCCGAATTGGAGCTGAGCGGGGAGACCCTTCAACAGCCGCGCTCGGTCGCAAGCCTCACCCGACAGGAGCGGCAGGTGGCGAAAATCGTCGCCCGCGGGGCCACCAACCGGGAGGCAGCGGCGACTCTATTCGTCAATCCCAAGACGATCGAGTACCACCTCGGCAACGTCTACCGCAAGCTCGGTGTTCGCTCCCGGACCGAACTCGCCAATGCGTTGCGCAACGAACAGCGCACCTGGACGGACCCGTTTCAAGAGAATTAGGCGGGGCGGATCCGCCACCTAGTGACTTCTGAAGCCCCCCAACGCTTGGTCGGGGTCGACGCCGCTCGAGGCCTGGCTCTCATCGGGATGATGGCGGTCCACATCCTTCCCTCCCGCGATCCCGACAACACCATCTCGACGGCTTACTTCATCGCCTCTGGCCGATCCTCGGCGCTATTCGCAGTGCTGGCCGGGGTGGGGCTGGCTCTGGCTTACGGACGGACCGAGCCACCCAAGGGGGAGGCGCTGCGGGCTGCGGGCACGGCCCTGGTCGTGCGGGCAGCGGTGATCGGCCTGATCGGCCTGTTCTTGGGCGAACTCCAATCGGGGGTGGCGGTGATCCTTGTCAACTACGGATTCCTCTTCCTGCTCGCATCAGTCTTTCTCGGGCTCAGGGCCAAGGCACTGCTCTGGATGGCCTCGGTTTGGATCGTGGCCGGCCCGGTTCTCAGTCACCTCCTCAGGATGGGACTTCCAGACCCCAATCTTGCCGTGCCCGATTTCGACATGCTCGCCCAGCCAGGTCTGCTTTTCCGTGAGATCTTCTTGACCGGCTACTACCCCTTGTTCTCGTGGATGGCGTACTTATGGATGGGAATGGGCCTTGGGCGCCTCAATCTGAAGGCGCATGCCCTGAAGATCCTCTTCGCGGGAGGGGCTCTGGCGGTGGCGGCCAAGTTCTGCTCCGCCTTGCTGCTGGGACCGCTCGGGGGATCCAGGCTCGTCGATGAGCTGCCTATACAGTTCTTTGGTATCACCCCGACCACTACCTGGTGGTACTTGGCGGTCTCCACACCTCATTCCGCAACTCCTTTCGACCTGGCTCACACCCTCGGGACCTCTTTGGTGGTGATCGGCGCGTGTCTTTTGATTGCTGGCCTGGTCCACTGGATCGCGGCGGCGGGGGCGATGACCTTGTCGATTTACACCTTCCATGTGGCTGCCTTGGCCACGGGAGCAAGCAGGGGGGACCGGATGAGCCTCTTTTTGATCCATGCCTCTGCGGCGATTGCCTTCGGCTTGCTCTGGCGGCGCTTTGTGGGCCGCGGGCCTCTGGAATCGATGACCGCCACCCTGTCTCAAACTGCCCGGGAGGTGATGGTCAATCCGCGCTGAGGAGGTGCGTCCCCTCAGAGACGATGGTCCTCCCAGCCACGACAACTTCCGATATATCTCCCGGCCCAGCTAACCAAATCAATGACGACGGGTCGGCGCCCGCCGTCCGGAACGTATCGGTGCGGACCGCCACCAAGTCACACAAGCATCCGACGGCGATTTTGCCGCCCTCGTCCCATCCGATTGATCGGTATCCGTTCTCGCTCAAGCACTCGACCAGGTCGGCAGCGCTGAAATGGCGCCGGCCTCCCAGAGCGAGACGTTGATCCATCTCGAGGCGGCGTACCTCCTCGAAGGGGTCGATGCGCACGTGCTGATCGGTCCCCACCGCCAGGGGAACACCCGAGCGAGCCAGGCTCGAGAACGGCCCGATCCCATCGCCGAGGTCAGCCTCGGTGGTGGGGCAGGCGCAAACCGTCGCCCCCGACCCACCCAGGATTTGGCGGTCCTGAGGGCTGAGGTGGATGGCATGGACTGCGGTACTGAGCGGACTCAAAGCCCCCGCCCTCTGCAAGAGCTCGGTTGGGGAAAGACCGAATGCAGCTTGCGCCGCTTCGTTCTCGGCCATCTGTTCGGACAGGTGGACGTGAAGGGGAACGCCTTTGGCATCATCCGCGACCAGAGCGAGATCATCGGGCTTGACGGCCCTCACCGAGTGGATCGCTGCTCCGATGCGAGTGTTGGCGTCTTCGATCAGCAGTTGCCGCCGCTGGCTCCACGCCTGCACCGATCCGTCCGCGAAACGTTGCTGGGTCGGAGAAAGCTCAATTCCGATTCCACCTTCGAGGTAGCACGTATCGAGGAGGGTTAGCCGAATCCCGGCTGTCGCCGCCGCATGCCTGAGAGCCTCGCCCATGGCGTTGGGGTTCGAATAAGGGGTTCCGCCGCGCCCGTGGTGCAGGTAGTGAAACTCGCCGACGGCGGTGAAACCGGCCAGGGTCATCTCCCGATAAACCCTTGCGCCCAATTCGAAGT
Source organism: Acidimicrobiia bacterium (assembly GCA_036556085.1). Lineage (GTDB taxonomy): Bacteria > Actinomycetota > Acidimicrobiia > Spongiisociales > ZC4RG35 > JACCTH01. The sequence continues at coordinate 6,993 of DATBKE010000175.1, read as the reverse complement.
AGGAGTCAGGATCGAGGCCATCGGCGACCCGGTACATCGCCTCCCGCCAGGCCCAAAAGTCCCTTTGAGTCGAGGCTCGTCCACGGAGAGCCCGATGAAAGGCGTGGGAGTGAGCATTGGCCAGCCCGGGGAACACCAAACCCTCTAAGCAATGGCTGTCGCCCGGATCGACTCCTACCTCGACGGCGGTGATCCTTCCATCGACACCTGCTTCGATGGCCACCGACGACACGGCCTGCCCCGAAATCCATGCTTGTTGGCACCAGTACGACGTCACGTTCCGGCCAGATGTGCGATTACCCGCGCCAGAGCTTCGACCCCGGCCTCGATGTCGGCGGGGTCGGCATGTTCCTTCGGGGAGTGGGAGATACCGCTCCGGTTGCGAACAAAGAGCATCGTGGTTGGTATCCCCGCCCCGGAAAGGATTCCTGCATCGTGACCGGCTGCGGTCGGGATCTGAGGCAGAGAGGGAAGGGCCTCTTCCACGCTCGCTCGTAGCGCCGGGTCGAATTGCACAGCTGGTGATGAGGACTGCATCGTGACGGTGATTCCCGGGTGGGTTTGGAGCGATCCGGTGACCTCATCCAACAATTCCTGATTGGGGGCGCGGGCGTCGAGCCACCCGGTCACCAAGGAAGGAATTGAGTTGATCCCGTTTGGTTCGACCAGGAGGCGTCCAAAAGTTGCCCGGGCCCCAAGGCGGCGGGCATCCTCTGTCACCCTGAGAATGGTTTCCGCCAGCGCGGGCATCGGGTCCTGACGGTCGTCCATGCTGGTGGTGCCGGCGTGATTGGCTTCTCCCTCGAAGACCAACCGCCAACGGCCGTGGGGCCAGATTTCCGTGCCGACCCCCACCGCCGCCCCGGCCGGTTCGAGGGCCCGGCCCTGCTCGATGTGGAGCTCGACGAAACAGCGCAACTGCTCGAGCCGCGGTTGGTCAGATCCGATCGAGCGTCCGTCGAGCCCGGCCCCCATCATGGCTTCGGCCCAGGTGACGCCCTGGCTGTCGCTCAGCGCCACGGCCTTTTCGGACTCGATCACTCCGGTTGCGAGCCGGGACCCGAGACAGGCCACCCCGAAGCGGGCCCCCTCCTCCTCGACAAAGCCCACCACCGCCAGCGGCCTTTGGGGATCAACTCCCTGGGCAGCGATGAGATCGAGGGCGGCAAAGGCGGAGGCGATGCCCAGCGGTCCATCGAACTGACCACCGTCGGCGACCGAATCGAGATGACTTCCGACGGCAACGACCCCTCCTGGCGCCGGGTCGCCCCGGTAAGCCCAAAGATTTCCGTTGCGGTCGACCTGGAGGGATAGTCCCCTGGTGATGGCCTGTGAGGAGAACCATCGCCGTAGTTCAGCGTCGGCTGCGGTCCAGGAAAAACGTCGGTAGGCGCCGGTGGTGGGCTCTCGGCCGATGGTCTCTATCTGAGCCAGCAGATCAGTCGCCTTCACAGAGCGAGCCTACGCGGTGAGAGGCCGTTCTCATGACCTGGGGGATTCCCTAGTGCGACCGAGGGCCGACCTTCGATAGTTTCCGTCTATGACCTATCGCCGTGCGTTTGTGCTGTTCCTGGTGCTCTCGATGCTGACCGTGGCCTGCGGAGGGTCCGGCGGCCAGGCGGCGGACGAGGATTCGGAAAGCTCGAGCGAAGCTCAAGGCCAAGGCGATTCCGAGGCCAGCGACGAGGCCGAAAGCGAGAGTGCGGTCGGCGGCGTCGATCTCTCCGACACCGGCACCGTCAACTTTCGCATCGGAGGCAACGTCGATGAGGTCGAGGACACCTGGTATTTCTTCCCGGCAGCGAGCGCCTTCATCGACGGCAACTGGGCTCTCACATTCACCCCTAATGCGGATGGATCAGGGGAGGGTCTCCTGACGATCAGCCTTCAGGCCGAGGACAACTACATCTCGTACGCCACGACCGATTTGACTCTCGCCACCACCACCGACACCTGCGAGGTGGAGGTCGATCACAAAGGGAGCGATGGGGCCGCCGGGAGCTTCTCCTGCGCCGATGCCGTCGGCTTCCGGGCGAGTGGGGCCACCGTTGACGGCGTCACCATCACCGGCAGCTTCGACGCCCGCGCCTGAAAGAGGCGGCTGCCCTGGTCCTGGCTGACCCCAGGCCGATCGGTCTTGACGCTTTTCTGACTTTGGACTGAGGCGCCCTTGACCCCCCTCCAGAGATGCTTGCTCCTCACTAATCAGGAGGAGCGAAATGACCCCATGGACGCGTGTCCTATCAGCAGCCACGACAGCGTGTCTAATGCTGGCCGCCTGTACCTCGGATCCGGCGACCCCAGCTGACGACGTTGCCACTGCCAACCCAACGAGCACGGTTCCTAGCTCAAGCCCCACCAGGACTGCCCCGGTGTTACCGGCAGCTGGCGGACTGCCCGGCGAGGGAATCCCGGGAGTCGACATCACCCTCGGAGAGTGGGCGTTGGTGCCATCGGCCGCGGAGGCGCGTCCGGGGACGATCACATTTCGCTTCCGCAACCTCGGGACCGTGGACCACGCGCTACGAATCCGTACCTCGGGATCCGGGAGGGACCGGCTCGAGTGGCGAGCCGAGGCCATCGGCCCCGGCGAGACGGGGTTGCTGGTGGCCGACCTTGCTCCCGGAACCTATGACATCGACTGCCCGATCGAGGACGCCCATGGCGAGCACGACCAGCTCGGCATGGAGACAACCTTCACCGTGCACGACGGCGCAGCCGACCTGGCTCCGCTGCCCGGTGCCACCGAGGGCGGCCTCGAATCAGAAGCGTCCGACTCAGCGGTGTTCATCTCCGGGTTTGCATTCGAGCCAACGGACCTGCGGGTCAATGTCGGCACCACGGTCACCTGGACCAACAACGATCCGACGCCCCATACCGTCACCGGCGAAGGCTTCGACACGGGACCCCTGGACCAGAACGCCAGCGGCACGGTGACGTTCGAGAGCGCCGGTACCTTCGATTACTTCTGTGCGATCCATCCCAACATGCAAGGGCGGGTGGTAGTCGCGCCTTGACTCAACCGCTAACTCCTCCCTCGGATCGGCGCCGTTCGACGAAGTCGGCGAGCTCGGCGGCCCGGGCTTCGGGGAGCGGAGGCGGGGTGAAGGCTTCCAAGACCTGTTTCCAAACCCGGTTGGCATGCTGTTCCGCCGTGGGGGAACCAGCCAGTTCCCAACTCTCGAAATTCCGCCAGTCAGAGACAATCGGGGCATAGAAGGCGCTTTCGTAGCGCTCGAGAGTGTGGGCAGCGCCAAAGAAGTGACCACCGGGCCCGACTTCGGCAATGGCGTCGAGGGCCAGGCTGGCTTCGTCGACCGTCAACGGCTGTAGGAATTCGCTCATCATCTGCAGGATCTCCACATCGATAATGAACTTCTCGAACGAAGCCGTCAGTCCTCCTTCCATCCAGCCGGCGCCATGCATGATGAGGTTGGCGTGCCCCATGACCGCCCCCCAGGTCGACATCTCGGCCTCATACGCGGCCTGGGAATCGACCGCGTTGGCAGCACAGGCATTCGAGGATCGATAGGGAAATCCGTATCGGCGGGCGAGCTGGCCCCCAGCTAGCGCCGCTTTGGTGTACTCCGGAGTGCCAAACGCAGGGGCGCCGGAGCGCATGTCGACGTTGGAGGTGAATCCGCCATACATCGAGGGAGCACCGGGATTTACGCACTGAATCAGCGCGATCGTGGCCAGCGCCTCGGCGTTTTGCTGAGCGAGAGCCCCGGCGATGGTGGCGGGCGCCATTGCGCCCGAGAGAGTGAAGGGCGTGGCGATCACAACCTGGCCCATGAGGGCCATCTCGATCAGGCCTTCGATCATCGGGCCGTCGAGTCGCAGGGGCGAAGAAGTGTTGACCACGGTGAACAACGAGGGCTCCTTGCGAAGCTGTTCTGAGCTGATGCCCCGGCCGATGCGAGCGATCTCGATCGCGTCGGTCATCCGCTCCCGCCCCAACGCATACGAATGAAACGCCTTGTCGCCCAGGGTTACGACCGCCGACAGACAATCGAGGTGGCGGGTACTCGGGGGGAGATCGACCGGCTCGACTGGGTATCCACCGAAGAGATGGATGATGTTGAAGCTCTGCCCCAACCGGATCAGGTTTTGGAAGTCGTCGAAGTTGCCGCTGCGTCGTCCCCGATCCGCATCTGAAGAGTTGGGGGGAGAGGCGACGGTGGCGAAATTGATGTGGTTTCCACCGACTGTGACGTTGTGCTCGGGGTTGCGGGCATGCAGTGCGAAAGTGCTTGGCACTGTTGACACCTTGTCGGCGACCCAGTCGGGGTCGAAGCGAACCCGCTCGGTCCCGGCTTCTACCTCGGCTCCGGCTTCAGAGAAGATCGACAAGGCTTCCGGGTGCAGGAAGTCCATCCCGATTTCGGCCAGGATTCGCAATGACGTTTGGTGGATGGCCTCGATTTGGTCAGCCGAGATGACCTCGATCGGGCGATAGGGGTTGCGTAGTGATCGCCAGGCCAGTTGGTGGACCCCACCGCTGCGGCTAGCTCGCCGTTCGGCTCGAGTCGCTCCTTCCCGCGGCATCAGTCCTTCATTCGGGTCATCTTGGGATCAAAGAGCGGATCGGGGGCAACTGTGGCCGAAAGCCGCTCGCCGAAGTAGATGACCTCGACCTTGGTTCCCTCCACTGCGGTCTCCGCGGGAAGATAGCCATAGGCAATGGGCTTTCCAACCGAGTAGCCAAAGTTCGCACTGGTGACGTGACCGAGGCACTGGTCACCAGACATGATCGGCTCGTATCCCAAGACGACGTCTTCGGCGTGGTCGAAGGTCAGACAAGCCAGCTTCTTCCTGAGCGGTTCGGCTACGAGTCGCTGACAGGCGTCGGCGCCAAGAAAGTCGCCTTTGTCCAGCCGGACCGTCCACCCAAGCCCCGCCTCGTAAGGGTTGTATTCGGTGTGGACGTCGGTTCCCCAGCCCCGGTAACCCTTTTCCAATCGCAAGGAGTCAAAGGCGCCGAAGCCAAACGGAGTCAGACCCACGTCTGCGCCGGCATCGATCAGCCGATCCCATACCGGGAGAGCAGCCTCGGGGGGAAAATGCAGCTCCCATCCGAACTCGCCGGCATAAGAAATGCGCACCGCCAAGGCCCGGGTGTAGCCGAGGTCGATCCACCGGGCCCGGAAATATCCGAAGTCGAGGTCGGACGACGAGACACGTTCGAGCACCTGCCGGGCGTTGGGCCCCCACAACCCGAGAGCGGTAAACGAATCGGAGACGTCGGCAACTGCGACGTCATACCCTGAAGTCTGGCGAACTACCCAGTCGAGATCACGCGGTCTCGTGCCTTCACCGACGAACATCCAGAACCGCGCCGGCTCGAGGCGAGCCACGGCCAGATCTCTGCGAACTCCGCCCGCTCGAGTGAGCCACGTCGTGTACACGACTCTTCCCAGCCCCACATCCATCTGGTTGGAGCACAGCCACTGCACGGCGCCCAAGGCATCGCGGCCGGAGACTTCGATTATGGAGAGACCGGTGAGGTCGATGAGGCCAACCGAGTTGCGGGTGGCAAGGTGCTCGGCTCCCTGGATAGGGGACCAATGCTCTGCCGCCCAGCCGCTCCGCGCGGGGATCTGGTCGCCGAATTTTTCAACGAGGCCAGAGTTGGACTCGAACCAGTTGGGGAGCTCGAGGCCGGCGAAGGTGGTGAAGACCGCTCCCCGGGCTCGATGCCTCTCGTCGAATGGTGAAAGCCTCACATCGCGCGGTTCCGTGATCGGTTCGCGGGGGTGGATGATGTCGTAGATCTCGGCGTAGTTCTTGTCGCACACCTTTTCGATGAAGCGCCGGGTGGTTTGAAAGCCATGGAAACGATTGACATCGATGAGACGGGGGTCCCATTCGGTGTCACCCGAGGTCATCCATTCGGCCAGTGTCTTGCCGACGCCACCGGCGTGGGTGAGCCAGGAACCCGCCGCCACCCAGACGCCTTCGATTGGGGCTGGCCCGACGATGGGCATGCCATCGACCGGAAAGGCGAAGATCCCATTGATCGTCCGTGGATAGGTCCGGAAGTCCGTGTTGGCCAGAAGTGGGAAGATCCGGCGCGCTTTCTCCCAAGCCTCCCCTTCGAAGTCGGCGGGCGTGAAGGGATGGATGGCGTTGGGTCCTACCAAGGACGCCGGCACCGGCCGAGGTGCGTGGCGATAGCTTCCAACCCCGAATGAGTTCCAATGCTGGCGGAAGTAGATGTAGGTGTCGAGTTCTCGCACCGAGGGATACACGATTTCGTCCTCGGGTTGGGAAGGATTGAACCGATCCAACTCCGGAAGGGGGCCGGTTCGCAGGTACTGATGCTCGTATCCCATCAGCGGGATCGGTACCCCCAGATCATCACCTAAGAGCGGCGCCCAGATGTTGGTGGCGATGACTACGCGGTCGCACTCGAGGCGCTCGTGCTCGGGATTACTTGTCAATACCGCCCGGACTCGTCCGCCGGCAACATCGATTCCCGTCACCTCTGTGTCACCGACCACCGTGACGCCGGCGTCTCGTTGCAACGCACCGCTGACGTGGGCAGGGGCCACCGTCTGGCCCTCCACCATGAGGATCGAACCCTCCATCGCTTTGGGGTTGATGAGGGGATGAATGTCGGCGGTTTCGGTGGGGGTGAGAAGCTTGGCTCCGGTGTCGAAACTGAGAGATTCTCCATGCAGCCGCACCAGGTCGGCCATTCGGCGAGCGGAGATCGCCACGTCGAGGATCCCGACTTGATTGACCATTCGGCGGTCGGGGGAGAAGGGCGCGAGGGTGGCGTAGAGACGGCTCGAATAGACGGCGAGTTGGCTGAGCGTCTTGTTATGAGAAAGCGCCACGACCCCGCCGGGGGCGTGCGAGGTGGAACCCGGATTCTCGACCGGATCGCCGCGATCGACCACGACTACATCGGTCCAGCCCAGGCGGGCGAGGTGATAGGCGACTGATGAGCCCACGATTCCCGAGCCGACGACCACCACCCGGTCGTTC
>DATBKE010000174.1:0-1965 GCA_036556085.1 Acidimicrobiia bacterium | reverse complement strand
TCCCCCGACTACTCGCTGGGAAGGCTCTATGGGATGCTGGAGAAACGACGCCGCCTCGGCCTCAAGGAGTCCCGGGTCGACTTCTCCGACCGCTATCTGGTGATCCAGCCCTCCTTGGACCAATCGGCCCATAAGTTCTGGGGGTTGGCGGTGGGTCCCGATGGGGAGATGATCGCCAATGCCCTCCACAAACGGGAGAGCGAGTTGCCGGTCCTGGAAGACCAGAACTTGGGCCAGCGCCGCCTCGACGCCCTGGCCTCGATCTGTCTCGACTCGATCACCGGCACCGCAGACGATGGCGAGAGCAACCGGGCGGTAACGGTGGCCGAGGTCTTGGTCGACGCCCTCCTCGCCGCCGAGAGCTCGGGGGAGGCGGGAGTCACCCTCTCCTCGGGACCCAAGCTGGGACCCGACTTCCTCTCCGAGATCCTCTGTGGGGGAAAGGTGCGCCTGATCGCCCAAGATCTCCACTGCCTCTTCTATTCCGATCTCGGGGAGACGATTCCTCCCGCCCTCCGGGCGCTGGTGATGGCCCGGGACCTGGGGATCTGTTCGATCGAGGGCTGTCGGAGCCGTTACCGGTTACAAATCCACCACATTCACCCCAGATCCCACGGTGGAGGCCATCACCCCGACAACCTCACCACCCTGTGTTGGTATCACCACCACGTCGCCATCCACGGGATGGGGATGGAGATCGATCCCAACTCCTCGGTCCACCGGAGAAGATTGAGATGGCCAACCGGTTCCGACCCGCCACCCGGCCGACGCAAGGCATCCAACTTCGAATCCCTCTGTCAATCCGTCGACCTGCTTCATCAGGCACTCATCGCTCCTTGAAAGTAGCGGGTCCGAATCGCTCCCCGGGCGCCAGAAGATTCGCTTGCGTGACGGCTCGGACGCGGATCCGGGCGTTGAGTTAATCAATGGCCTTGGTCCTGCCACGAGAGCAAACCCAATAGCCCGGTAGCCTCGGCTTCGTGAGCCAGAACATCCTCGTCGCCGTTGCTTGGCCCTACGCCTCGGGGTCGCTTCACCTCGGCCATCTCGCCGGCGCGTATCTCCCCGCCGATATCTTCGCCCGCTACCACCGCCTGGCCGGCAACAGAGTCCTCATGGTCTCCGGTTCCGATGGCCATGGAACTCCGATAACGGTTCGGGCCGATGAGGAAGGAGTTTCGCCGCAGGCGATCGTCGAGCGCTATCACCCCGAAATCCTCGGCTACTGGGACTCCGTTGGCATTTCCTTCGACCTTTTCACCACCACACTGACCGAAAACCACCGCCAGGTCACTTGGGACATATTCCGCGCCCACCGGGCGAGGGGCACCATCGTTGAGGGCGAGAGCCTTCAGTTTTACGACCCCGAGGCCGAGCGCTTTCTCCCTGACCGCTACGTCGAGGGCACCTGCCCCCACTGCGGTTACCCCCGAGCGCGGGGTGACCAATGCGACAACTGCGGCCGCACCCTCGACCCGACCGATCTGCTCAACCCCCGTAGCCGTTTGTCCGGGGCGACACCGGTCCAGCGATCGACCAAACATTGGTTCCTGCGGCTCGGAGCTTTCGCCGACGAAGTCAAGGACTGGCTCGAATCCAAGACCGGGTGGCGTCGCCATGTCAAGAACTGGGCTCTGGGGATGATCGAGGAAGGACTTCCCGACCGCGCTATCACCCGGGACCTCACCTGGGGCGTGCCCATCCCCCCCGAGGCCGACGTCTTGGGCGAGGGGAAGCGGATCTACGTGTGGTTCGAGGCTGTGATCGGCTACCTCTCAGCCGCCAAGGAATGGGCGGCCATCCAGGGAACGCCGGAAGCATGGCGGGATTGGTGGCAGAACCCCGATGCCAGGTCCTATTACTTCGTCGGCAAGGACAACATCCCCTTCCACACAGTGATCTGGCCGGCGATGCTGATGGGCTACGGAGGTCTGAACCTGCCAACCGACGTCCCGGCCAATCAGT
>DATBKE010000173.1:0-15506 GCA_036556085.1 Acidimicrobiia bacterium | reverse complement strand
CCCGTTTCGGCCCGCCGAACGCGCCCGACCGGGCGCGTTCGGCGCGCGAGAACCGGGACTTAGGAGAGACGGAACTTGGTCTTGACCGTGGTCGGAAAGCCGTGGTCGTGGAGGGTGAGAAATCGGGCCATGCGGTCGCCTCGTTGGATATCGACGAAATTCCCCTGACCAAGAAAGCCCAGCTCGATCCCATCGACGCTCACCCGCACCGGGCGGTCGGAGCTGACCCGGATCCGTATTTTGGAATCGGGCCCCAGGGCGAGCGTGCGATCGAAAAGGGAATGAGCCGCCACCGGGCTTAATAGAAGCGTGCGGACCTCGGGAGCCACCAGCGGTCCCCCGGCCGAGAAGTTGTAGGCCGTAGATCCGGTGGGGGTCGCCGCCACGAGCCCGTCGGCACGATAGGTCAGAAAATCCTCGCCATCGATCATCACATCGAGGAAGACCAGTCGCTGACTGTGGATCTTCTCGACCACGACATCGTTGATCCCCGCCATTGCCGGACTTTCCCCGTTGATGCGGGCGGCGATCGTGATCCGGTGACGTTCCTGCAGACGTCCGGAATCGATCGCCTCCACCACCCGCTCGAGGTCGTCGGTGCCGGCCTCGGCCAGAAAACCAACCGTGCCCTGGTTGAACCCGAGGACCGGGATGTCAAGGGCCAGGGCGCGATGAGCGGCCTGCAACATCGTCCCATCACCGCCAACGGCCAGCATGATCTCGGGATTGCCGTCTATCACCGCGCGGTCGATCAGACGGCCCATCGTGTCGTTTCCCATTACCTCGTGACCACGGGCCGAAAGCAGGTCGAAGAGGTTGCGGGCAAATTCGCGGGAATGTGGGCGCACCACATGGACCGTGAGACCGATCTTCATCGCCGCATCCAGAGGAAGTATTCACGGTTACCCGCTTCACCAGCCAGCGGTGATTCCATGGTGGCGAGGCTATCGAACCCGGCTTGCTCGAGGGCGGAAACGGCCTGGGCCACTGCGGCTTTCTGTTCTTCGGCCGCCCGCACGACCCCGCGGCCCACCGCCTCCCTCCCGACTTCAAATTGAGGCTTGACGAGGATTACGGCGTCACCCCCGGCTGCGGTCATCGCCGCGATGGTCGCGGCGAGGGTGGTGACCGAAATAAAAGAAACGTCCACCACCACCAGAGGAAACGGTCCACCCAGGTCTGACGCGGTAATCGAGCGGATGTCGGTGCCCTCCAGATCCCGCACCCGAGGATCGGAGCGGAGCTTGTCGGCGAGTTGATCGTGGCCGACATCGACTGACACCACAGTCCGCGCCCCCGCCTGCAGGAGGCCGTCGGTGAAGCCCCCGGTTGACGCCCCGATGTCGAGACAGTCTTTGCCGGCAACGTCGATCCCGAAGGCCTCGAGAGCGGCGTGCAGCTTGTACCCGCCGCGGCCCACAAATCGGGGTCCAGGACTGACTTCGAGGACGTCCTCTGGGGAGACCAACCCGGCCCGCGACAACGATACGCGCTGGTTGACGGTGACGCGACCGGCTGCGATCAGGTCAACCGCCTCCGATCGGCTGCGGACCAGGCCCTGCTGACGAAGCGCGACGTCGAGGCGAGTTCGCCTCAGGGGAATTCGGTTGCGTCGAGAGCCCGCGCAAGGCGATCGCTGACCGACTGAGCCAACGATGGCGCTTCAGCAGGATCAACCGTCGCCAAATGTTCCAGCGCCTCGTCGAGATCGTCGAGTTCGTCGGGTCCAAGGTCCGGGGGCGTAGCATCCATGGTTCGTCATTATCGCGACCAGTCAGGCGATAGAAAGGTCTTCTGCTGCTCCCCATTCGCGACCTCAACCCGAGCGCAACTACGGCCTTTATCACCTGGCTCATGGTCGGCATATGTGCTTATGCCTTCTTCGTCGTCCAGGGTGGAGAGGCACAACCCTTCGAGGCCCATCTTTTCCGGGCGGCCTCGATTCCCTGCGAGGTGACCACTGGTGAGCCCCTGTCTTCTGCGGAGATCGGTGGTGGCGAATGTCGCACCGGCGACGTACCGGTATTTCCTGACAAGAACGTCTGGTTCTCAATCCTCGCCTCGATCTTCTTCCACGGGTCTCTCATCCATCTCATCTCCAACCTGTGGGTACTGCTCATCTTCGGCAACAACGTCGAGGATGCTTACGGCCACGGCGCCTATCTCGTCTTCTACCTGGCTGCGGGTGTGGTGGCCTCTGGAGCTCACATCGTCCTCAATCCGGACAGCACGCTCCCGGTGGTGGGAGCATCGGGAGCCATCGCCGGAGTCATGGGAACGTATGCCGTCCTTTTTCCGGGGGCGCGGGTTACCGCCATCATTCCTCCGTTCTTCTTCTGGCCCTTTGCTGTCCCCGCCCTGCTTTTCCTCATCGTCTGGTTCGGGTCCCAGTTCCTACTCGCCGGTCAAGAAACCCTGGTGGCCTGGGAGGCGCATGTCGCCGGCTTTCTCTTCGGAGTAGTCGTGGGCCTGCTGGGTCGTCGCCGTCTCAGGGCTCACAGCTCCCGTGCGACGGGCTACTACCGGGTGGGTCGCTTAGCCCGTTGAGAGGATGGCGGCAGCCGCGGCTGTCAGGTCATCGCAAACCAGGTCGGGCACTGGGACGACGCCGTCGGCTCGATCGACGACTCCCGTCAACACCAGGATCGATCGCCAGCCTGCCTCGGCCTCAGCCAGTGCAAGATCTGTGTCAGGGCGGTCGCCCACCACCCAGACCGGACCCGGGACAAGGTATGACCGGATCAAATCCCGCATCGGGCGATGAGGCTTGCCCGCCACCTCGGCTCTCTTCCCCGATGCGGTCTCGACCGCGGCCAGGATCGACCCCGCCCCGGGCCAAAAACCATCTTCCGCGGGATAGGTGGGGTCGTCGTTGGTGGCGATCAGGCGGGCACCGTTGGCAGCCGCCTGTGACGCCTCTCGGAGGCGGTCGTAGGAAAGCTCCAAATCGATGCCGACCACCACGGCCTGGGCTTCGCTACCGGCTGCCGTCGTCTCGATGCCGATCTCCGCCAGCGCGGTAAGGATGCCGTTGCCCCCCATGACGTAGGTCAGCGGCTGCTCGGCCGCCAGCATTGTCGCCGCCGCCATAGCCGATCCGAGCACCTGGCCCGGGGAGGCCCCGAAACCGGTGACGCTTTCGATCACCTTGGCGACCTCGGAAGTCGTCCGACTCGAGTTGTTGGTGCAGAACAAGAGATTGACTCCAGAGGCCTGCAAATCGCTCAGCGCCTCCGCCGCCCCGGAAATAGCCCGGCTTCCCCGGTAGACCACCCCGTCGAGATCGCAGATGACGTTGCCGCTCACCTCGATCGCTCGCCGAAGCCGCGAATGACCGATCGCAGGAGATCCGTCGTTCTGTCCACAGCATTCACGGAAACCCTTTCGTTGTGACCGTGGAATAGGGTCAGAAATTCGGCAAAGCTCATCCGATCGTCGTATAGGCCGACCCCGTAGGCAATCGATCCCCGCCGACGGAGGAATCGGGCGTCGGTGGTCGCCGAGGTGACCACGGGCTGCAGGTTGCGACTCCCGGTTTGTTCCTCGACGGCATCGCCGATGGCCTCCCAAAGCGGGTTCTCTCGGGAAGAGAAAATCGAGGGGAAATCCGCCATCGGAATCAGCTCCAGCTCGTCGCCAGCCGAACCCATCAGCTTTCGGAGGACTCCGTCGACGAGCTCGCGGTCCATCCCGGGTAGCACCCGTACGTCGACCTCCGCCTCGGCGTGGTCGGGGATCATGTTCGACTTGATCCCCGCTCGGAGCACATTGGGGCTGATGGTCATATGAGTGACGGCGTGGAAATAGCGAGCGAGCCCGGGATCGTCTACCGCCACATCGGCCAGCACATCGTCGATCTGCTCGGGATCGACGAGCCGGCTCGCCATTTCTTGATCGAGGTGAAGGGCCGATACCAGAGATCTCCACTCGTCGGTGATCACCACCGGACTTTCGGCGCCGAACAGGCGGGCGAGCGCCATCGTCAAAGGAGCCAGGGCGTTGTCGCTGAGATGTGGAGTAGAACCATGCCCCGGAGTACCGCGGGAGCGGATCCTGGTCCAGGCCGGACCCTTCTCGCCAACGGTTACGGGATAGAGAGGCCCATCGCGGCCGGGAAGCGATGGGTATCCCACCTCGGTGAGAACGAACGGAGCGTCAACCAATTCGAGCCGTTCGTCAACCAGATATTTCGCGCCCAGAAATCCTGCCGCCTCCTCGTCCGCTACCGCAGCCAGTATTAGATCTCCTGGCAGCCTGGCGTCTCCTCGCAAGTGCTCGCCGAAAACTACGACCATGGCCGCCGTGAGGTTGAGCATGTCAATCGCTCCCCTCCCCCACACAAAACCGTCTGAAATCTCGGCGCCGAAGGGATCGACGTCCCAACCAGCCGGATTGACCGGGACCACGTCTAGATGAGGGAGGAGCAGCAAAGCGGGAGCGTCCCTGTCCTCGCCGGGTACTCGGTAGACCACAGACTGACGGCCCGGTGCGGGCTCGACGACGGTTCCCCTCTCGCCGAGGTAGTCGGCCAAGGTCTCGACCGATCGGACCTCGTGGCCGCTCTCGCGGGTGCCGTCGTTGACGCATCGATTGCGGATGAGCTGACGGAGGAGGTCGAGCGTGCTCAAGTAATGGCCTCGAAGAGTTCGTGCATGGTGTCAGTCAACGGCAGGTTGCGCGCTTCTTGGAGGGTGAACCAGCCGAGCTCGGCGGCGTCGTCACCCACCCGTAGATCACCGCCCACGATGCTGGCCTCGAAATCGATCAGGATCAGGTGCCAGGCGCCCTCGGGATCGATTGTCTCTCCGACCCAGATGACCTCACCCGCTTCCACCTCGAGTCCGGTTTCTTCCTCGATCTCGCGCACCACCGCCTGCCGCATTGTCTCCCCGAAGTGAACCTTTCCCCCCGGGACCGCCCACATTCCCTGGTTGGGGTCCCGGCCCCGCCGGACAAGGAGGTATCGATCGGCGGAACGAATCACCGCCCCCACGCCACAAATCGGGAGGGCCGGCGCAGCCGGGAGGGGAGTGGATCTCTCAGTCGGCATGGTGCATGATGATCGAGCGGGCGGCAAAGCCGCCTGCCTCGAAGAAGTTCTTGACCAGGCGGTGACCGGGCAGAACGTGGGCGTCGAAGCGGTCCAAGCCTCGGTCTCGCAATTCCGCCAGCGTCAGGGCGAGCATTTCCTCCCCAACCCCCACCTCGCGGCCCTCCCGATCCACAAACACCAGCCGGATGGCGCCGATCTGGCGACCCTGTGCTTGCGGCAGTAGTTCCTCCACCCGGGCAAGGAGAAATCCGAGCGGGATATCGTCAATGAGACCCAGGGTCACGATCGCGTCGGGATCGGCGATCGCCTTGGCAAGCGCTTCCTCGATCGGCTCGGGGAGCCCGTCGGCCAATGGCCACATGGGATGGATTGCAACCATCTCCTCCTCGAGGGCGCGGTAAAGCTTGGCAAGCGCTTCGAGGTCTTCTGGAGCCGCGGCTCGAGCCGTGACCTCCATCAACTGCCGCCAAGACGGCGCTTGATCCCCCAGACAGTCACCAGCTTGATCGCTTCCCTGACGATCTCGGGGCCCATCTTGGAGGTGCCCCGCGTCCGGTCACGAAAGACGATCGGCACCTCAGATACCTCCATTCCCGAATCGACCGCCCGCATTGCCATCTCCACCTGGAAGCTATACCCGGACGCTCGAGCCCGGGCGAAAGGGAGCGATGCCAAAGCCTTGGCCCGCCACGCCCGAAACCCACCCGTGGCGTCGCGGATCGGAATCCCCAGCATGACGCGGGCATAGAGGTTTCCCCCCCGGGAAAGGAACCTGCGCCGAAAGGGCCAATCGGGAGTATCGCCACCCGGGACATAGCGAGATCCATTGGCCAGGTCGGCACCGGCCTCGAGAGCATGAACCAGGCGAGGGATGTCTTCAGGGTTGTGGCTGAAGTCGCAGTCCATTTGGACCACAACCTCCGCGCCCCGCTCTATCGCCCGCGCGAAGCCCTCGGCATAAGCCGGGCCGATGCCGCCCTTGTGCAGGCGATGGATCACCTCGACGCCATCGGTGCTGATGGATAGCTCGTCGGCCAGCTTTCCGGTGCCGTCGGGAGAGTTGTCATCGACGATGATCATCCGGTATCCGTGCAGAAGCACGGCTGCTGTCATGTGGGCGAGGTTGGGCGCCTCGTTGTAGGTAGGGACAACGACGACGATCTCGTCAGGACGCACAGTCCCGACAAATCATCTTGCGTCTATTCGCTAGCTGACTGGTTCGTTTGACAAGGAAGCACGATCGGCATACGAACTCATCGCCCCTGACCGCGTGCGCATCAAGGTCCATGGTCAATTCCTCCCGACGGATCGCCCGGAGCTCGGCCACTTCGTCGACCAGGATCGTCTCCGATACCTCGTCCTCCAGGAGGGCTAGTTCCTCGGCTTCCAGGTCGTCGAGAGTCTCGTCGCCTTCGGCATCCTCTTCCTCGTCCTCGAGATCCTCTTCCTCGTCCTCGAGGCTTTCGCCGTCAGCCTCTTCTTCGAGCTCGTCGACATCGAGATCGGCTTCGTCGACGTCCTCGTCTTCTTCTAGATCGACGCCTTCTTCCGGCTCCTCTTCCGCCTCGAAATCCTCTTCTTCTTCAATCTCTTCAGTTTTTACGCTTTGCTTGCGTGCCATAGGAAAACCCCCGGAAATAGCGGCGGGAGTATAAGACCGCCGTGTCAGATTTTGAGTTGCAGTGCGCCCGCCAGAACAGCAACCGTGACGGGCGTATTCCCAACCAAATCCCCATCCGCCTCAACTGGCCAAACCGGATTTGTTTCCAGGCGGCAAGCGGACCACGAATAGCGGCGCACGGCGGGGTCAGAAGCGTGCACTCCCCGGATGATTTTGGGAACCAAGGCCGGTGCCCGCCGTTTCCGGGTGTCGATGATCTGCACGTCGAGGCGCCCGTCGGTCAGGTTGGCTCGAGGAGCGACGTTCCACCCGCCTGCAAAGAACTGCGCATTGGCCCAGATCACTGCCAGCCCTTTTCCTTGGTGGTCAATCCTCTCGCCCCGCCGGTTCACTCCAATCAAGTCGAGTTGGGCGGGAGGAAACGCCGGAAGGCCGCGTAGGAAGGCGAGCGGATACCTTGCCGGGCCCCAACCTCTCGGCAGACGCTCGGCCGTCTCGACTGCCCCTGCGCCAACACCGGCCTGGGCAACGTTGAGAAAATGGCGAGCTCCGAAGTCACCCTCGAGAAGGCCGACATCGATCCGATAGGTCTCGAAAGTAGTGAGGTGGCGGATCGCCTCTTCGAGCTTCTGGGGAAGACCGAAGGTGCGGAGCAGGTCGCAGCCGGTCCCGGCCGGGAGAACTCCCAGGACGGGCTCTTGGGGCCACTCGAGGCCGAGGATGGCGTTGGCCGCCAGGTTGGCGGTCCCGTCACCGCCCACAACTGCGATGTGACGTACGCCCTGTCCCCGAGCGGCGGCAATGGCGGCCTTCATGGCTTGGCCGGAGGAGGGCGTGGCGATCGTGGCTCGCACGTCGGCGCGGTCGAGAGCCAATCGAACCCGATCGATCCCGACCGGTTTGCGCCCAGCCCTGGGATTGACCAGCACCAACCATTCTTGCGTAGAAATCGACATGTTTTGCGGCGAAATCTACGCCGGAACCATCAACCCACGCCCATGGCCGCCACCACTCCCCGATCGACGGCGGCGAGCGTGTCGCGGGCCACGTCGGCAACCTCGGGGGAGACGTCGCGGATCTGACGAAGCAGGTCGACGAGTTGGCGCGCCACTCGCACGAAGTCCCCGGGGGCGAGCCGCAGTCCGGTGAGGTCGTCGAGAGCGGAACCGTCGGCCCATTGAAACGCCAGGCCAACGAATCCGGGGTCGGGCTCGCGGGTAGCGGGCAGATGCTGGCGTCTTTCCTCGGTGACGATCTCGCTCGATAGCAGGACGAGGGTTTCCCAGCGCCGGGCCAATTCGGGTGTCGGCCACAGCGGAATCGTCTTCTCGTCGCTCCGGGGCTCGTAGACAAAACAGGAGGCGAGGGCGGCCAGTTCCGGCACCGTCAGTCCGTAGAACAGGCCCCGCTCGAGTGCCTCGGCTAACAGAAGGTCGAGTTCGTTGTAGACGAACCGGAGCCGTTCCCCGCGCGGTGTCAGGGCCCAGCCGGACATATAGCCAAAGTGAGCGAGCAGTCTTTCGATGGCCTCAAAATCCTCGACCAGGCCGATTCCCGAACGGCGTAGCTCCGAGCGCAGACCTTCCACCCGCTTTTGGGTCCTTTCGGCCCGGGCCGCCCAGCGGAGATGGGAATCCCGATCCGGACAGCTGGCCACGGGGTGATCGATTTCGACCGCGGGGTCGTCGACCGGGTCATCGGCGGTGGCGGGAACCTTGCGGAGAAGACGGAGAGCATCCGATTGAAAGCGCCGGCTCTTGGTATCCATAGGCTGAGGCAGAGCGACCGTGGCCCGGCGATTTGTCCCCGCCACGATCTCTCGCTTGCCGAGCGGCACCGTTCTACCCGAGGTGCCGAGCGCCAGCAGCTTCATGCCCCCGCCCTCGCGCCGGATCCGACGAAGGATCAGAAACCGGCCCTGTCTGGGCCCACCCGGTACATCGATCACATCCCCGGGGCGAAGCCTCCCGATGAGGTCGTCGTTGTCCGAACGGCGCGGCTGGTTGGCCAGGAGAGTCCGGTATTCCGCCACGGAGCCCAGCTCGCAGGTGGCCCGTGCTTCCTCGTCGACCAGTCGTTCGGATAAGACCTGGAGTCGCTTCTCGGCCTGTGCCTGGCTTTCCTGTCGCTGAAACTGGGCGAAGGAGGAGGAAACCAGCTCCAGGGCACGAGGGCGGTCGTAGGTCGCGCAGAGGTTGGCGGCCATGTTGTAGGTGGGTCGAAAGGATGATCGCAGCGGGTGGCTCCCGGCAGCCGCCACCTCCACCACCTGGGCGAAGGGCACGAACGGCGAGTGGAGCACCATCCCGAATCCGGCAGTGTCGATTCCGCGGCGACCGGCTCGGCCGGTGAGCTGGGTGTAATCCCCCGCCGTCATCACCTCATGACCTTCTCCACTCCATTTCGAAAGCGACTCCAGCACCACCGTCCGGGCGGGCATGTTGATTCCCAGAGCCAAAGTCTCGGTGGCGAAGACCACCTTCAGGAAGCCAGCCGCGAAGAGCTCTTCGACCGTCTCCTTGAAAGCGGGAACCATCCCGGCGTGGTGGGGAGCAATCCCCGCCTCCAGGAAGGAAACCCAGCGGTCGTATTCGAGGGCGTCGAGGTCGTCGTCGCCTAGATGGGCGGTCCCCTCTTCGGCGATAAGCCGGATCCGTTCCCGATCATCGGCACTGGTGAGGCGAACACCGGACTCGAGCAGGCGGAGGGCGGCGGCATCGCAGCCGGCGCGAGAGAAGATGAAGTAGATGGCCGGAAGGAGTCCCGCTTCTGCGAGATGTTCGATCACCTCGCGTCGATTGGGAGTGGAGAAGCGGTGCCGACGGCCGCGCTCGAGACTGAGCAGGCGCTCGATTTTGGGGTTGGCCCGGTAAGCGTTCCCCCGGCTGACAAAGGTGGGCATGACGGCCAGTTCCTGGGCGAAGCGATCCCGCCAGCAGTACAGATCTTCGAGAGGAATCGGCCGGTGCTTGCTGACAACTAGCTCCACCTTCCCCCGCCGTTCCTCGATCCAGGCGGCGAACTCCTCGGCGTTGGCGACGGTGGCCGACAGACAAACGAGCTGAATCCGGCCGGGGGCATGGATGATGATCTCCTCCCAAACCGCCCCCCGAAATCGATCCTGCAGATAGTGGACTTCGTCAAGGATGACCACAGCCACCCGGTCGAGAGCATCGGAACCGGCATAGATCATGTTGCGCAAAACCTCGGTGGTCATCACCACCACCGCGGCATCGCCGTTGATCACGTTGTCACCGGTGAGCAGGCCGACCCGGTCCTTGCCGTGAACCTCTACCAAGTCGCCGTATTTCTGATTGCTCAGGGCCTTGATGGGCGTCGTGTAAAAGGCTCGTTTGCCGGCGGCAAGCGCCAGCACCACGGCCGCCTCGGCCACAAGCGTCTTTCCCGAACCGGTGGGAGCGGTCACCACCACCGTCGCCCCTCCCTCGGTGGCAGCAATTGCCTGCCGTTGAAAGTCGTCAGGCTCGAACGGAAGCGACGAGTAGAAGTCCTCGATTACAGAGGACGTCACTTGCGCAAGACGACCCGCACCATGAGCAAGGTCAGCTCATAGAGGAGATAGAGCGGCAAGGTCATCGCCGCCAGGGTGAGGGGATCGCCAGTCGGAGTCACGATCGCCGCCACCACGACGATGATGAGAAGCGCCCACCGCCGCCCGCGGGAAAGCTGGCTGCTGTTGACGATTCCGGCGGCAGCGGCGCCGAAGAGGAAAACGGGGAACTGAAAGGTGACCCCGAAGGCCAGCAACAAACGAATGACAAATGAGTAGTAGGGGCCGATCTGGAGATCGCTGCGGACGTCGGGGAAGATCTCGAGCAGAACCCGGAGGGCTTGCGGCAAGAGCGTGTAGCCGAAGAGCACCCCTCCGACGAACAGCACCACGAAGCTTCCGATGAGGGGGATCACCCACTTACGTTCCTTCTTGGTCAGAGCCGGGCTGATGAAGGCCCAGAGTTGATAGAAGATCACCGGGCTGGCCAGGATGAGGCCGCCGAAGAACGCCACCCTCATCAGGACTCCCAGCTGCTCGCCGGCTTCAAGCGAGATCAACGTGTTGTCGGGGTTGGCCTCGTAGTAGGGACGCTCGAGCACGTCGGTGAGCTGGTTGGCAAAGAAGAAGGCGACGATCGAGCCGACGGCCAGCGCGATCGCCACCCGAATCACCCGCGACCGCAGCTCAACCAGGTGAGAGAGAATCGATTGTGGTTGGTCGGTCTTCACGCCTCGCCCTTCGGCGAGACTCCTTCCGCCTCGTCTCCCAGGGCCTCGCCCTGAGCCTCGATCTGCTGGAGATCAGCCATCGCATCTGCTGGAGTCGGGCCGCTGATCGGCTTCGGACCCTCCCAGCGGAGTTTGCCGTTCGGCCCGCGGGGATCGTTTTCGGCGGCGAGCCGGGCGGTGTCCCGAACCGCCCGCTTGACCTCGGCGATGGGATCCGTGAGATCTCCTTTGGCTTTTTGCACCTCGGCGATCTCGGCTTCGAGGCCTTCCCGCATCTCGCGGGCGGCGCCTCGTAACTCACGCACCCAATCCCCGGTGCGCCGGGCCAATTCCGGAAGGCGCTCAGGCCCGAAAACCACCAGGGCCACCAAGACGATGACGATCCACTCGCCGCCTTCGATCACCAAGCCATGCTAGGTCTGGGCGCGAATACACCCCGGCGGGGGAACCGACCACCAGCTAGTTCATGCGCTGGTGACCACCCTGGGTTCGCCCGGCGGGGTGTGTTTTCGCGCTAGCGGGCGAGCAGACGGAAGGGATCCGGCTCGGCTGCTAAGGCAAGAGCAAAAGCGGCAATTTCCTCTTCGGTAATCGGATCAGGATTGACTACTTCGTAGGAGACACCTGTGGCAAGAAGGACGCTGACCACCCGGGCATTCGCCGGACGTCGCTGCACGGTGGCGCAGGTGGGACAGACGAATCGGTAGTTGCCTTCGTCCTGGCTGGGAGCCAGTTCGAGGGAAAGATCCGAGGGGGTCAGCTGGACATCTCCACACCAGCTGCAGGTTGTCTTGATGGTGGTCATTTCCTGGTTCTCCGCCTTTGCAAACTGTGCTCGTGGTATCGGCGGTGGTACCCCTGGACTTGAGTAGACCACTGCAGTTCGGTCCTAACGGATTAGTCCCTATAGACGTCGAGTATCCGCTGGCGTAGTTCGGCCAGTGCCCGCTCGACTTCTTCTCCCTTGATCAGCTTGGCGTCCGGTCCGAGACGCAATAAGAGCCTCGCCGCCACTAACGGGTCGGCGGCACTGAAGTCGACGATGAGCTCTTCGCTTCGATCGCTCACGACGTCCACCGGGTAGTACTCCGTGACCCATCTCGCACCGGGCCCGAGGGCGATCCGGGCCCTGACATCTTCGATCGAAGGCACGTAACGGGCCTCTGCGGGCGGCAAGCTGGCAGGGGGTGTGAAGGTCTCTCCGATGGGAGCAGCCGCCTTGATCCGATCGACCCGGAAGACTCGTCGATCTGCGGCGAGACGGCAATAACCCATCAGATACCAATTGCCGAGCGACGAGAAGACCGACCAGGGCTCGACTTCCCGCTCCGTCGTCTCATCCCGACTAAGTGAGGTGTAGGTGATCGCCACTACTTCGTTCCTCGCGGCCGCACTCTTCAATCGCCCGACCAGCTCCGGTTCGGCGGCGAGGTCGATGTCGATCACCTCCGAACCCTCTGGCAACAGAGCCGCGCTGAGTTTGTCGACCGCTTCCTCGAGCACCTCGCCACCCTGGCCACTGGCGGTAATGGCCATCCCTGCGGCCAGCAACGCCAACGCCTCAGCAGGGGCGAGGCGAGGGGCGTCCTCGAAATATTCGGCCATGTCGATCACGACTTCGTCGTCGATGATCTCCGCCGACATGAGATCACCGGGCCCGTAGCCCGGCAGGCCACAGACGAAAACAATGTTGAGGTCTTGAGCGAGATCGCTTTCGGTGTACCCGAAGCGCCGGCAGACCTCCTCGACGCTCGATCCCGGGTTGGCGATGACCCAAGGGATCATGGCGAGGATGCGCGACAGCCGGGAGGCGGTTCGCTGACTCACGCCAACCCTTTCACCCGGTTGATGACGGCTTGTCGGACGTCGGGAGGGGAAAGTACTTCGGCCCCCTCGCCAAAGGTGAGGACCCAACCGAGGA
This sequence comes from Acidimicrobiia bacterium, assembly GCA_036556085.1. Lineage (GTDB taxonomy): Bacteria > Actinomycetota > Acidimicrobiia > Spongiisociales > ZC4RG35 > JACCTH01. The sequence continues at coordinate 2,669 of DATBKE010000173.1, read as the reverse complement.
AGGAGGCGGGATTCGAGACCGCCACCGTGACCGTAATCGATCCATCGTCTTCCGTTTCCTGCGCCTCGCCACCGAGTTGGCGAGACGCCCACCATGCCACCTCCGGTGAGAACCGAACCACTGCCGCGGTCGAGGCGTCGGGACCTCCTTCCCAGGCGAGGTGGTCGAGGACCGCCTTGAGATCGAAATCTTGGGGTCGACGAAATGTCCCCGTTGGCTGTTCGACTTGGATCGCCTCCATCCGGTCCACCCGATATGTGCGCTGGCCATCGTTTGTTCCTCCCACCAAGTACCAATGACCGCGACGGTGACCTAGCCCGTAGGGAGCGATCCGCCGGTTGGTCCCGCGATAACGAAACGACACCAGCCTGCGTTCGGTGACGGCGCCGAACAACTCACCGAGAGTTTCGGCCCCCAGGCCGAGATCGGCGGAGAGTGGCTCGACCGCGCCGGTGGTGCGGGCGCCACCAAGTTTGAGAACGGCTTCTGGTGCGGCAAGTTCCCCACCCAGCCGGACCATCTGTGCGGCCAGCAATAAAGCGGCTCTCTCTTCGTCGGTGAGGCCAGGATCGGCGAGCCGGTAGGCGTTGGGATCGACCACGTATCCGTGATCCACTTCCCAACCGTCCATCGGACGCAACTCGATCGGAATTCCGATCCGTCGCAAGAGATCCTTGTCACGCTCGAACATGCGATGAAAGGCCTCGTCTGAGTCAGCCGAGTAGCCGGGGATGGTGCGCCTGATCTCTTCGGCGGGCACCGGGCGGGAGGCGGTCAGGAGCATCGCCAGCAGGTTGATGACGCGCTCGAGGACTTTGCGCATTGACTTCGGTTACAGGCTTTCGATCAGCCGATCAACCCTGTCGTCGAAGGCCTTGAAGGGATCCTTGCATAGCACCGTGCGTTGCGCCTGGTCGTTGAGCTTGAGATGCACCCAGTCCACGGTGAAATCGCGGCGCTTGGCCTTGGCGGCCTTGATGAACTCTCCCCGCAGGCGCGCCCTGGTGGTCTGGGGGGCCAGTGTCATCGCTTCCTTGATTTCCTGCTCGGTGACCACCCGGTCGACGAGACCCTGGCGAACCAAGAGGTTGTAGATCCCCCGAGTCTGATCGACGTCGTGATATGAGAGCTCGAGCATCGCCAGCCGGGGATGCGATAGCGGCAACTGCCGCTGCTCGCGGTAGCGCTCGAGCAACCGGTACTTGACCACCCAATCGACCTCGCGCTCAAGGGAGAGTGGATCTTTTTCGAGACCGGTGAGGAGGTGCTCCCAGCGGTCGACGGCCGACTGCACCTCCGGCGGGAACCCGGGGTTGCGGGAAAAGCGCACCACTCGATCGAAGTACTCCCACTGGATGTCGAGCGCCGATAGCTCGCGCCCGTTGGCGAGGCGAACCTTGCGTCGACAGGTGAGATCGTGGGCGATCTCGCGGATGGCGCGGATCGGGTTCTCCAGGCTGAGGTCGCGGAAGACGGCATCGCGTTCGATCATCTGCAGGAGTGCGACGACCGTTCCCACCTTGACATTGGTGGCGTATTCGCTCATGTTCGAATCGCCGGCGATCACATGGAGGCGGCGGTAACGCTCGGCGTCGGCGTGAGGCTCGTCGCGCGTGTTGATGATCGGCCGGCTGCGCGTCGTGGCGGAGGAAACCCCTTCCCAGATGTGCTCGGCCCGCTGGGCGATCGAGTAACCGGTGCCGCGAGGAGTCTGCATGAGCTTTCCCGCTCCGAGAAAGATCTGGCGAGTGACAAGAAACGGGATCAAGACATCGACGGTCTTGTGGAAGTCCTTGTGCCGGCTGACGAGATAGTTCTCATGGCAGCCATACGAGTTGCCGGCCGAGTCGGTGTTGTTCTTGAAGAGGTAGATGTCGCCCCGGATTCCTTCCTCCTCCAACCGCTGTTCCGCGGAGTGGACGAGGGAATCGAGAATCCGCTCCCCCGCCTTGTCGTGGGCGACGAGGCTCCGAAGTGAATCGCATTCGGGAGTGGCGTACTCGGGATGGCTGCCGACATCGAGATAAAGCCGAGCGCCGTTCTCCAAGAAAACGTTGGACGAGCGACCCCAGGAGACGACTCGACGGAACAGATAGCGGGCCACTTCGTCGGGCGAGAGCCGGCGCTGGCCGCGCAACGTGCAAGTGACTCCGTACTCGTTCTCCAACCCGAAGATGCGCCGATCCACTGGCGGGCAGGCTACCTCCACCCGCTCTCTCTGCTGGGGTATCGCTGCCTAGGGTGGGGATCAGGATGAGCGAGACGGCGATCATCTGGGGGGCGGCAATCCTGGGGACGATCGTCATCTTCCTACTCACCGAGGTGATTCAGCGGAAACGGCGACAGGATGCTGCCAGCCGGGCCGAACCCCGTTCGGCGGTGTCGGACCTCCGGCAGATGGGCTTCTTCGCCAACCGAGCCGATTTGAGCGACGCCGAACTCGAAGTTGGACTGAAAAGAGATCTTCTCGAATATTGGGGTGATCCGCTCGAGTCGCTGGCGAGGACACCGCAGCAAGCTGATGCCTACCTGGTTCTTCACGACCCGCAACGGGTGTATCTCGCGCCCGACAAGTATTTCTATCCAGGGGACGAGAGCTTTCTCGAGATCATCGGCAAGGTCGCCGAGCTTGATGGAGGTCGGCCAGATTTGTTGGGGTTGAGCGAGGA
>DATBKE010000172.1:0-8337 GCA_036556085.1 Acidimicrobiia bacterium | reverse complement strand
TCGGGGATGCTCGCCATTCGCCGTCATTACCTCAGTGTGGCTGACCGCCTCCGGCTGGTGGGCATCCCTCCGGTGCCAACCTCCAACCGGGCGATCGTGTTGGCCTCGCACACCGGGCGGGCGACACAGAGAGCCATCGAGTATGCCGAGATGATCCGACCCGACTCGCTCAAGGTGGTACACGTTCGCGAGACCGGCGACGAAGACCTGGTCGACACCTGGGATCGGCTTTATCCCGGTCACCCACTGCAAATGGTGGAGTCCACCAGACCCAAGCCCATTCGCACTCTTCGGGACTTCGTCCGCCATGAGGCAGCGAACCACCCGGATTCGTTCACGACGGTGATTATTCCCGAGGTCCTGCGGCAGAGACGGTTGGGTTCGCTTCTCATCCACCCTCACGGCCTGCTACTCAAGCTGCTTCTGCTGTTCCAACATCAAGTCGTGGTCACCGACCTCACCTACCAGCGACAGAAGGGATTGCGAAGCGAGGCTCAGCGTCCCACCGTTCAAATCCGCGATCAGCAGGTGGTAGTCCTCGCCGCTGATGTGACCATCCCGGTCCGAAGGGCGATGGCTTATGCCCACATGCTCCACGCCGATTCGGTGATCGCGGCGCATCTCGACACCGACGCCGAGCAGAGAAACCGAGTCCTGAGCCACTGGGATCCGGACGACGGAGAGCTCCAGATCCTGGAGAGCCCCTATCGAGGCATCACCCGACCGCTCCTTCGCTACGTGCGCCGGCTCCGCCGCGATGCCCCCTCGGGGACGCTCGTTCATATTGTGATCCCAGAATTCGTCGTTCCGGGTTATCGGAGCCAGCTTCTACACAACCAGACAGCTTTCTCGATCAAAGCCGCGCTGGTGTTCGAACCTGGAGTGGCGGTGAGCTCGGTTCCCTGGCACCTGGCCAGCGCCGAAGCCAACCCCGAACCCTCAGTTGCCGAAAGGGTGGCACCGGCGGGAACCCGCTCCAATCCCCATACCTAGATTCACCCCGAATTGAGCGCGACGACTACCACGTACTACGAGCCGCTCTCGCATCTTGATGCCTCGTTCCTGGCGCTGGAAACCCCCAGCGCCCACATGCATGTCGCAGGGGTGGTGGTTTTCGACGGAAGTGAGTTGATCACTTCCGACGGCGGGATCGACATCGGCCGGATCAAGGCCCACATCAGCGGCAAGCTCAGCTACCTCCCCCGTTATCGGCAACGACTGGCTTGGGCACCTCCCAACCGGCGTCCGGTATGGGTCGATGACGATCATTTCAACTTCGACTACCACGTCCGCCACACCAGCCTCCCCCGTCCCGGCAGCAACGAGCAGCTAAAGCGCCTGGCGGGACGAATCGTCTCCCAGCCCCTCGACCGGGCTAAGCCACTCTGGGAGCTCTGGGTCGTCGAGGGGATAAGCGAAAGCCGCTTTGCGATCATCGCCAAGATCCATCACTGCATGATCGACGGAATTTCCGGCGTCGATCTGACGACGATCCTTCTCAACGTCGTTCCTACGAGCGAGATCGAGCCGGCTACCGATTGGTCTCCTCGACCCGCTCCCAATGCCGCCCAATTGGCAGTCGCCGAGGCGGCCCGCGTGACTCGAAGCGCCCTCGATGCTCTGACCAATGTCGCCGAACTGGCGAAGCGGGGAGGAGAAGTGGCAATGACGGTGGGTGGTCGCGGCTTTGCTGCCTTCAATTCCCTGCGATCGGGCTGGCTGCGGCCGTCCACCCGCACCCCGCTCAATCCCGACCTGGGCCCCAATCGCCGGGTCGATTGGACCGAGACGCCGCTTCAGAGCGTGAAGGAGATCCGGGCGGTTCTGGGTGGTTCTGTCAACGACGTGATCCTTGCGATCTCGGCCGGTGCCATCCGTCGATTTCTTCTCGAGAGCCGCCACTTCGACATTGGCTCAGGGGAGTTTCGGGTGATGAACCCGGTATCGACCCGACGGGCCGATCAACGAGGGGCGCTCGGCAACCAGGTGGCAATGTGGCTCGTCAACCTCCCCGTCTCAGATCCCGACCCGGTCTCGCGCCTTCGGAGGATCAAGGCCGAGACGTCGAAGCTGAAGTCCACCAATCAGGCGCTCGGAGCCGCGACTCTGGTCGAACTTTCCCGCGGCACTCCCATTCCGCTGATCTCCCTGGCCAACCGCGTGGTCGGGCCGATGATGCGTCCCTTCAACCTGACCGTCACCAACGTCCCTGGCCCCCAGTTCCCTATGTACCTTTTGGAGGCGCCGATGCTGGCCAACTATCCGGTCGTCCCGCTGTGGTCGCAACACGGTCTGGGGTTGGCGCTCTTTTCCTACAACGGCACCCTGGCCTGGGGCGTCCACGCCGACTTCGATGCGGTGCCCGACACCGCCGCGGTCACCTCGGCGATCCAGCACGCCACCGAAGAGCTGCTCTCCGCGGCTCGTACACAAACCTAAGGCTTCAGCATGCGGAAACCGCATGCTGAAGCCTTAGGTTTCGTTCAGGCGAGCTCGATGCGCATCCGCTTGTTCGCCTTCCCTTTCGATTCGGTCTTGGTGACCCGGATCCGCCCCACCTCGAGCGTCGAGGCCACGTGGGTACCGCCGTCGGCCTGACGATCGAGGCCGACGATGTCGATTACGCGGATCTCCTTCACGTACTCGGGGATGAGGTTCACCTTGGTCCGGATCAGGTCGGGGTCGGCCAAAGCCGCCTCCCGGGCCATGAAGATCACCTCGGCTGGATATCCCTTGACCAACTCAGCATTGAGGACCTCCTCCACCTGCCGACCCAGCTCGACCGACATCGAATCGAGCTCGAAATCCATTCGCGCTACCCCAGGCTCCATGTTCCCTCCGGTCACCTTGGCTCCGAAGTCGCGGTAGATCACACCCGAGAGGGCGTGAAGGGCGGTGTGGGTGCGCATCAGTTGGTAACGGCGGTCCCAGTCGATGATCCCCTCGACGGCCATCCCTGGTTCCAAAAGCTCAGGGCTATCGACCACATGCAGGATCCGACCCTGGGAACGAACCGTGTCGGAGACCGCCACATTTCCATTCGGTGTCGAGAGGACGCCGACGTCTCCCGGCTGGCCGCCTCCCCGGGCATAGAACACCGTTCGGTCGAGGACGACCCCTTCTGCGGTGACTTCTTCGACGTGGCCCTCGGCTCGTGCCTGGTAAGCGTCGCGGGCTGCGATTTCTTCTGTGGGCACCGAGCTACCTTAAGTCGGGATGAGATTCGCCATTGCCGGCTCGCTGTTGGTGCTGGCGTGCGGTGGTTCAAGCGGCGATGTCGACCTGCCGGACACCTATCGAGACCAGCTCCATGCCGTCACCGGCCACGAACCATCTGACTGCACGGATCTCAGGACCGGAAACGCGGTGATCACGATCAGCGACACCGGGATCGCCCCGGACTGTGCCATCGTTGGTGCCGCTCAAAACGTCTCCATCGTCAACCAACAATCCATCGATGACACATGGATCGTGGCGGATCCACCGACCCAGCTCGAGATGCCCCGACACACCCGGCTGGTCTTCGAGGTCCCGGCCGAAACCACTGAAGTTGTGGAGCGAATAGGGGACCGGGTCGGCACCGGAGTCTGGGTTTGCTACGGGCGGGAAAGCCGCCACCAGTGCCAGGTGGTCGTTGTCCCCTAGACGCCCCCGGGGTCCCCACTTGAGTATGATTCCCCCCGCTCCACTGCCCATCGGCGGTGGAATCCGACTACGGAGGAATGACTAAATGAAGCTATCGCGCTTGCTAGTCATCGTCGCAGTTCTCAGCCTTGTTGCTGTGGCCTGTGGTGGTGGCGGCGGGGGCACCCCCGAAGAATGTGAAGCAGACGAATTCGGCTGCGTCACTGTGGCCGCCGGAGATCCGATCAAGATCGGCACCCTGATGGTCATCACCGGTGAGAATCAGACTCTGGGCCTCGACAGCCAGGCAGGAGCCGAGCTTGCCATTGACTACTGGGGCGACAACGCCTTCGATGGCACGGTCGGCCAAATCGCCGGACACGACATCGAGTTGGTTAACGAGGACGAAGGCTGCTCGGCCGAAGGCGGCACCGCCGGCGCCCAGCGACTCGTCACCGACACTCAGCTCGTGGCAGTGATCGGCACCAGTTGCTCGTCAGCCGCTCTTGGAGTGGCAGACAAGATCTTCGGTGATCAAGGCATCGTGCTGATCTCGGCATCAAACACCAGCCCTGCATTGACCAATCCGGGAACACACAACCCCTTCTATCTACGCACCGCTCACAATGACACCATCCAAGGAGCCGTAGTAGCTCAGTTCGCCTTCGAAGAATTAGGGGCCGCCTCGGCGGCAACCATTCACGATGGCAGCGCCTATGCCGAGGGACTGGCGAATGCGTTTGCCGCGTCCTTCGAGGAGCTGGGCGGGACCATAACCGACCAGGTGTCAGTTCAAACGGGTGAGAGCGATTACAGCTCGATCCTCACCGACCTCGCCACCGGTGGTCCCGAGTTGCTGTACTACCCGATCTTCGTGGGTGAGGGTGGTTTGATCACCCAGCAAGCAGTGGAGAATGGCAGCTTTACGTACCTGGCAGGTTCTGACGGCATGTTCACTCCCGACTGGATCGCTGCGGCCGGGGCCGAGAACGCCGAGGGCGTCTATATCTCCGGGCCGGACCTTTCTCAGTTGGCGGGAGACGTGGACTTTTACGAGAACCAGTTCTTGCCGGCCTACAACGAGGCCTATGGCGAGCCGACATCGGTTTTCCACGCACACGCCTTCGATGCCGTGAACATGGTGCTGACGGCCATCGAGTCGGTGGCGATCGAGGACGGCGACTCGCTCCATATCCCCCGGACGGCGTTGAAGGATGCTCTCTATGCAACCGAGAACTTCCCGGGCCTGACCGGCAACCTCACCTGCAACGAGAACGGCGACTGCCAGCAGTCGGCCACCATCGGGGTAGTGACGGTTGAGAACGGCGAGTTCTCCGACTACGTCTTCTCGGCGACCAAGGGCCTCGAGGGTTAAGCAACCCCCAAAAAGCAACATCTAAGGAAGGCGGGACTCCGGTCCCGCCTTCCTTAGTTTTGCCAGGGATCACTGCCAAGGTTGCCGACGCCGACGTTTCCCGGACCGTACAGTGGCGCCGACATGACACAGGCCCTGCGGTCTTGACTTCCACATCTGCACGGAGGTCAACCCTTTCCCTCCTGAGTCGTTTGCCAATACGACGGATCGTGCTCATCGTCCTGGGCGTCGTCATCACCGTGGCTGCCATCGCCGGCGCGCGGGCCACCCTCGCCACCGGCCAGTACAGCGGAACGGTTTGGCGAGACCTCTTCGTGCAAGGCGTCGCTCGGGGGTCGGTATACGCCCTGATCGCTCTCGGATACACGTTGGTGTACGGAATTCTCCTGATCATCAACTTCGCCCACGGTGAGGTCTTCATGGCCGGAGCCTTCACGACCCTCTTCCTCGCCGGGTACCTATCGAGCTCGGGCTTTATGGCTGCACAACCCGTTCTCGCCCTTCTGATCATGCTGGCCTTCTCCGCCCTGGTGTCGACCGGGGTGGCCTTATTGCTCGAGAGGGTTGCCTACCGACCGCTCCGCGGGGCTCCGCGCCTCGTCCCCTTGATTACCGCCATCGGCGCTTCTCTATTTCTTCAGTACACTTTCCGCGGCCTGTATGGAGAGCAGGTCCGGGCATACCCGGGCATTCCCGCCCTCGCCGGTGATTGGAACGTCCTCGGTTTTTCGATCGATCGACCTCGAGTCGTGGTGATTGGCGCGGCGATCCTGATCTGGTCGAGCCTCTACCTGTTCATCGAACGAACGAAGACCGGTCGAGCTATGAGGGCCGTGGGCGAGGATCGCGAGATCGCCTCATTGATGGGGATCGATGTCGATCGTGTCATCGTCATCACCTTCGCCATCGGTGGCGCCCTGGCGGGAATGGCGGGAATCCTCTTCATCCTCCTCTTCAATCAGGTCAGCTTCGATATGGGGTTCGTGCCTGGACTGAAAGCATTCACCGCCGCCGTCCTTGGCGGAATTGGGTCCATAACTGGCGCAGCGCTTGGCGGTCTCATCCTGGGGTTGATCGAAGCGGTAGGACCGATCCTCTTCCTCAGCGGTGCCGGAATTCCCTCGGTCGGACAGCTCACCTCGGTAGTTAGCTTCACGATTCTTGTCCTGGTGCTGATATTCCTACCCGGTGGCTTCCTGGGTGCGCCTGAGGAGAAGCGGGCTTGAAGACCGCGTACCCGGTTCGGATGGGTTTGATCGGTGGGATTGTGCTGATCTACCTCGGCGCTGTCGGCATGATGGAGCGATTCGACGAGCGCCCAATCATCACTGGCGTAGTGCGCTTCTCAGTGGTCGTGATGATGATCACGCTTTTCTTCTTTGCTTACCTCGCCTATCGACGGGCGGCGGGCCCCAATCCGAATCCGCTCGGGATTGGCATCACAGCCGGCGGTGTAGCGGGCGCGATTACCGGATTAGTGATGTTGCTTCTCCGGGTCCTGGTAGACGGAGGCGTCGATGTTCGCAGCATGTTCCTACGCATCAATCCCGCCCTTTTTGAGGTGATGGAATTTGGCCTCAATCCCTACTTGGGGGCGGTGATCCTGACCGCGCTCGGACTGCTCATGGGCGCCGCTGCGGGGGTGTTTCGGAAACTCGGCGTTACGGCCCGGACCGTGGTCGTAACGGCGGTCGCCACGATTCTTCTTCTCAGCCTGGGCGCCCGGTTATTCATCCCCATGTTGCAAGGCCTTTCGATTCCCACCGCATGGCTTTATAGGAGCGATGCTCTTACGCCGCTGGGAGCGGTCATCAGCGTGGGAGCAGCCGTCGGGATTCGGCTCTTCCTTCGTCGCAAGGGAGGATTCCAAAACGCTCTGGTCGAACTCCCCGGAGTGACCAAATCCAACCTGCGTCCAATTCTCCTCGGCCTAGTCGTTGCGATCGGACTAGCCGCACCTTGGATCGGAAAGGCATTTGTGGCCGATGTGCTAGGGACGGTGGGTTTGTACATCCTGCTGGGCCTGGGACTCAACATTGTCGTCGGCTACGCCGGACTCCTCGACCTTGGATATGTGGCGTTCTATGCGGTGGGGGCGTACACGGTGGCCTTGCTCACCGCTCGAAGCTCGGCTTTGGTCGACGCCACGATCTTTGAGCTCGCTCCCGAGCCTCTCACCAATTTCTGGGTGGCCTTGCCCATCACGATTGTCGTGGCAGTTGTGATCGGGCTCTTGATCGGTGCTCCTGTTCTCCGACTCCGCGGCGACTATCTCGCCATCGTCACCCTGGGATTTGGCGAGATCATCGGCGTGCTCGTAGAGAGCGACTGGCTCAAACCGCTCTTCGGTGGTCCGCAGGGAATTACGGAGGTGGCCGACGTTCCCTTCTTCGGAATCCCGACCAACGACCCCCAGGTCCTCTATTACCTAATTATGGGATTCGCCTTAATTGCATACTTTATCGCCACTCGCCTCAAGGACTCCCGCGTCGGTCGTGCCTGGGCCGCTATGCGCGAGGACGAGGACATCGCTGAAGGCATGGGCGTATCGGTGATCAAGTACAAGCTCCTCGCCTTCGCCATGGGTGCCGCCGTCGGTTGCCTCGGCGGCGCCTTCTTTCCAGCCAAACTTGGAGTGGCCAACCCGGGCTCTTTCACGATCATCGTCTCGATCAATGTCCTGGCGGTGGTGGTGCTGGGCGGTATGGGATCCATCCCGGGAGTTGTGGTTGGGTCAGCAATTTTGGTCGGACTCCCCGAGTTATTGCGGGAGTTCGGCGAATACCGCCTCCACATCTACGGGGCCATCCTGGTGATCATCATGATCCTGAAACCGGAAGGCCTCATCCCCGACAAGCGCCGGGCCCTGGAACTCCACGCCGAAGAACCCCACGAGTCGGTGGGGCCATTGACTGCAGCTGCAACACCAGGTGTGCAGTGAGCCTGCTCGAACTGAAAGGAGTTTCCATCAGGTTCGGTGGGGTGCAGGCAGTCAAGGATGTCGACTTTCACGCCGACCTGGGCGAGATCGTCGGGGTCATCGGACCCAACGGAGCAGGCAAGACCACTCTCTTCAACATCGTCACCGGCTTCTATACGCCCGACGAGGGCACCATGGTCTTCGACGGATCGAACATCTCCGGCCTCAAACCCAACGCCCTCACCCGGCTCGGGATGGCCCGCACGTTCCAATCCGTGCGACTGTTCAACGCCATGACCGTTCTCGAAAACGCCATGGTCGGCCAGCACACCCGGACCAGAGCAGGTTTGACCGGGGCTTTGATCAAAGGGAAGGCCACTCTTGAGGAAGAGGCGATGATCACCGCCAAGGCGCGGGA
>DATBKE010000171.1:0-21137 GCA_036556085.1 Acidimicrobiia bacterium | reverse complement strand
TGACCCAGGCGACCCTCCCCTTCACCGGGGTGTCGACCACCGGGCTCGGAGTGATCGCAGCTGGCCTGGCGGCGGCGGGCACGCTCTTCCTGGCAGCCTCCCGGCGGATGGAAGAGAAGGAGTCGCTCCGCAGCTGGAATTGATCTCATAACTGATTGCTGAGAAAGGGGCCCGTCACAGGCGGGCCCCTTTCTCGTGGGACTAGTGCATTACGGGTCGATGATTTCTGGTCTTTAGAAGAGAATCGGTAACAGCTACCTTGAGTGGTGGGCGACCACAAGGCGTGGTCGAGCGGATTGGGAGGCGATGATCCTCATCCCGCAAGGCGGGCACCTGGGATGAGTGGGAGCCAGTGGTGCGACCGGCCTGTTTCGCAAAACGCGATACGGGAGGCATCAAATGGCGGTCAGGAAGAGACGAATGGCGGCGCTCGGTACGCTGCTGTTGGTCATTTCGCTGGTGGGGTTTTTGGCCCTACCTGCGTTGGCGCATACCCCGCGAGCAACGGCCTCGTGCGGGGGATTACTGGTCAAACTCACGTCGTACAACACACAGCACGACAATGCGGTGACTGTCACCATCGACGGAGTCGTGGTCGATAGTGATTCCGATTTCGGGTCATCCTACGAAATGTCTTTTTCTTGGGACGATTCCAAAAACCACGCCTACGCCGTGAATGTCAACGCATGGGATGACCCCAACGGCACGAAGGGGTGGTCCGTAACAATCAGCGGCAGCCAGCAGGCCTGCCGACCAACGACGACCCAGGCTCCGACCACGACCCAGGCTCCGACCACGACGCTGGCTCCGACCACGACGCTGGCTCCGACCACGACGCTGGCTCCGACCACGACGCTGGCTCCGACCACGACCTTGGCTCCGACCACGACCTTGGCTCCGACCACAACGCTGGGGCCAACTACGACCCAGCCACAGGGTTCGACCACCACGGTCGAGCAGACCACGTCGACCAGCCAGGCGACCACGTCTACTGAGGCCCAGGCCGAGGTGGCGGGAATCCAGGTCTCGGCCCCAGCTGTCGCTCAGGTGACCCAGGCGACCCTCCCCTTCACCGGGGTGTCGACCACCGGGCTCGGAGTGATCGCAGCTGGCCTGGCGGCGGCGGGCACGCTCTTCCTGGCAGCCTCCCGGCGGATGGAAGAGAAGGAGTCGCTCCGCAGCTGGAGCTAACAGCCACCTAACGATCGCGCAGCAACGGGGCCCCGGTTGTCGGGGCCCCGTTCTGCTGGTTGAGCGAGAACGTATCCTCCGTCACCCGATGGACTATCACGCCGCCCTGGCTTATCTCGACGCGCATATCGGCCAGGGGATGAAGCCGGGGCTCGAGAGAATCAAAACGTTGCTCGAGATGATGGGGCATCCCGAGGAGGGCTATCCGATCATTCATGTCGCCGGGACCAACGGCAAGACATCGACGAGCCGGATTGTGACAGCGGTTCTGGCAGCTCACGGGCTCAACACCGGCACCTTCATCTCCCCGCACCTGCAGCGGGTCGAGGAACGGATCGGAGTAAACGGTCGTCAGGCCACTCCAAAGGAGTTCGCCCAAGCCATGAGTGATGTTGCTGGCTTCGCCGACATCCTCGAGAGCCGAGGAACCGATCGCCTGACCTATTTCGAGCTCACGACGGCCATGGGGTTTGCTTGGTTCTCGGAGATGGCCGTGGATGTCGGAGTGGTTGAGGTCGGCCTCGGCGGTCGGTTGGACGCCACCAATGCTGCCCGAGGTGAGGTGGCAGTCGTTACCGGCATCGATTTTGACCACACCGAGTTCTTGGGTGACTCGATTGCTGCCATCGCCGCCGAGAAATTGGCGATCACCAAACATGGGGCCACGCTCGTTACCGGGCCATTGCCACCGGAAGCCCTGGACATCGCCACCATGGTTGCTGACGAACAAAGCGCACGACATTTCGCCTATCAACGCGACTTCTTGCTTGAGGGGTCGAGCCAAGCGGTGGGCGGTTGGCTCTGTCAGGTCTCGGGAGTTGAAGGCGACTACGACGACATCTTCCTGCCTCTTCTCGGCCGTCATCAAGTGCTCAACATGACGGTCGCAATCGCAGCCTGCGAGGCTCTTCTCGGCCGGGCTCTCGACGGAGATGCGCTCCGCCGTGGCCTGGAAACCGTGACGTCACCCGGGCGATTGGAACCTATTGACTCCAATCCTTTGTTGGTGCTCGATGGAGCACACAATCGGCAAGGTTTTTCCTCTCTGGCCCGGGCACTAGATGAGAGCTTCGAGCCGCGTCGTTGGGTGCTGCTTTTCGCATCAATGAAAGACAAGGACGTCCCGGGAATGCTCGAAGAGATGGCCGGGCGAGTTTTCGCCGCGGTGGTCACATCCTCTGGCGCGGATCGCTCTTACCCACCCGAGGACCTGGCGGTTTTGGTCAGCGAAGTCCTCGACATCGAGGCGCAGGCGTTTGTCGAACCGGCCCACGCCCTGGAGATGGCTCGGCGCTTGGCCGGACCAGAGGGAGGCGTCATCGTGGCGGGTTCGCTGTACCTAGTGGGTCTGATCCGTAGCCTCATCGAAGGGACGGACCTTCCCCAGAGAAACGAGCGCTGATACCGTCGCAGGCAATGGAACGAACCTTCATCATGATCAAGCCAGACGGTGTCGCCCGTCGACTAATAGGCGAAGTCATCGGGCGCTTCGAGCGCAAAGGACTAACCCTGACAAATCTCCGCATGCTCACCATCGACGAAGAACTTGCCCAACATCACTACGCCGAGCATGTCGACAAGGGTTTTTTCAGAGAGCTGCTGAGCTTCATAACTTCCGGCCCGGTGGTGGCCATGGAATGGACCGGGGAGGGGGCGGTCAGTGCCGCTCGGGCCGTAATCGGACCCACCGACCCTATGAAGGCGGGCCCGGGCACCATTCGGGGCGATTACGGCCTTGCGGTGACACAAAACATCGTCCATGGATCAGACAGCCCTGAATCGGCCGAACGCGAGCTCGGCCTCTTCTTCGGCTGATCTGACAGACCCCCACTGCAGGACCTACACTCCTGCAGTCCTTTTCGCGGATCCCCTTTTCTGCTATGGCCGAAAACCTCTTTTCATTTGCAGGCCAGGACATGGCCATCGACCTGGGAACAGCCAACACCCTCGTGTTCGTTCGCGGTCAAGGGATCGTTTTGAACGAGCCATCGGTCGTGGCCATCAATGTTCAGAACGGCCGGGCGTTGGCGGTGGGAATGGAAGCCAAGCGGATGATCGGCCGGACGCCCGCCTACATCAGGGCGATCCGACCTCTACGCGACGGGGTGATTGCCGACTTCGACATCACCGAAAAGATGCTCCGATACTTCATCCAGAAGGTGCACCGCCGTCGCTGGGCGCGTCCCCGGATCGTCGTCGCCGTACCCTCCGGCATTACTCCCGTCGAGCGCCGGGCCGTGGAGGAGGCGGCCTATCACGCCGGGGCTCGCCGGGCTTACACGATCGAAGAGCCGATGGCAGCCGCGATCGGGTGCGGTCTGCCGATCGGCGAACCCTCGGGATCGATGGTCGTCGACATGGGTGGAGGCACCACGGAAGTCGCAGTGATCTCACTCGGTGGCATCGTTGTCAGTAGATCGATTCGCACCGGGGGAGATGAGCTCGACGAAGCGATTATCGAATGGGTCAAGAAGGAATACAACGTTCTCCTCGGCGAGCGCACGGCAGAGCAAGTGAAGATGGCGATCGGTTCTGCTTGGCCATACGCAGATGAGCCCTCGGCTGAAGTTCGTGGGCGCGATCTGGTGACCGGTCTGCCGAAGACGATTCTTCTTTCGAGTCCGGAGATCAGAGAAGCCATCGACGAGCCAACCCAAGCCATCGTCGACGCCGTCAAGTTCACTCTCGACAAGACGCCTCCCGAATTGGCGGCCGACATCATGGAACGGGGAATTGTTCTCACCGGTGGTGGAGCGTTGTTGGTGGGCTTGGACGAGCGCCTGGCGCACGAGACGGGGATGCCCATCGTCACTGCGCGCCGACCACTGCAGTCGGTGGCTACCGGCTCGGGCAAATGCCTGGAAGAGTTCGAAACGCTGCTCTCCTCCTCCGCCAGACCATGACCCGGCCGGTCCACCCGGCGCTCGCTGCAAGTCTCTGAAAGATGCTGGATCGCGAATCGCACCGGGACCGAACGCTGCCGACCTTTATCACCCTGGTAGTTCTGGCGTTCCTGATGATGACCTTTGACGTGCGCCTCTCTGGAGGCGATCTCAGCCGGGGAATCCGGAGCGGGGCCCTGGGGGTCATCGCGCCGCTGCAGAACCTGGCAGCGACGGTGATCGATCCTGTGGCCGACCTCGGCGACACTTTGGCCGGATTGGCCACGCTTCGGGCGGAGAATCTCGCCCTTCGTCAGGAGGTGGCTCGACTTCAGGCCGAACTGGCCGGATCCCAGGATCTGATGGCTCGTCTCCAGGTGCTCGAAGAACTCAACGATCTGGAGATCATCGATGCCGAGACCGCGCAAGTGGCGGCCAACGTCATCGGACGGCCCGACCCATTTGGTGCCAGCTTCATCATCGATAAGGGATCTGACGAGGGCGTCGCGCTGGGGCATCCTGTGGCCGATCCGTTCGGGTATGTCGTGGGAAAGGTCGTCGAGGTCTCACCGTCGAATGCCACCGTGGTTCCCATCACCCAGGATCGCGAGGCGGTAACCGTCTTGGTTGATGGACAGGTGGGCACCCTCGCCAGCCGTTTTGGATCGGACTTCCTCGACCTCGAGGTATTCGATGCGGTCGAACCCTTGCAGGCGGGCGATCTCGTGGTCACGAGTTCGGTCTCGCTCACGTTCCCGCAAGGATTGCCGGTAGGCGAAGTGACCGATGACGCCGGCCTCGAGGGAACGTCGATCTCCGCTTCAGTTCGGCTTTTCGCCGATCCCGATTCGCTGCGAGTAGTCGTGGTTATTACCTGGCCCCCAGAGCCGGGAGACGTGGCCGTTGGCACATCCACGACAGCACCGCCCGTATCGGGCACCACCGCAACGAGCGCGGGCGGATGAGAAGTAGTCGGTCGGTCATACTTGCCCTGTTGATGGCCCTGCTGGGGTTGGTCGTACAGGCGACCCTCTTTCGTCGCTTCAATTGGCTCACGCCCGACCTCGTCGTGCTCGTCGTGTGCACATCGGCGCTCACGCTCCACCCCACCTCCGCACTCCTGGTTGGCTTCCTGGCCGGGGCCATGGTCGACCTGTCGATAGCCAGTTCGGTCCTCGGTCTTCGGGCCCTGGTGTACACCGTGGTCGCTTACCTCGCCGTTAGAACCCGCACCCGGGCGGAGTCGGGCTTTCTGGCGGCCGGTGTCTGGATCGGGATGCTCACCGCAGCCTCGGTCGTCTTGTTGCTGGTGGTGGGGATTACGTTCGGCCAGTCGGGCGAGCTGGGCTCACAAATCGTGCCCCGCCTGGTCCAAGTGCCTCTTTCCAACTTTCTCATAGGCTCTCTGCTAGCCATACCGCTAACTAGGTTGTTGCAACCGGGGCGAGGAGTGACGGCGTGAAGTTTGGAGCGCGATTGACCATTCTCGCCACGGTCTTTCTCGCCATGTTCGGTGTGGTTGGAATTCGCCTGTGGTTCGTACAGGTCGCCGAGGGAGCGCAGAGCGCTGAGATCGTCGAAGAGCAGACCTGGGTACAGATTCGAAGCGAACCTGCCCGGGGAGACATCTTCGACCGAAACGGGGTGATGGTGGTCACGAGCCGTTTCGTCCCTCGCCTGGTGGTGGACCGTCGGTTCATCGATCCGGACGAGAAGGATGCCCTGATCCAAAAATTGTCCGGCCTTCTTGGCGTCCCGGCGGCCGACATCGAAGCCGGCTACGAAGCGGCGGGCCTGAATGGTCGTTTTCCAGTCACCGAGATTTCCACCGACACCGCCTACCGCATCAACGAACAGCTCAGTGCCCTGCCTGGCGTCAGCATCGAAAAACTTCCACAGCGGGTCTACCTAGCAGGGCCCACCGCCGCACACGTCGTGGGACATCTCGGCTTGCCCGACGAAGCCGACCTCGAGGAACGACCCGAGCTCGATCTCAACGCCCGCATCGGGAAGCTGGGCGTCGAGCGGGTATACGACGAGCTGCTCCAAGGGACGGCCGGTTACAGCGAACTGCGCCTCAACCGCCAGTCAGAGGTCCTGGAGGAGTCAGAGCCCGTGAACCCGATACCGGGAGCATCGCTCTATCTCACCATCGATCTGCGGCTGCAAGAAGTAGTCGAGCTGGCCCTTGAGAGCGGAGTCTTCCTGGCCAACGAGGTCAAGGACGAGGACCGGGCCAACGGACAGGAGGTCAACCACGATGCCTTCCGCGCGGCGGCGGTCGTCCTCGATGTGACCAACGGAGAGATCCTTGCCCTTGCCTCGATGCCGGACTTCGATCCTTCACTGTTCGTCGGTGGCGTGGACGCCGCCACCTTCTCGGCCTTGAACGATTCGAAGGCCTTCAACAATCTGGTTGTCGCCGGCCTCTATCCACCCGCCTCGACGTTTAAGGCGATTACCTACGTCGCCTTCCAGGAGGAAAACCTTCCTCTGCCGGCCGACCTTCCCCAGGTGGCTCCAACCGAGGGTCTGGTCCACTGCAACGGAACCTTGCGACTACCGGGCTTCGAAGAGGGGAGTCAGCAGATCTTCCACGACTGGTACACCGGAGACAAGGGCTGGTTGAACATTCATGAAGCCTTCGAGCAGTCCTGCAACATCTTTTTCTGGTCGATCGCTTTAGGAACGTGGCGCGAGTACAAGCTCACCGATCAGGAAAGCATCATCCAGACCTGGGCCCGCTCCCTCGGCTTCGGGGAGAGGACGGGCATCGATCTCACCGGTGAAGCAGGGGGAATCGTGCCCGATCGGGCGCTCTTCCAGGAATGGAAGGAGTACCAGCTCGAAAATCCTGATGCTCCCGCCCGCCTGGAGCCGAGCCGGCTGGACTTGGCGGAGGGGCCGTTCCTGGGCGGAGACCTGATGAACTTCGCTATCGGCCAAGGTGAGCTCACGTCCACCCCGCTCCAAGTGGCCCAGGCCTATGGGATGCTGGTGAACGGAGGTCACTCCTTCACCCCCCACGTGGTTTCTCGGGCATTGAACCGCGACGGTTCTGTTGCTTATGAAAGCCCGAGCGGACTGGACGAGCAGGTAGGGCTCAGTCCCGAGGTGTACTCCTCCCTTTTGTCCGACATGAACCGGGTCGTCACCTCCGGCACCGCTGCTGCGGCCTTCCGCGACTTCGGGTCGAGTCTTGATCGTGTGGGCGGCAAAACCGGAACTGGACAGACCATCGCCAATAATGACAACCACGCCTGGTTCGTCGGAGCCGGCCCGCTCGACTCGCCCCGGTGGGTGGTTGCCGTCCTGATCGAGGAAGGCGGCAGCGGAGGACGAGTAGCGGCGCCAGTGGCCCGCCACATCATGCAATACCTCATGGGGGAGAACCCCACCCCAATCGTCGAGGGGGCGGCAGCCGACTGATGACTCTGCTTGCTCGCCCCGACGCTCCTCCCGCGGTTTCGGACCGCAGGCGCAACTCGCCCGATCGAGTGTTGATCGGCGCTTCTGTGAGTCTCGCACTCATGGGCTTGTTGATGATCTACTCGGCCACCCGGGTGGGTCTGGAGCGCGACAACCTGCCCGCCTCCTTCTCGATGGAGCGGCAGATGATCTTCGTTGCAGCAGGGTTGATCCTGGTCGCCGTCTTCTCCTTCGTCGACTATCGAGAGCTTCGGCACCTCGCCCACATCATCTATGGAGCAATGGTGGTGTCCCTTGCCGCCGTCTTCTTGTTCCCCGCCGTCAAGGGTGCACAGCGGTGGTACGACTTCGGGATCTTTCAGCTCCAACCCTCTGAATTCTCAAAGACCGCATCTCTCCTCACGCTGGCGGCGATCCTGGCCCGTCCCGCCGCTCGTCTCGAGTGGCAACGCATTCTCCAGGCCCTGATGGTGATGGTGGTCCCGGCGGCGCTGATCTTCCTCCAGCCCGACCTGGGCACGATGCTGATCTTCGCTTTCTTGCTGATGGTCTTGCTCTTTGGGGCGGGAATCTCCGCTCGCCAAGCCCTGGTGGTCTCAGGCGCGGGCCTGGCGATGGGGATTGCCGTTTTCCAGTTCGGCCTTCTCAGGTCCTATCAGCTCGACCGGATCCGGGTTTTGTTCAACCCGACTCTCGACCCCACCGGCATCGGCTGGAATTTGCGGCAGAGCATCCTGGCGGTCGGCTCGGGCCAGCTCACCGGCAAGGGCCTCTTCCAGGGTCAGCAGACCAACTTCCAATACGTGCCCGAGCAGGGGACTGACTTCATATTTACCGCCGTCGGGGAGCAGCTTGGATTTGTTGGCGGCATCCTCGTGATTGCTGCCTTCCTCGTCCTCGTCTGGCGTTTACTCGTCATTGCGGGGGCTGCTCGCGATCGGTTCGGAGCGCTTCTGGCGATGGGGATAGCCTCGATCTTCGCCTTTCACGTCCTCGTCAACATCGGAATGACCATCGGCATCATGCCGGTCACCGGACTGCCGTTGCCCTTCATGAGCGCCGGGGGCTCCTCCTTCCTCAACTTCTCCATCTGTATCGGCATCGCCAACTCGATCTGGCTCCGACGCTCCCCGGTCCCTGGCGAAACCATCCACTCTTAGAGCGAACCCAGGGTTCAGGGGGCGCCTCTGCCTATCTGTGAGCCCGCAGAACGAAGCCCACGACCAAACGGCTACTGTCGCCAACCATGTTTCGACCGTCGGGGACCGGGTGGATCGAGGTGATTTGCGGTCCCATGTTCTCTGGCAAGAGCGAGGAATTGATACGGCGGGTGACCCGGAGCAGGATCGCTCGACTCCCGGTCCAGACCTTCAAACCGGCTCTCGATGTGCGCTATGGCGAGAATCGGGTGACTTCTCATTCACAGATGACGGTCGACGCAATTCCCATTTCAGACTCCGCCGAGCTCTTGCGGGCGGTCGACGATGCGACACTTGTCGTCGGCGTTGACGAAGGGCAATTCTTCGACCAGGGCTTGGTCGAAGTCGCTGAGCACCTCGCCGCGGCTGGAAAACAGGTCATCGTTGCGGGCCTCGACACCGATTACCTGCGGAGGCCTTTTGAACCGATCCCCGCTCTCTCCGGAAGGGCGGAGTTCGTGACCAAGATGTTGGCGGTCTGTCACCGCTGCGGTGGTCCGGGGCTTTTCACCCAGCGGATCGTCCGCTCGGACTCATTGGTCGTGCTGGGGGCACAGGGTGCCTACGAGGCTCGTTGCCGTGGGTGCTACTCCAACGAGGAAGCCGAGCAGCCCGCCCTCGCCCTCAACTAGGCGGAGATATCTCTCAACCGGGTGGTAAACTGCGTCATCGCTCACTCTGAGTGGTGTTTTCTTCGTTTTCGAACCGGCCGAGTCGGTGACCACCCAAATCACAACCAGGACAACCAGGTTCTTCCAAGGCTTTGTGATCGTCGTGGCCGTCCTCACCCCCCGGTTCTTCTCGGCAAACACGCCGCGGCCCGCCGCCAGGAATTCGGCCCGCGCGCACAGAAAGTCAGGAGTTCTAATCGATGGCATGGTTTCGCAAGAGAGAGCCGGAAATCGTCCGGCGTGGGACCGAGGGCGTAACCGAAGAACGTAAATCTCTTCGGTTTGGCGGGCAGAAAGTAGAAGTCCGGCGGGTAAGCGAGCAAAAGGCCGCTCCTTCCCGCAATCGAAATAGGGGCCCGGCAAGGGACGGCGAGCCTCGGGATAGTGCCCGGCCGCGCATCGAGGTAAACAGGCGCCGACCCGATGAAGAAGTAATCGTTGCCCCCGAGACCGGGCGCAAGCAGATGCTGGTCCGGGTGCTTCCTCACCAAACTCAGGTGGTGGTCCTCGAAGGCCCGGTGCTTGTGGAGCACTATGTGGCCGGGGAGGAGCGATCGTCGCTGGTTGGCAACATCTACCTCGGTCGGGTGCGCAATGTTCTCCCGGGAATGGAGGCCGCTTTTGTCGATTTCGGATCGACGAAGAATGGGGTCATCTATTCGGCGGACGTGAAGGTCGGTTCCGCTCGGCGTAACGGTGGTCGCCACGCTCGGATCGAGGAAGCGCTGGCGGAAGGCGATGAGGTGCTGGTCCAGGTGGCGAAGGACGCGATGGGCGCCAAAGGGGCCCGTCTCACTGGCATGCCCTCGCTGGCCGGCCGTTATTTGGTGTTGGTTCCAGATTCCGAAAGCCAAGGGATTTCCCGCCGTCTCCCCGAGTCCGAGCGCGATCGACTGCGCGACGTGCTCACGACGGTTCGTCCCGAGGGATACGGAGTGATCGTGCGCACCGCGGCTATGCACGCCTCGGCTGAGGAAATTGCGGCCGATATCGATCGTTTAGTAAAGCTCTGGGCCGAGATCGAGGCATCCGCGGTCAATGGTGGCGCCCCCCGTCTCGTGCACCAAGAGCCGGACATGCTGACGAAGGTCATCCGCGAGCATTTCACCGGCGACTTCCGGCGCCTCCTCATCGACCACCAAGAGGCGTACGACCAGGTTTGCAACTATCTCCGAGCAACGGCTCCCGATCTGGTTTCGAAGGTTTCGTTCTATGACGAAGAAATGGGGCTTTTCGAGCGATACCACGTTGAGGATCAGCTCCGCAAGGCTCTCGACCGACGGGTTTACCTGCCGAGCGGAGGCCATCTGGTGATCGATCGCACCGAGGCGTTGACGGTCATCGACGTCAACACCGGTCGTTTCGTCGGTTCCTCGAGCCTCGAGGAGACGGTGTTGCAGAACAACCTCGAAGCCGCCGAGGAGATCGGCCGACAGCTCCGTCTGCGCGATATCGGCGGGATCATCGTCATCGACTTCATCGACATGGAAATCGAGGGCAACCAGCAGAAGGTCCTCCGCCGATTGCGCGAGACGCTCGCCAAGGACAAGACGCGGACGCAGGTGTTCGACGTCTCCCACCTGGGCCTGGTGGAGATGACTCGGAAGAATGTCTCAGCCGGCCTCCTCGAGAGCTTTTCCGAGCCCTGCACCGTTTGTGGTGGGCGGGGAGTGATCTTGCACGAGGAAGCCGCCACCCACGGGATTCCGATCACCGCCACGCTGCCGAGCGACGAAGAGTTCGACTGATTCTGCGGGCTGGCCGGGAGGCAGGGCAGCCCTGTGAACCCTGGGTTCGTCTATAATCCACCTTCTCCCCTTTGCCAGAGGTTTAAGCATGTATGCCATCATTCGCGCCGGCGGCAAGCAGGCCAAAGTCCAGGTCGGCGACGTCATCGAGATAGAACGGGTCAAGGACCCGGGCGAGTCGCTCACGTTTGTCCCGTTACTGGTGGTCTCCGATGATGGCGATTCGGTGTCTGACCGGGCCAAGCTCGCCGACGCCAAGGTCACCGCCGAGGTGGTGGGCGAGACCAAGGGCGAGAAGATCGAAATCTTCAAGTACAAGAACAAGAGCGGCTACCGGCGGCATATGGGGCATCGCCAGAAATACACCCAGATCCGAGTTACGGCGATCGATCTCAAAACCAAGAAGACCACCAAGAAGCCGAAAGCAGAAGCCAAAGAAGAAAGTAAGGAAGACTGACCATGTCCAAGACCAAAGCCGGAGGTTCCTCGAAGAATGGTCGCGACTCTGCGGCCCAGCGCCTCGGCCCCAAGGTGTTCGACGGTCAGGTCGTCTCCGCCGGCGCCGTACTCGTGCGTCAGCGGGGAACGCGAATCCACCCGGGAGACAACGTCGGCCGGGGGAGCGACGACACCCTCTTCGCGCTCAGTGCCGGCACCGTGAAGTACGGAACCCGGAATCTGAGGCGCCAGGTCAGCGTCGTCGCCGACTGACCACCTAAGCGAGCAGGCGGTAGGCGCTCATGTTCGTCGACCGCGTCAGGGTCCATCTCAAAGCCGGAAATGGCGGTGCCGGCGTGTCGTCATTCCTTCGCACCAAAGGCCGTCCCAAAGGTCGCCCCGACGGTGGCAATGGTGGTCATGGGGGCGACGTGACCGTCCGCGCCGATCCCTCGGTCTCGACGCTTCTCCGTTACAAACGCCAACCTCATCACCGGGCGGGTGACGGCACCCACGGTCAAGGCGATCTCCGCAGCGGCCGTCAGGGTTCCGATCTCGTGGTACCGGTTCCGCTGGGCACGGTCGTGATCGATGAACAGAAAACGGTTCTGGCGGATCTCGTGGCCGACGGTCACGAGGTGACGGTGCTCCGGGGTGGTCGGGGAGGGAAAGGCAATGCCGCCTTCGTCTCGCCCAAGCTCCGCGCTCCGGCCATCGCCGAACAGGGTGAATTCGGAAGGGAAGCCTGGTTCACCTTCGAGCTCAAACTGCTTGCCGATGCCGCCCTCATCGGCTATCCGAACGCCGGCAAGTCGACCATCATCTCCACAGTCTCGGCCGCCAAGTCGAAGATCGCCGATTATCCATTCACGACGCTCGAGCCCCATCTGGGCGTGGTGTCGGTCGATGATCGAGAGTTCGTGATGGCTGACATCCCCGGTTTGATCGAGGGTGCGGCCGAAGGTCGGGGTCTCGGGCATGAGTTTCTCCGCCATGTCGAAAGGGCTCGGGTAATGGTGATCGTGCTGGACCCGTCCCCGATGCAGACCGATTCAGTCGATCGACAACTCGAAGTCCTGCGGACGGAGATGGAGCGCTATTTGCCCGAACTTGCCAACCGCCCCCAGCTGGTTGTTTTGAGTAAGGGCGACCTTCCCGAAGCGAACCGAGCGAGGGAAGTGGTTCCGGAGGCGATGGAGATATCGGCCGTCTCGGGCCAGGGAATCGATCGGTTCCTGCATGCCACGGCCGACCTGGTTGACCTCGCCCACAAGGCGGCACCGGATCGGCCCGGTTTCGTGCTGCACCGACCGGCGGTCTCCGACCTCAAGATCTCGAGGGAAGGACGGGGTTGGCGGGTGGAAGGAACCGCTGCTCAAAGAGCGGTGGCGTTTGCCGATCTCACCAATCCCGACGCCGCCCGTATCGCCGCCCAGCGGCTGGCACGGATGGGGGTCGACGAGGCGTTGGCCGCGGCGGGAGCGCGGCCTGGAGACGAGGTTCGAATCGGAGACCTGGTCCTCGAGTATGAAGAGGACTCCGAGGTATGAGAAAGCCGATTCCCGACGGGGCGCCCATCGTGATAAAGGTGGGGTCGTCGAGTCTCGCCGCGGCTGCCGGAGGAATCGACGCCGATGCCGTCGATGCGGTGGTGCAGCTGGTATCGGACTGCTTCGCCGCGGCTCACCCCACGGTCCTGGTGACGTCGGGGGCGGTGGCAGCTGGGGTACCGGCCCTGCGCCTCGAACGGAGACCGGCCGATCTCGCCGGTCTGCAGGTGGCGGCGGCCGTCGGTCAAGGCAAGCTCATGGAGCGTTATTCGGCAGGGTTCTCGGAGCGAGGCCGGATTGCTGGCCAGGTGCTCCTGACCCGCGATGTCCTCGGCAACCGCGACCAATACCTGAACGCTCGCGCTGCCCTGGAGCGCATGCTCGGCCTCGGCATCGTCCCCGTGGTCAATGAGAACGACACCGTGGCTGTTGAAGAGCTGCGCCTGGGCGACAACGACCGCCTGGCCGCCATGGTGTCACACCTGGTCTCAGCCGGACTTCTCCTCATCCTCACCGATACCGAAGGCCTGTTCACCACGGATCCCCGTCTGGCGAGCGGACGATTGCTCGAGACGGTGACTTTCGATGACCCGGTTCTTGACCAGTTGTCGGGGGCAGGGCCTTTGGGGTCGGGCGGAGTCGCTGGCAAGGTGGCGGCGGCGCGAATGGCCGCCTGGTCGGCGGTGCCGACACTGATCGTTTCGGCCAAAGCCCCCGACTTGCTTCGGCGCGTTCTAGCCGGCGATGACGTCGGCACCTGGGTTGATCCCCGCCCGCAAAAACTGGCTGCACGCAAGCTCTGGATCGCGTTTGGCCTTGCCTCAGCCGGTACCGTCGTCGTCGACGGCGGAGCTGTGGCGGCGTTGGTTGAAAGAGCCCGGTCGCTGTTGCCAGTTGGGGTCATGGAAGTTCGGGGATCATTCCCCGAAGGAGCTGCGGTCGACATTGTCAGCCCCGACTCGGCTCTGGTGGCCAAGGGCCTGGTCGCCCTGGATTCGTCATCGCTTCAAAGCCTCGCCGGGCAGAGAGGGAACCGGGAGGCGGTTCACCGAGACGACCTGGTGATCCTGGTCTGAGGGCGAGTAGCGGGCCGCCCTTAAACTGCTCTCGATGATCCAGGCGATTGGCGAAGCGGCGCGGGCGGCCTCTCGCCGCCAGGCGATGGCGGCGACTCATCTCAAGAACCGCGCCCTCGAGAGAGCGGCGGCTGGTCTGGAAGCCGAATCAGAGCGGCTGATCGATATCAATAGTGGCGACGTTGAAGATGCTCGAGCGCAGGGCATCGGGGGAGCGTTGCTCGATCGACTCCGGCTGACCCAGGCCCGGATCGGCGGGATGGCCCGTGGGCTGCGGCAGGTGGCTGCCTTACCCGATCCTGTTGGTGAGGTCACTGCGGGCTTCGTACGCCCCAACGGCCTGCGGATGACCAGATTCCGGGCTCCGCTCGGGGTCGTGGCGGTGATTTTCGAGGCTAGGCCCAATGTGACCGCGGATGCCGCGGGACTGGCGCTCAAGGCGGGTAATGCCGTCGTCCTCCGAGGCTCGAGCTACGCCCTGCGGTCAAACTTGGCCATCGGCGAGATCCTCCGTCGGGCTCAGGTCGAGACGGGCCTCGAGGCCGACGCAGTGCAGGTAATGAGCGATCCCAGCCGGGAGGCCGCCCGGGCCTTGATGCAGGCCAAAGATTGGATCGATCTCCTCGTGCCGCGGGGAGGCCCCAAGCTGCTTGCCGCTATCGAAGCCGAAGCCACGGTTCCTTATGTGATCGATGGTGCCGGGAACTGTCATATTTATGTCGATGCGAGCGCCGATCTCGACATGGCCGCAGAGATCGTCGTCAATGCGAAGATTTCCCGCCCGGGCGTTTGCAACTCCGCCGAGAAGCTTCTCGTTCACCAATCCGTGGCCGCGGACTTCCTTCCTCAAATCACAAAGCTCCTCGGCGAGGCGGGAGTCGAGTTGAGAGGAGATGAAACCGCCCGCTCGTACGTCGACGATCTGCTGGAGGCCCAAGCGGATGATTGGCCGACCGAGTATCTCGATCTCGTGATGGCGGTCAAGGTCATCGAATCGGTCGACGAAGCGATCAACCATGTTCGCCAGTTTGGGAGCGGACACACGGAAGCGATCATTACGAGTGATCTCGAATCCGCCGATCGGTTTGTACGTGAGCTTGACTCGGCGGTGGTCATGGTCAACGCCTCCACCCGATTCACCGATGGGGAGGAATTTGGCTACGGAGCCGAGATCGGAATCTCCACCCAGAAGCTTCACGTGCGCGGCCCGATGGGACTCGAAGCCCTGACTTGTGAGCGATGGATGGTGCACGGCAGTGGCCAGGTCAGATAGTCAGCTGGCGACAAGCGACCCGGGCATGGAATCGCCCGCCTCGGTCGCCGCCGCCCTGACCGCAGAGGGATATCTCCCGGACGAGCGAATTGCCCAAGTCGTCTACCTCGCCGGACGGCTGCAAAAACCGATCCTGGTGGAGGGACCGGCGGGAGTCGGAAAAACCGAACTCGCCAAAGCGCTCGCCAAGCTCACAGGGCGCCGTCTTATCCGCCTCCAGTGCTACGAGGGCCTGGATGAGGCCAAGGCGCTTTACGAATGGAACTACAAAAAGCAGCTTCTCCGGATTCAGGCGGACTCTGACCGGGATTGGTCGGAGATCGAAGACGACATCTTTGCCGAGGAGTTCCTACTGACCCGTCCGTTACTGGAGGCAATTCGCTCCGACCGACCGGTGGTGCTCCTGATCGACGAAGTTGATCGGGTCGAAATTGAGACCGAGGCTCTTCTCCTCGAGATTCTCTCCGACTTTCAAGTCTCGATACCCGAGCTCGGCACCATCACCGCCAACAGCACCCCGTTGGTGGTTCTCACCTCCAACAACACCCGCGAGCTTTCTGAAGCGTTGAAACGGCGGTGCCTCTTCCTTCACATCGCCTATCCCGAGGCAGATCGAGAGAAAGAGATCCTGCTGCATCGAGTGCCTGGAATCACCGAGCACCTGGCGACTCAGATTGCCCGATTGGTGCGATCGATTCGTGCCCTGGACCTCAAGAAGGCGCCATCCGTCTCGGAAACCATCGACTGGGCTCGAACGCTGCTCGCCTTGTCTATCGAGCACGTCGACGAGAAGGTGGTCGGTGAGACCCTCCATGTCCTTCTCAAATATCAGACGGACATCGAGAAAGCGGCGAAGGAGTTCGCAACTCCAGCCGCAAGTTCGACTTGATCGATCTTCTCACCGACTTCATCACCGAGCTGCGAGCAGCCGGCATCCCCGTTTCGATGGTCGAGTCCATCGACGCCATGGAGGCGGTTCGTCATGTTGATCTTGCTGACCGTGCGGGGTTGAAGGCCGCCCTGGGGGCGACGCTGGTCAAGAATGAGCGTCACTATCAGGCCTTCGAAGTCGCCTTCGAGGTCTTCTTCGCTCACCATCGCGGACCGGTCCCGGGGGAGGAACACTCCGGTCAAGGCCCAAGTCCCAATGGCTCCCAACAGGCCGGTTCGGGTGGTGGTGAATCCGACCTCGACTCCTTGCTCGAGTCGCTCTTCCAGGCGCTCTTCTCCGGCGACATGGCATCGATGGAAGCTGCCGCCCGGCGGGCGGTGACTGAGTTTGCGGGGATCGAGCCGGGTCGCCCGGTAGGCGGTACTTACTACTTGTACCGGACCCTCCGGCGTCTCGATCTCGACGCGCTCCGACAACGCCTCCTCGACGCGGTGCTGGCTGAGGTCGACGCTGATGACCAACTCGACCAGCGCCTGGCGCGCGAAGATGTCGAAGCCATGATCAGCCGGCTTCGCCGCGAGTTGGCAGACGAGATTCGCCGCCGTCTGGTGGCAGACCGCGGGCGACTTTCGGTGGCGCGAACACTTCGTCAGCCTCTGGTCGAAGACCTCAACCTCATGCATGCCACCCGATCTGATCTCGAGGAGATCGAGGAGGTCATCGAGCCCTTGACTCGAAAGCTGGCGGCCCGGCTTGCTCGCCGGCGACGGTTGCTCCGTAGCGGAAGGCTCGATTTCCGCAAGACCGTCCGGCGCTCGCTCGCCTCTGGTGGCGTCCCTTTGGACCCGGCCTTTCGCAAGGCACGGCCCCATCGGCCCGAGGTCTTTCTGCTCTGTGACATCTCGGGATCGATGGCGACCTTCGCTCGTTTCACCCTTCAGTTCACCTATGCGATGGCAGCTCATTTCTCGCGACTGCGGACGTTCGTTTTCATCGACACCGTCGACGAGGTCACCCGTTATTTCGGTCCCGGTATCGACTTCGGTGAAGCGATCGGCCGCATCGCCACCGAAGCCGAGGCGGTTTGGCTCGACGGCCATTCCGACTACGGCAACTCGTTTGCCCGATTCGAAGAGCGCTACGGGCCGGAGATCAGTCCTCGTACCACCCTGATCATCACCGGCGACGCTCGCAACAACTACCGGCCCGGAAAACCGGAGGTTCTGTCCCAGATTCGGTCCCGGGCCCGGGCCCTTTACTGGCTCAATCCTGAACCCCGTTCCTACTGGGATTCCGGGGATTCGATCATGGGGCGTTACGAGCCCTTCTGTGACGGGGTGTTCGAGGTCAGAACTCTCCGCCAACTGGAGCATTTCGTCGAGCAGCTCTCGCTTCCCGGTCACCTGGTGGGGACCCGACAAGGGAATCCTCAACCCCAGGCGGCGCCCGGCCGATAGTTTCGCTAAGCGAACACCAAGGTAGTGGCAACAGTGGGTCATCGAATTCTGGTAGTTGAAGATTCCGCCGTCATCCGGCGCCTCATCGAGGTATGCCTCCGGGCCGGGGACGTCGAGATCATCACCCGAGAAGATGGCCCCGGGGGACTCGAAGCGGTCACGACTGAGGCTCCCGACCTCGTGGTACTGGACATCGGCCTTCCGGGAATGGATGGTTGGCAGGTGCTCGACCAGATCAGATCACAGGCCGAAACGCGCCAGCTGCCGGTCGTCGTCCTCACTGCTCACGCCGAGGAAGAGTCACGACGCCGGGCCGACGAAGGTGGGGCCGATGCATTCATCACCAAGCCCTTCCAGCCCAACGACTTCCGCGAGACGGTCCTCGACCTCATCCGCTAGCAAAACGCGATCCAGGGTCGCAGTCGTTGTACAGCGACGGTTCCAGCCCACAGACGGCGGAGATACTCTCCTAGCTCAGTGGTAACCCGGTCACACCAGGATCATCTCGTCCCTTCGATGCTCGGCGCGCCGGTCCAGCGCGCCGAGGACCCAGCCCTGATCACCGGCACCGCCACCTTCACCGAAGATCTAACCCCGGCGGGCACGCTCTATCTCGCCATTCTTCGGAGCCCGTTTCCCCATGCCCGGATCAGCTCGATCGACACCGCCCTGGCCGCGTCGGGCCCAGGGGTATGGGCGGTCTATACCGGAAAGGACGTCGCTGATTTCGAGATTCCGCCAGCGCCGAATCCGAAGCGAAACGTTCCCCGCCGGTTCGCACTGGCTCAAGACCGAGTCCTGATGCCTGGCGACCCGGTGGCGGCAGTCGTAGCTGACTCCCTTGCCGAAGCCATCGATGCCCTGGAGCAGATTGATGTCGACTACGAGCCGCTCGACATCATCGGGGATATCGACAAAGCCCTAGTGGCTCCTCCGATCCACGAAGGTCAAGAGTCGAACGTCGCCTATGACCGCGCCAAAGGCGATTGGGAGGCGATCGGTGCCATGGACGGTGTCGTTGTCGAAGGCGTGGTCGAGCACCCGCGGGTCGCCCCGGCACCTATGGAAGGACGGCTGGCGATCGCCCAGTGGGCCGATGGAGCTCTCACGCTTCGCATGACCACCCAGGCGCCGCACTTGATCGCCGAGGAGCTGGCGCGCTGCCTTGACCTGCCGAACAGCTCGATTCGGGTCATCACCGGATACGTCGGAGGCTCTTTCGGTTCCAAGTTCGATCTGGCCGAGGAAGAGATGTTGACGGTTTTCGCTTCACGTCAATTGGGACGTCCCGTCAAGTGGGTCGAAGGGCGTCGCGAGCACTTGCTCACTGTCGGGCATGGTCGCTCCATGCGTGCCAGGTATCGAATGGTTGCCGAACAGGATGGGCACATCAAGGCGTATGCAGTCGAGTGGTTGGTCGATCTCGGCTGTCGCCACCGCTACCTCAGCTTCAACACGATCACCCCTCGAATGGGAACCGGCACCTACGACATCGGTTTGTACGCCTGGCGTCTCCGCGGGGTATGGACCAACCGGAGCCCGCGGGGCATCTACCGGGGTGCTGGTCGGCCCGAAGCGACCCTGACTCTGGAACGCGCCATCGACCATCTCGCTGCCGAGCTCAATCTGGATCCAACGGAGATCCGGCGTCGAAATTTCATCAGGCCCGACCAGTTCCCTTATGAGAGTGTCGCTGGGTACACCTACGACAGCGGCAGCTACGAGCTCAATCTCGAAGCGTTGCTCGAGGCGGCTGGCTACGCCGAACTTCGCAAGGCGCAGGTGGAGGCGCGGGGCGAGGGTCGGGTGATGGGGATCGGAGTGGCTTCATACGTGGAGGTATGTGGTTTCGAGGACTGGGGAGCTGCCCGGGTGGTGGTCGCCCCCGACGGCTCCGTCACCGTCCTGGTGGAGACGCTCGACCAGGGGCAGGGGCATCGCACCGCTTTCGCCCAGATCGTTTCGGCTCGCCTTGGAATTCCGATGAGCATGATTCGCGTCGAACAGGGCGATACCGCTACCTCACCCTATGGATGGGGAACCTCCGGTTCGCGTTCCCTGGCCCAGACAGGCTCGGCGACGCAGACAGCCGCCGATGGTGTGGCCGAGAAGGCGAAACGGATCGCCGCTCATCGTTTGGAGGCCTCCGCGGCCGACATCGATCTCGCTAACGGCATGGCGACGGTTAGGGGCACCGACGTCACGATCACCTGGAAGGAGATTGCCTCGATCGCCTACACGGGCGAGGTTCCACCCGGCGACGAGCCCGGATTGGAACAAGAGGTTCGGCTGCGATCGGAGGGCCACAACTTCCCTTTCGGAGCCCACTTGGCTGTGGTGGAAGTCGATCCCGAGACCGGCTCGGTGCGACTCGAGCGGATGGTGGCCGTGGACGACGCCGGCGTGATCCTGAATCCGATGTTGGCGGACGGCCAACGCCACGGCGGCATGGCCCAGGGCATCGGTCAAGCGCTGTGGGAAGCGGTCCGTTATGACGAATCCGGCAATCTCACCACTGCCACATTCGTCGACTACCTGCTCCCGACCGCCGCCGGCCTGCCCTTCTTCGAACTCTTCGAAACCGAAACCCCGACGGCCACCAATCCGTTGGGCGCCAAGGGGATAGGTGAGGCAGGAGCCATTGGTTCGACCCCGGCCGTGCTCAACGCGGTCTGCGATGCCTTGGGCCGCCAGGACCTGCAGGTGCCCCTGACGCCCGAGCAAATCTGGAGAGCTATTCGCTCGAATCGGGAATGATGAAGTTCAAGACGGCGGTGACGATCGAGATCACCAGGCTGCCCAGAAACGCCGCCAAGAATCCGTCGACAGTGAGGTTTTCCATCAACCCGGCTGTGATTGCCAGCATCAGCATGTTGATGACGATGGCGAAGAGGCCGAGCGTGATGATTAAGAACGGGATGGACAGAATCTTCACCAGAGGTTTCAGGAGGGCATTGACGATGCCAAAGACCAAGGCGATGAGAAGGATCTGCCAGATATCGCCCGTGAGTTCGATTCCTGAGATCAATCGATCCGCTACCCAGAGAGCAGCCGCACCGACCAGAACTTTGATGATGAAGCCCATGCGGCGAGTGTAGGGAGACCATGCCGGGGCCTGGTCGGGCGAGCCGACGATTTCGTAATTTGGCTACTGACGACCGCTTCCTGGCAAATTTGGCTACACACGTGCGGTACTCGTTCTGTCATCTATCACCAGTTATCTGACGGCTATCTATCGGGAGATGTCGGACACCTAGGGATTGGCCTGTGACCCTCCTCGGATGGCAAAAACCGTGACTGTGGAAACCCGTCTGCGGGCGGTCTTGGCTGC
>DATBKE010000170.1:0-55720 GCA_036556085.1 Acidimicrobiia bacterium | reverse complement strand
GAAGCGCGCCGGGAACAGGCGTGGTGGCAGGGGTTGCGACCTTTCCTGGTTCGATGGGACGCTCTGATCGACGAGTTCAACGAGCGAACGGGAGTCAGCCACGAGTAGAGGCGAGAGCGCCAATCCTTTCATCCGGTATCGATGGATGCTCGATTCGTATCGGAAGGCGATCTCGGCCGGATGGAGCGATCAAAGGTTCGTCGAACTCGTCGAGGGCCTCAACCGCGACGTTGCCGAGGTTGCGGGCCACGGATTCTCGATCACTCCATTGACCCGCCAGCCCCGCTTGGGTGCAGCCCTCGGGCTGGAGGCAAGCCTTTGGGTCAAAGACGACACAGACAACGTGGGTGGCTCGCACAAGGCCCGCCACCTGTTCGGAACCATGCTCCACCTGGCGGTTGAGGAGAGCCCGAGCGGCGACCTCGCAATTGCCTCGTGCGGCAACGCCGCTCTCGCCGCGGCTGTGGTCGCCAAGGCCGCCCGGCGTCCGATCCAGGTCTTCGTCCCCACCTGGGCAGACCGTTCGATCACCTCCGCACTCAAGGAGCTGGACGCCAGGGTGGTGGTGAGTAAGCGCACCGACTCAACGGTCGGAGATCCCACGGTCGAGGACATGCAACGAGCGATCCGCAAGGGAGCCACTCCCTTCTCGGTGCAAGGGCCGTTCACGCCCACCGCCCTCGATGGAGGCCGCACGATCGGTTGGGAGCTAGCCGAGCAGCTCGCCCTCGCCCGAGTCGAGGGGTCGGTGGCGCTTTTCGTTCAGGTCGGTGGTGGGGCGCTGGCCGCATCGATCTGGCAGGGCATCAACGAGGGCATCCGCGAGCAATGGTTATCGGCCGATCCAGTGCTCAACACCGTTCAAACCGAATCCTCGGCGCCACTGAACCGGGCGTGGCGGCTGTTGCGGGAGACTTCCGAGGACCGCCTGGAGCAGGCGGAAAATGCTCGCTCGACCCCTAACAAATTCATGTGGGCCTGGGAGAACGTTGGTAGCTCGAAGGCGTCAGGCATCCTCGACGACGTCACCTACGACTGGTTGCCGGTGGTGGAAGCGATGCTGGCCTCGGGCGGCCGACCGCATGTGATCCCCGAGAGCCTCGTGGAAAGTGGTCATCGTCTCGCGCTCGCAGAAACTCAGATCGCCGCCGATCACACCGGCACCGCCGGGCTGGCCGCGCTCTTGGATCCAACTATCGCCGAGGGTTACACGAGTGACGACCACATCGTGGTGTTCTTCACCGGTCGCCAACGAAGCGGCCCCTGAGGTGATTCCTACACTCGCCCGACTATGACGGTGGTTCGAGCCGCCCTGGTCCAGTCCGAGTGGACCGGTGAGAAGGAATCGATGATCGAGAAGAACCTCGAATACGCCCGCAAGGCCGCGGCCGACGGGGCCCAAGTCCTGTGCTTTCAGGAGATCTTCACCACTCCGTATTTCTGCAACGTCCAGGACGCCAAGTTCTATGACACGGCCGAGGAGGTTCCTTCGGGTCCGACCATCTCACGCGTCGTCGACCTTGCCCGCGAGACGGGAATGGTCGTGATCGCACCCATCTATGAGAAAGTGGACGAGGGCACGTTCTACAACACCGCCGCCGTCGTCGATGCCGATGGCTCTTTCCTGGGGATGTATCGCAAGACCCACATTCCCCAGGTCGAAGGGTTTTGGGAGAAGTTCTATTTTCGGCCGGGGAACCTCGGCTATCCGGTATTCGACACCGCAATTGGCCGGATCGGGGTCTACATCTGCTACGACCGCCATTTCCCGGAAGGCTGGCGGGTGCTGGGGTTGAAGGGGGCCAAGGTGGTCTTCAATCCCTCGGCCACCACCAGGGGACATTCCAAATATCTGTGGGAGCTCGAGCAACCGGCAGCTGCCGTTGCAAACGAATACTTCGTGGGGGCTATCAATCGGGTCGGCCGGGAGAATCTTTCCGACACCGACTATTACGGCTCCTCGTACTTCTGCACGCCGCGGGGTCAGATCATCGACGGAACAGGCTCCGATACGAAGGACGAGGTAGTGATCAGGGACCTCGATATGACTTTGATCGAAGAGGTCCGACGGCACTGGGCGTTCTACCGTGATCGTCGCCCCGAGGTCTACGGCGAAATCTCCGACTCGTGACGTTTCCCGCCCTCGCCCTCGAACTTCCGCCCTGGATCCACGACATCTGCGAGCCGGGCTCGCTTTACCCCTCGATCGAGGACCGGATCGACTTCACTTTCAGCCTGGCCCGGAACAACTTTGAGAGAGAAACGGGCGGACCATTCGGAGCCGCGGTGTTCGACCGCGACGGGCGTTTGCTAGCCCCGGGCGTCAACCTCGTGGTGCCTTCGAACATCGCCGCCGCCCACGCCGAGATCATGGCGATAGGAATTGCCGGTCGGGTGGTGGGAAGTTTCGATCTCGGTCCCACCGAACTGGTTGCTTCCACGGACCCTTGCGCCATGTGCCTGGGAGCCGTTCCCTGGTCCGGGGTCCATCGACTGGTTTGTGGTGCCCGGACCGAGGACGCCGCCGCCATCGGCTTCGAGGAAGGTGATCGAATGGCCGACTGGGTGGAGAGATTGGAACGGAGGGGGGTCGAGGTGATCCGCGAGGTGAAGCGTGCTGAGGGCGCCGCCCTGCTCTCCGACTATGCCCGTAGCGGGGGTGTGATCTACAACGGTCGGGCCGCGGGGTGAAGCTGCACGAGGTTCAGCAGCATCGTCTGAGATTCGAGCGTTATCTACAGCCGAATTCGGTTCCCGAGGCTCTGGAGATGCTGAGAGCCCATCGAGGAAGCGCTCGACTCATCGCCGGAGGCACCGACTTGTTGCTCGAGATGGCTCGAGGTCAGCGGCCCGAGGTTGACACCTTGATCGACGTCAGTCGCTTGGAAGAGCTTCAGCGAATCGAGATGGTCGGCGAGGAAATCCTCATTGGAGCGGGCGTAACCCACAACGAGATCGTGCTCTCCTCGGCGGTCGTCGATCGGGCGCTCCCTCTCGCTCAGGCGTGCTGGGAGGTGGGCTCACCGCAGCTTCGCAACCGGGCGACCGTGGTCGGGAACTTGGTCACCGCCTCCCCGGCCAACGACACCATTACCCCACTACGGGCGCTGGGAGCGACACTCGAGATCGCCTCCACGGCCGGCAGCCGGATGGTGGATCTCGCCGATTTTCACCGCGGTGTTCGCCAGATCGACATGGCCCCCGACGAGATGGTCGTCCGTCTTCGGGTCCGGGCCATGGACTCTGATGAGCGCGGGATTTTTCTCAAAGTCGGACTCCGCAAAGCCCAGGCGATTTCGGTCATTCATCTGGCGCTGGTGCTCGACTTCGATGGCGACGAGGTCTCTTCGGCGGCGATTGCCCTCGGAAGCGTCGCCCCCACGATCATCCGCGCTCCGGAAGCCGAGGCGTTCTTGCAGGGCAGGCGCCTCGGTTCCGACACTATCGCCGAAGCCGCCCGTCTGGTGGCAGAGGGTCCGAAGCCCATTGACGACGTCCGCGCCACCGCTGCCTATAGGAGGGCAGAACTGGAGCGAATGACAGTGCGGGGGCTTCGGGCGCTAGCCGGTGGCGAGCAGGCGGCATTCTTCCCCCGGGATCCGGTGACTCTGGGCCGGCGCCGATTTGTCTCAAACCTCACGACGGTCAACGGACTGCCCCTGAGCAGTCCGCCCGATTCCAACTCAACCCTGCTCGACTGGTTGCGGGAGCTCGGGCTGACCGGCAGCAAGGAAGGATGTGCCGAAGGTGAGTGCGGGGCATGCACGATCTTCCTCGACGGAGTGGCGGTCATGGCCTGCCTGGTGCCGGCGGGGCGGGCAGCCGATGCAGCGATCACCACGATCGAGGGGTTGGCGCCAGTTGGCGGACTCCATCCATTGCAGCAAGCGTTTCTCGATCAAGGCTCGGTGCAATGTGGCTATTGCATTCCCGGCTTCTTGATGTCGGGAGCGAAGCTGCTCGAGGAGAAGCCGGCGCCGGGACCGGCCGAGATTCGCATCGCCCTCTCCGGGAATCTTTGTCGGTGCACCGGCTACTACAAGATCATCTCGGCAGTGGAGCAGGCGGCGGGCGGATGACCCAACGCCTCGATGGGCCCGCGAAGGTCACGGGCACAGCTCTCTTCCCGGCCGACATCATTCATCCCGACTTCCTCCATGCCCACATCGTCTTCACCGATCAGCCGCATGCTCGGCTCGTCAGGCTGGAGGTCGATCGAGCCTTGGCGCTACCAGGAGTGGTGGAGATCCTCACCGCCTCCGACATTCCGGTCAACGAATACGGGCTGGTCTTTCGGGATCAACCGGTGCTGATCGGCCTCGGCAACGAACTCACCTCCGTCGCCGAGAACATCTCGCGTTGGGAGGCAGATCAGCTTTGCGTGGTCATCGCCGATAGCGTCGAGGCGGCGCGGGCAGGGGCAGCCGCCATCGAAGTCGAATGGGAGGAGCTTCCGATCCTGGGCGACATCGACACCTCCCTCCAGTCCCGGGTGATGCTCCACCCCGAGAACGGCCTGGACACCAATGCCTACCACCACCTGCGAATCCGAAAAGGTGACATCGACGCCGGATGGTCCCAAGCCGAGGTGGTGATCGAGGGAACTTATGAGGTGCCCTATCAGGAGCACGCCTTCCTTCAGCCCGAGGCGGCGATCTCCTACATCGACGAAGAGGGTCGGGTGACGGTCGAGATCGCCGGCCAGTGGACAGTCGAGGACCAGGAGCAAATCGCTCATGCCCTCGATCTCCCGACGGAAGCGGTTCGTGTCAAATACCCGGCCATCGGTGGCGCCTTCGGAGGCCGGGAGGACATGTCGATGCAGATCGTCCTGGCCGCGGCGGCGCGCAAGCTGGCCGGGCGCGGGATCCGTCGGCCGATTCGCTGTCAATGGTCGCGGGAGGAAAGCATCGTCGGACATCACAAGCGTCACCGGGGCCGGATCAAGGCCCGACTGGGGGCGAGGCGCGACGGAAAGATCGTCGCGGTCGAGGCTGATTGTTATCTCGATGCGGGTGGGTACAACTACACGTCGAACAAGGTGCTCGGCAATCTGCATCTATGCGTGGGTGGTCCCTACGAGATTCCCAACGCTCGCATCGATAGCTACGCCGTCTACACCAACGCCGTCCCCGGAGGGGCCTTTCGCGGATTCGGTGCCCCGCAGGGAGCGCTGGTGGCAGAGACCCAGATGAACAAACTGGCGCAGGCGCTGGACATGGACCCGATCGAAGTGCGCTTGCTGAATAGCCTCCGTGACGGATCGATTGGCATCACCCAGGCGGAAATGCCTCTCGGGGTAAGCCTCCCTTCGGTGATCGAAGCGGCGGCTGCAGCCGCCTCCGAGGATTTCGAGGTGGGGACGTTGCGTCCTGTTGCCACCCTTCCCGTCGAAGAACGCGCCATCCGCCGGGGCAGGGGATTCGCCTGCGGATACAAGAACGTCGGCTTCTCGTTCGGATTCCCGGAGCGTTGCGAGGCGACGGTGGAGCTCTTCGGAGAAGATGAGGTCGAACGGGCGATCCTTTACCACGGCGCAGCTGAGGTTGGCCAGGGGTCTCACACCGCCCTGCGCCAGATGGCAGCGATGGCCATCGGCATCGATTACGAACAGGTGGAAGCCGTCTATTCCGACACGGCTACCTCCGGCGACTCCGGCTCGGCGTCGGCCTCCAGGCTCACCTGGATGTCAGGCAACTCCATCCTCGGGGCGGTGGAGGAAGCGACCAAGAAGTGGATCGACGGCGAGCGCCCGGCCCGAGGCCAATTCCGATTTGTCCCCCCGCCCACTCAGACCCTGGACCCCGTTACCGGAGAGGGACAGCCCAACTTCGCCTACGGATACGTGGCCGAAGTGGTGGATTTATCAGTCGATATAGAGACCGGCCATATACGGGTCGACCGGGTTATCTGTGCCAACGACGTCGGCCGGGTGATAAATCGGACGCTGGCCGAGGGACAGGTCGAAGGAGCGATTGTCCAAGCGCATGGATACACCATTACCGAGGACCTGCAGGTCAAGGACGCTCGCATCACCAATCCTCGCCTCTCGGCCTATCTCATCCCTGGCATCGATGACATCCCCGCCGTGGTGCGCACCATCCTCCTCGAACACCCCGACCCTCGCGGGCCCTGGGGGGTACGTGGGATGGCGGAGATGCCTCTCGTCCCCTATGCAGCGGCGGTTGTGGCCGCCCTCCACGATGCCACCGGGGTTTGGTTTCACCAACTGCCCCTGACACCCTCCCGGGTCCTCGCCGGCCTGGTCGCCTGAGACCTCGCTACCGTCCCGGCATGTCAGAGGAGATCGGTGGCTTCGTCCGGGCCCTGCCGAAAGCCGAGCTGCACGTCCACATTGAAGGCACGCTTGAACCCGAGCTCATGTTTTCCCTCGCTCGTCGCAACCGGGTCGAGCTCCCCTTCGCCACCGTCGCGGACGCCCGCCGGGCGTATGAGTTCTCCAACCTCCAATCCTTTCTCGACATCTACTACCGGGGAGCGGCCGTTCTGCAGACGGAAGAGGACTACGCCGACCTGCTCTCCGCCTACCTCCTAAGGGCCGCCGCCGATGGTGTCACCCGGGCCGAGATCTTCTTCGACCCCCAGGCCCATCTGAATCGCGGAGTCGGTTTTGAAACCTTCATGGCCGGGTTCCACTCGGCACAGCAACAATTCGCCGGAACAATCGATTCGGCCTTGATCCTGTGTTTTCTCCGCCATCTCCCGGAGGAAGACGCCGTGCGCACTCTCGATTTGGCGGAACCACATCTCGACCAGATCCTGGCTGTCGGCCTCGACTCGTCTGAAGTCGGTTACCCCCCGGAGAAGTTCAAGAACGCCTTCGCTCGAGCTCGCAGCATGGGTTTGCGAACGGTTGCTCATGCGGGCGAAGAAGGTCCCCCCGAATATGTCTGGCAGGCACTCGATCTCCTCGGCGCCGAGCGAATCGACCACGGCGTGCGCTCGCTCGAAGATCCCGATCTGGTGAAGCGGCTCGGCGACGAGCAGATTCCACTCACCGTTTGCCCGCTCTCGAACGAGAGATTGCAGGTGGTGCCTTCGTTGGACCGGCATCCCCTTGCCCGTATGCTCGAGCTCGGCCTCAACGTTTCGATCAACTCCGACGATCCCGCCTACTTCGGTGGCTATATCGGGGACAACTACGTCAGGGTCGCAGAAGCCCTCGAACTCACTCGGGACGAGTTGGAGACGATCGCCCGCAATTCTCTCGCGTCAGCTCTCTCCCGTTAGCCGGAGCCGCATCAGCGGACGGTCGCGAACCCGCGAAATCTCTGTGAACCCGGCGTTCTCGAACATCGAGTAGGTCCCGACATACAGGGACGAGGATCCGTGGCTGTCGTCGAGCAACGGATAGCCATCGAGCGTCCGTGCCTTCGACTTGCGCGCAAAGGCGATAGCCGCCCCCAGCAGTTCCGTGGCA
This sequence comes from Acidimicrobiia bacterium, assembly GCA_036556085.1. Lineage (GTDB taxonomy): Bacteria > Actinomycetota > Acidimicrobiia > Spongiisociales > ZC4RG35 > JACCTH01. The sequence continues at coordinate 48,279 of DATBKE010000170.1, read as the reverse complement.
ATTCCGGTTCCGCGATGGGATCGGTCGATGTAGAAGCAATTGATCACCCAATTGCCCTGGACGTCGTCGACCGGCCGATACACCTGTGATCGTGGCGACATCATCCGGGTGTACCGCTGCCGCGGGCCCACCGCGCACCAGCCAACGGGTTGACGGTCGCGGTATGCCAGGAGGCCCGGCCTCTGACCGTCGGCGACCAGCTCGGTGAGCAACGCTCGGCGTTCGCTGGGAAGCGCTTCAGAGAACTCCTTGCCGGTGAGGATCCACCAGGTGCACCAACAGTTCGAATAGGCCCCGTTAGGACCGAAGAGGGACTCCAGATCCGACCATCGCCCCGGGGTGACCGGGACGATGGTCAGATCGCTATTCGTCCTCGTCGCTCTCTTCGAAGTCGACGTCCGCCGCGAAGTCAAAGTCTTCGTCGGAGTTGCCTCCGGCCCGCAGCCAATTGGCTGCCTCTTCGGCCGTCCATTCCCGCTCCCGGGGCCCGAACTGCCAGCCGAGCGATTCCACGGTGGTCGCTCCCGGCAAATTGGGCTGCAGCGACTGGTAGTCGGCAGCCCCGGTTCCCGCCGGGATCAATCGACCGATGATCACGTTCTCCTTGAGACCCCGCATGTAGTCCGACTTGCCAAAGATGGCGGCATCGGTCAGCACCCGGGTGGTCTCCTGGAAGGAGGCAGCCGAGAGCCAGGAGTCGGTGGCCAGTGAGGCCTTGGTGATCCCCATGAGCTCCGTCCGGCCTTCTGCTGGCTGCTTCTCATCCTCGAGCAGGCGCCGGTTGGCATCGCGGAAATCGCGCTCATCGACCAGCTCGGCCGGCATGAACTCGGAGTCGCCCGGGTTCACCACCCTGATCCGGCGGAGCATCTGGCGGACGATCAACTCGATGTGCTTGTCGTGGATCTCCACCCCCTGAGAGCGGTACACCTCCTGCACCTGGTCGACCAGATACTGCTGAGCTGCCCGGACCCCGCGTACCTCGAGGACCTCCTTCGGATCCAACGGACCCTCGGTGAGCTGGGTGCCGGCCTCGATCACATCGCCGTCGGCGATGCGAAGTCGGGCCCGCCGGGAGACCCCGTAGGCGGCCTCGCCCTCCTTGGCGTCGACCACAACCCGCTTTCCTTCGTCGTCGTCGATGATCTGGACCGGTCCCCCAACCTCGGCCAGCACTGCCTTCCCCTTGGGAGTACGAGCTTCGAACAGCTCGACCACCCTCGGCAAGCCATGGGTGATGTCCTCGCCGGCGACCCCGCCGGTATGGAAGGTCCGCATGGTCAGCTGGGTTCCCGGTTCGCCGATGGACTGCGCAGCCATGATCCCGACCGCTTCTCCTAGCTCGACCTGCTTTCCAGTGGCGAGGGAGAGGCCGTAGCACTGCTGACAGATCCCAAGGGGGGCTTCGCAGGTGAGGGGGGAACGGACCCGCAACTCGGTGATTCCAGGCGTCGCTGAAATCAACTGCATTTCCCTCGTACCGAGGAGGGTGCCCGCCGAGAGCTTGATGTCATCGCCCTCGACGATCTTGCGATCCACCTTGACGTCGTCCGACAACACCCGACCGAAGACCCGGGAACGAAGATTCCGGATCGGCCTGCCTCGCTCGTCGTAGGTGAAAACCCGAATGCTCTTGTCCGTCTCGCAGTCGGCCTGCTTGATGATCACTTCCTGGCTGACGTCGACCAAGCGACGGGTCAGGTATCCCGAGTCGGCCGTGCGCAGGGCGGTGTCAGCCAGACCCTTGCGTACTCCGTGGGTGGAGATGAAGTACTCGAGGACCGAGAGGCCTTCCCGAAAGTTCGACACGATCGGTCGGGGGATGATGTCGCCCTTCGGATTGGCCACCAGGCCCCGCATGCCCGCAATCTGGCGCACCTGCAGCATGTTCCCGCGGGCACCGGAGCCCACCATCATGTCGAGCGGGTTGAACTTCTCGGACTTGAGGTTGGCTTCCATCGCGTCCTTGACGTCGTCGGTGGCCCTGGTCCAGATCTCGATGAGCTCCTGACGTCGCTCCTCTTCAGTCATGACTCCCTTGAGGAACTGCTGTTGCACCTTGTCGGCCATGGTCTCGTAGCCGGAGAGGATCTGCGCCTTGTTGCTCGGTGTTTTCACATCCTCGAGTCCGATGGTGAGGCCGGCTTTGGTGGCATAGCGGAACCCGAGATCCTTGATGGCGTCAAGGGTGGTGGCCACGTCCGTCCGGGGATAGTGCTCGATCACGACCTCGATCAGGCGACCGATGTCTCCCTTTGAGAGCGCCGAGTTGATGTAGGGGAAATCCACCGGAAAGGCCGAGTTGACCACGGCCCGTCCCAGGGTGGTCTCGAAGAGCTTGGTCCCGTCAACCGGCTCGTCGGTAATCAACCCTCGGAGTGCGGTCTTGAACTGCTCGTGCCGCTCGGGGGTACCAGCGCGCTCTCCCACCCGCAGCTTGATCGGCGCGTGGAGACCGAGTTGACCGAGGTCATAGGCCATGCTGGCCTCTTCCACCGTCCCGAAGATGGGGGGATCGCCGGCGCCCGTGACCGACTCCGACAGGTAGTACATCCCGATCACCATGTCCTGGGAGGGGGTGATGACCGGCCGCCCGTTGGAGGGACGCAGGACGTTGTTGGTCGACATCATCAGCACCCTCGCCTCGGCCTGCGCCTCAGCGGAGAGTGGCAGGTGGACTGCCATCTGATCACCGTCGAAGTCGGCGTTGAATGCCTCGCAGACCAGAGGGTGAATTTGAATCGCCTTGCCCTCGACCAGGACCGGTTCGAAGGCCTGGATCCCAAGACGATGCAGGGTGGGGGCACGGTTGAGCAACACCGGATGCTCCTGGATGACCTCGGAGAGGACGTCCCAAACCTGGGGCCGCTGCCTCTCCACCATCCGCTTGGCCGATTTGATGTTCTGGGCGTGGCCCTTTTCCGCCAGCCGCTTCATCACGAAGGGCTTGAAAAGCTCGAGGGCCATCACCTTGGGAAGCCCGCACTGGTTGAGCTGGAGTTGGGGCCCGACCACGATGACCGAGCGGCCCGAGTAATCGACCCGCTTCCCGAGCAGGTTCTGCCGGAACCGTCCCTGCTTTCCCTTCAACATGTCCGAAAGCGATTTCAGGGCGCGATTGCCGGGGCCCGTCACCGCCCGTCCTCGCCGGCCGTTGTCGAACAGGGCATCGACGGCTTCCTGCAACATCCGCTTCTCGTTGTTGACGATGATCTCGGGAGCGCCGAGATCGAGCAGCCTCTTCAACCGGTTGTTACGGTTGATCACTCTTCGATAGAGGTCATTGAGATCGGAGGTGGCAAAGCGGCCACCGTCGAGCTGCACCATGGGACGCAGGTCCGGTGGAATCACCGGGACCGTCTCGAGAATCAGGTCGCGAGGCCGGTTCTTGCCCTCCCAGAAGGGCCGTACGACTTTGATCCGCTGGGTCGCCCGCTGCCGCTTCTGGGCAGAGTTGGCCGCCAGGTCCTGCTGGAGCTTGGCCAGCTCATCGTCGAGATTGAGGTGGTCGAGAAGATTCTTCACCGACTCGGCGCCCATCCCTCCCTTGAAGTATTGGTCGTAGCGATCTGAGATCGCCCGCCAGAGAGGCTCGGATTCGACCAGGGTCTTCGGCTCCATCTTCCCGAAGATGTCGAAGGCGTCCTGGATCAGCTCGATCTCGCGCTTCGCCCGCTCTTCTCGCTCGCGCATCTCCTTTTCAACCTCACGCCGACGGGCGGAGATTTCCTGGCCCTTGGCGCCGCCCTCTTCCATCTGCGAGAGCTCGACCTCGAGGCGCTCGAGTCGCTGCTGCTTCCACTGGTCGAACTCATCCTGAATCACTTGCTTTTCGGCCTGCAGGTTTTCCTCGAGCTCGGAGAGGTCCTTGTGGCGCTTGTCGTGGTCGACGTCGGTGATCAGGTAGGCGGCGAAGTAGATCACCTTCTCGAGTTCCTTCGGCGACATGTCGAGCAGGTATCCGAGACGGCTCGGCACGCCTTTGAAGAACCAAATGTGGGTGACCGGAGCTGCCAACTCGATATGGCCCATGCGCTCGCGGCGAACCTTCGAGCGGGTGACCTCGACGCCGCAGCGCTCGCAGATGATTCCCTTGTAGCGAATTCGCTTGTACTTCCCGCAATAGCACTCCCAATCCCGCTGGGGACCAAAGATGCGCTCGTCGAAGAGCCCCTCCTTCTCTGGACGGAGGGTGCGATAGTTGATCGTTTCCGGCTTCTTGACCTCTCCGAACGACCAAGCGCGAATCTGGTCGCTCGAGGCGAGGCCGATCTTTAGTTCGTCAAAGACCTGATTTGCCAATTACTTCTCCTGGTTGAGCAGCTATTCGTGTCTGAAATCTGATATCTGGATCAATCGGCTTCCGGGCGCTCGGGCCGGGAAAGGTCGATGTTGAGTGACTCGGAGGGACGGAAGTCGTCGTCGAGATCACGCAGCTCAACCTCTTCACCTGCCGCCAGCATTTCGACGTTCAGGCAAAGGCTCTGCATCTCCTTCACCAGCACCCGGAAGGACTCCGGAACACCAGGTTCGGGGATGTTGTCACCCTTGACTATCGCCTCGTAGACCTTGACCCGGCCCTGAACATCGTCGGACTTGATAGTGAGCAGTTCTTGGAGGGCGTAGGCGGCGCCGTAGGCCTCGAGGGCCCAGACCTCCATTTCACCAAAGCGCTGGCCTCCAAACTGCGCTTTTCCGCCCAGTGGCTGCTGGGTGATCATCGAGTAGGGGCCGGTCGAGCGGGCATGGATCTTGTCGTCCACCAGGTGGACCAGCTTCAGCATGTAGATGAAGCCGACCGTGATCGGAGTATCGAAAGGATCGCCGCTGCGGCCGTCGTAGAGAACGGCCTTGCCGGACTCGCCGACCAGCTGCACCCCGTCGCGATTGGGGAGCGAGTTGGCCAACACCGCAGCCAGCTCCTCTTCGCGCGCACCATCGAATACCGGGGTGGCGACCTTGGTCCACCCCTCGGTTCCGGCCGAGGCAGGACTGTCCGAGCGGAAGGGTTTCCAGCCGGCCGCGGCCGCCCAGCCCAGGTGCGTCTCCAGTACCTGACCGAGGTTCATTCGGGAAGGCACACCGAGGGGCGAGAGGATGATGTCGACCGGGGTGCCGTCTTCGAGGAACGGCATGTCTTCTTCCGGCAGGATCTTGGAGATGACGCCCTTGTTGCCGTGGCGCCCGGCCAGCTTGTCCCCCTCAGAGATCTTGCGGCTCTGGGCGACGTACACCCGGACCAGCTCATTGACGCCGGGCGGAAGCTCGAAGCCCTCGGACCGCTTGAACACCTTGACGGACGTGACCTTGCCTGACTCGCCGTGAGGGACCTTCAAAGAGGTGTCGCGCACTTCCCGCGCCTTCTCTCCAAAGATCGCCCGGAGCAACCTTTCTTCCGGGGTGAGCTCAGTCTCGCCTTTGGGAGTGACCTTTCCGACCAGGTAATCACCCGGTCCTACTTCGGCGCCGATGCGGATGATCCCGTCCTCGTCGAGGTTGGCAAGGATCTCCTCGGCGACGTTGGGGATGTCGCGGGTGATCTCTTCGGCCCCCAACTTGGTGTCGCGGGCATCGATCTCGTGCTCCTCGATGTGGATCGACGTGAGCAGATCGTCCTTCACGAGGCGCTCGGAGATGATGATGGCGTCTTCGAAGTTGTGACCCTGCCAGGGCATGAAGGCCACCAGCAGGTTGCGACCGAGCGCAAGCTCGCCCTGGTCGGTGGAGGGACCGTCGGCGAGGACTTCACCGGCCTTGACCTTGTCACCCTCCCGCACCAGGGGTTTTTGGTTGATGCAGGTTCCTTGATTCGAACGGTCGAACTTGGCCAGCCGGAAGGTGTGCTTCCGGTTGTCGCGGTCCTTCACGATGATGTGCTCACCGGTGACCTCGACGACGTCGCCGGTCACTGTCGACACGACCATGTCCCCTGAATCCAGGGCGGCCCGGCCTTCAACTCCGGTTCCCACCAGGGGAGCATCGGAGCGGAGCAACGGCACCGCCTGACGCTGCATGTTGGAGCCCATGAGGGCGCGGTTGGCGTCGTCGTGCTCCAGGAAGGGGATCAGCGCCGTCGACACCGAAATGATCTGCTTCGGGGAGACGTCCATGTAGTCGACCTGGGAGGGGGTGACCGAGTCGACCTCACTTCCCTTTCGCACCAGGACCCGGTCGTTGCGAAAGCGACCGTCCTCCCGGAGCGGGGCGTTGGCCTGGGCGATGACGTGGCGCTCCTCCTCGGTGGCGGTGAGGTAATCGACCTGGTCGGTGACTCGCCCCTTTTCCACCCGCCGATAGGGGGTCTCGATGAATCCATACCGGTTGACCCGGGCATACGTGGCCAGGGAACCAATGAGCCCAATGTTGGGGCCTTCGGGGGTTTCGATCGGGCACATGCGTCCGTAGTGGGAAGGGTGGACGTCGCGCACCTCGAAGCCGGCTCGCTCTCGCGAGAGCCCGCCTGGTCCCAGCGCCGACAAGCGGCGTCGATGGGTGAGCCCGGCCAGCGGGTTGGGCTGGTCCATGAACTGGCTGAGCTGGGAGGTACCGAAGAACTCCTTGATCGAGGCCGTGACTGGACGGATGTTGATCAAGCTCTGAGGGGTGATCGCATCCGGATCCTGGGTGGTCATGCGCTCCTTCACCACCCGCTCGAGACGAGTGAGGCCCACCCTCACCTGGTTCTGGATGAGTTCGCCCACCGTGCGGATGCGCCGGTTGCCGAAGTGGTCGATGTCGTCGATGGCCACCGGCACCTCTACTCCCCGATGAGTGACCACCGTGGGCTGGCGAGCGTGGAGGGCAACGAGATACTTGATCGTGTCGAGGATGTCCTCGTCACGGAGCATCTTGTTGTCGGGGTCGTTCTCGTCGTTGAACTTCTGCGCCACCTTGTAGCGGCCGACCCGGGTGAGGTCGTAGCGCTTGGGGTTGCGGAAAAGCGTCTGGATCAGGTTCTTGGCCGACTCGATCGTGGTGGGCTCGCCGGGGCGAAGCTTGCGATAGAGATCGACTAGGGCTTCGTCACGATCATGGGCGGTATCGCGCTCAATCGTGTTCTTGATTGACTCGGCTCCGTCGAAGAGGTCGAGGATCTCCTGGTCAGTCTCGGCGATGCCGAGCGCACGCAGGAAGGCCGACACGTACTGACGCCGCTTGCGGTCGACGCGGACCCCGATGGTGTCGCGCTTGTCGGTGTCGAATTCGAGCCAGGCCCCGCGCCCGGGGATGATCCGGCCTGAGTAGATCTTGCGATCCGAGCCTTTGTCGTCAGCCTCGTCGAAGTAGACGCCGGGAGAGCGGACGAGTTGGGACACCACCACCCGCTCGGTGCCGTTGATGATGAACACCCCGTGCTCGGTCATGATCGGGAAGTCGCCCAAGAAGACCTGCTGCTCCTTGATCTCTCCGGTGCCCCGGTTCATGAAGCGAGCGGTGACGAAAAGTGGCTTGGCGTAGTTCTGGTCGCGCTCTTTGCACTCCTCGAGGGAGTGAGGCGGGTCGCCAAAGCGATGATCGGTCAGTTCGAGAGCGAGAGAACCGGTGAAGTCCTCGATCGGCGAGATCTCCTCGAAGATCTCTCGCAAGCCCTCATCGATAAACCATTGAAAAGACTCGTGCTGGACGGCCAAAAGATCGGGCAGAGGCAGAACCTCCGGGATCTTGGCAAAGGACAAGCGTTCGGCCACGCGCGAAGCCAACGGGGATCCTCCTTGGGGGTGATTCAGGGACAGGCAATGGGGATGCTAGCAGACGCGCAAGCAAACCCCAAACAGAGGATCTGATCATTCCGGCCGTGCGGGAAGCACGGTCCGGTGGTTCCGGAGAACGGGGGTCACTCTATCGCAAGATCGGGAAATTCGTCAAGGGCCTGACAGAACTTGTGGCGTTTACCGTACCGGCGGTGGACACGCCTTCGCTTCCGTCCCCCCTCCGGCGCACCGCCACCAACCTGACGTCGGTTCGAGCCGAGGCCGTCCTCACCCGGTGGTCGCGGCAGTTTCGCTCGATCGAGGAAGACACCGGCCTTTCGGTGGAGCGTATCGAGTTGCTGGCTGCCCTGGAGAGGGCGGGCCTCGGCCAGAACTTCAGCCAGCTGACGGTCAGCGAACTAGCCGAGGCACTTTCGGTGAGCCGGCCTGCCATCACCCGGATGGTGCTAATGCTGGAAGAGGCGGGGTTTGTCAAGAAGCTCGAAAACGCGCTCGATGGACGCAGCGTCGTCGTCCGCCTGACTCCGGCGGGGCGACGAATGGTCAATAGGGCAAGAGCTAACCGCGTCCGGGCGATGGCGTCGCGGCTACGGGGCCGGAGCGAACGCGAGCTCGGCCAGCTGGTCCAGGGCCTTCGGATCCTCGAAGAGATGCTGGAGGATTAGCGAGCAGCCGGCTTGAGGTTGCTGAGCCGGTCCAGGGCCTCGACCAGCGTCGGCTCGTCTTTACAAAAGGCGAACCGAACCAGATGCTTGGCTACCTCCGGGTCGTGATAGAAGGCGCTGGGAGGAATGGCGGCCACCCCGACCTCATCGATCAGGCGGCGGACGAAGGCGACGTCGTCACGGTCGCCGAACCGGGAGTGGTCGGCCATCAAGAAATACGTGCCCGCCGGCATGAAGACCTCCAAGCCAAGTCGATCCAGGCCGGCTGCCAGCAAGTCCCTCTTCGACCGGTAGGAGTCAGCCAGTTCTTGGTAGTAGGAGCCCGGAGCTCGGAGGGCCACCGCGGCCGCATACTGCAGGGGGGTGGCGGTGGCGAAGGTGAGAAACTGATGAGCCGAGCGAACCGCGTTGGTCAGATCGGCGGGGGCCACCGCCCAGCCCACTTTCCATCCGGTGAGCGAGAAGGTCTTGCCGAGCGAGGAGAGGGTGATCGTACGGTCCCACATCCCCTCCAGTGACCCGAGTGAGATGTGCTCGCCCTCGTAAACCATGTGCTCGTAAACCTCGTCAGTGATAGCGATCAGGTCGTGGCGGCGGCAGATCTCGGCGATCGCCTCCAGCTCTTCAGACCCCAAGACCCGACCACAGGGGTTGTGAGGAGTATTGACGACGATCGCCCGAGACTCCTTCGTGATAACGGACTCGAGCTTTTCGGGGTCGAGCCGAAAGTTTGGAGGCTCGAGTGTCAAAAACTGCGGATGGGCGCCAGCGAGTGCCACGTCGGCCGGATAGGCGTCGTAGGTGGGCTCGATCAAGATGACCCCATCCCCGGGCTGCAGGACCCCGAGGAAGGCGGCCGCCAGCGCTTCGGTGCAACCCGAGGTGACCGTCACGTGCCGGGCGGGATCGATCGCACCGAGAGCCGGGCGGTAGCGCTCGGCGATCGCCGCCACCAAATCCGGCAATCCGTTGGTCGGGGCGTACTGACCCATCCCCTGGTGGATCGCCTCGATGGCAGCCTCCTTGACGAAGTCCGGCCCGTCGAAGTTGGGAAAGCCCTGGCCGAGATTGATCGCCCCGGCGGCCACGGCTCGGGAGGTGATGTCGGCGAAGATGGTCGACCCGAACGGCTCCAGGCGCTGATTGAAGCTGCGGACTTTGGGCGCCACCCGCGCAGGCTAGGGTGACGGCATGGCACCCAAGCCATTGGGCGTCCATGGCTCCCGGGGGAGTTCACGCCGGGGACGGCTGATCTTGGGAGCTGTCCTTCTCTTCACGATGCTCCCGTCGCTTGCCCGCGCCGACGGCGGCGGAGACGTCGAAGCCACTTATTCGGAGTCGAATGGCTGCGGGGTCCCCCGTCTCTTTTCGGCCCTCGCCCGCAATCAGGGCGGCTTGGCCGATTCCGAGCCTTTGCGGGGTCCCTTCGGGGCCATGTTCGGGAGAACGATTGGCCAGGCCCGGGCGGCCTCGGTCTCGTGGCCGGTGCCCTTCTCCGGCGGGCTCACGGTGAGGGTCCATGGCCGTGCCCTGGCTGCCTTCAACCAGGTCACCGCCAACCTCGCCGCGGCGGGCAGCAGCTATCCCACTCGCTCCGGCGAGACCTTCGGCTTCACCGCCCGCACCGTCACGGGCACCCGCTCGATCAGCTATCACGCCTTCGGAGCGGCCGTCGACATCAACTCGCGCTCGAACCCAACCGCCTCGAGCCTGATCACCGATATGCCGGAGTGGTACGTCAACGCCTGGCGCCAGGCAGGCTTCTGCTGGGGAGGCGATTGGGTGGGAAGCAAGGACGCCATGCACTACTCATGGATGGGACCGGCCGCGACTCCCGGTTACGGCCCGGTCCCTGCCCCATACGCCTCGCTCGCCCCGCGGGCACCGTTCGGGGAAACGGTATCGGTGCCCAGCACCGCCCTCGGCTCGCGGCAAAGCGGAGCCATCGATGCACTGGCGGATCTGACCGGCGACGGCGCCGTCGACGCCGTCCGCATTCGCCAGCACCCCGTGGCGGGACCCACCCTCGAGATCACCGGATCCTGGGCCGACTTCGGAATGTGCGGGTTCTCGCGCTTCCAGTTGCCGGGGGCGCCGACCGGCCAGCAGGCCATCTTCGGCAATACCGCCTTCGGTGGCCGCCCCGACATCGCCTTCGCCTCCACTTCCGGGGGCCGAATCGAGTTGCGGATCTATCAGGCGAAGGGCTTTTACCAGGACGTCCGCACCGTCAACACCGGCGCCTCCGCCGACTCCTCGGCCACCCTCCTCCTGGCTGATTACAACTCGGACGGCAGGGCCGACCTTTACAAGGTCAGCGGCTCCGACCTCGAAATCTGGGACGGCGGCTCGGGTTACGGTTCGCTCCTCCTCTCGGCTGAGCTTCCCGCTGGGAGCGGGCGCACAATGATCGGAGAAAGGGATCTCGACGGGGTACCTGACCTCTACCGGCTGGCTCCGAATGGATCTCTGCAGGTGCTCCTGGCGGCCTCGGGTTACGTCGCCGCCGCCGAGACCATCTCGGTACCGCTCTCAGTGGGCGCCGACGATGTCTTCCGGATCTCGGACTACGACGGTGACGGGAATGGCGACCTCTACCGATTGAATTCCTCCGGTGCAGTGGCGATCGCCCTCGGGAACCGACAGATCTATGGCGACATTGATGGCTGGTTTCGTTCCCCCGATTTCGAGTGCGAGGATCCACCGGCGTACAACTTCGTCGGCCGCTTCGGTGATGATGACCAGAACCCCTTCGCTCCCGATATCGAATGGGCGGCTGCCGAAGGGGTCACCATCGGCTGCAACCCTCCATTCAACGATTGGTTCTGCCCCCGCTTGCCAGTGACCCGGGCGCAGATGGCGACGTTCCTCGTTCGAGCTCTGGACTTGCCCCCCGCTTCCCAGGACTTCTTCTCCGACGACATCGGCAGCTCGCACGAAACCGACATCAACAGCCTGGCTGCCGCCGGCATCACCACCGGGTGCGCCTCTGGGAGCTACTGCCCCGAGCAATCCGTGACCCGCGAGCAGATGGCCAGCTTCCTGGTCCGCGCCTTCCACCTTCCCGCCGGGACCCAGAACCCCTTCGCCGACGTCGGCGGCACTCACGCCGGCGACGTCGCCGCCCTCTACCAAAGCGGAATCACCAAGGGATGCTCCGCCTCGCCCCTCTTCTTTTGCCCGGGCGAGTCGGTGTTACGCGAGCAAATGGCCGCCTTCCTCCATCGCGCCAGCAGCTGAGAATCAGGGGTTTCCCTACTCGACGGCCGGCCTCTCCGCGCCGATCATCGCTCCATGACGATCTTGACCCGAACCCGGGAGATGGCCCGCCAGACACCCGAGTCACGCAATCGCTATGTCGACTTTCTGCGGGCGGCCTCGATCATGGTGGTGGTTTTCGGGCATTGGCTGATGGCGGGGGCTTATTTCGGAGCCGATGGGCTGGAGGTCTTCAACCTCCTCACCGAGAACCGGCAGGTCCATTACTTGACGTGGATCCTCCAGGTGATGCCGATCTTCTTCCTCGTTGGAGGCTATGCCAACGCGGCCGGCCTCCGGGCGGCCCGCCGCCGTCAGGAGCCATACGGGGCATGGCTGCGGGCACGTCTCCGCCGGCTTCTCCTCCCAGTGGTGCCGTTGCTGATCGTCTGGTCATTTGGGGGGGCGGTGCTGCTCGATCGAGGGATCAACTTCGAGCTGGTGCGGCTCGGATCGCAGGCGGCTCTGGTCCCGGTGTGGTTTCTCGCCACCTACGTCGCCATCGTCGCCCTGGCCCCGCTCACTTTGGCGGCATGGGAGAAGTGGGGTTGGGCATCCATCGCTTTGACCGCCGTCGTTGCCGGATTGATCGACCTTGTCAGCCTGGGGCTTGGTCTGGGCTATGCCGGCTACCTGAACTATTTGTTCGTCTGGGGAACGATTCACAGCCTGGGTTACGCCTGGGCAGACGCCAAGCTCGGCAATGCCGGGACCCGCCTGGGACTGGCCCTGGCCGGACTTGCTGCCACCGCCGCATTGGTCGCCTTCGGTCCGTATCCGGTGGCGATGGTCGGCCTCGACACCGCGGCGGTGACCAATAGCCAGCCGCCCAAAGTCACGCTGGTAGCCCTTGGTGTCTTTCAGACCGGGTTGTTGCTCGCCTTGGAAGGACCGGCCCGTCGCTTTCTGGCGCGCGAGCGGAACTGGGCCGCCACGATCCTGGTCAACGGCCGCATCATGACCCTCTATCTATGGCATCTGACGGCGATGGTGGGCCTGATCGGACTGCTGGCGGTGTTAGGGGGACCAGGGCTCGGGATTCCGGTCGACACCCCAAGCTGGTGGCTCACCCGCCCGTTGTGGATTCTGGCGCTGGTTCTGGTCACGCTCCCTTTCCTCGGAGTATTCGGGCGCTATGAGCGCCCCCACACTGATCGCCGGCCCTATCCAGCTTCGTGGCGGCCGGTCCTGGCGGTGGTCTGCGCCTGTGCCGGACTCGGGCTGCTGGCCCGCTACGGCATTGCCGATGAAGACGGACTAAACGGTGTCGCCCTCACGCTCCCTCTGGCCGGCCTCATAGCTGGCGGGGTCGGCGGAGCCCGCTGGTGGGAGCGGCGCCGGGACCGCTAGCGTCGGTTTGTGGATCGACCTTTATCGCTCCCTTTCACCCAAGATGAGGACGCCAACCAGCTCCTGGCTTCGAGTGGGCTGGCTCTCCTGATCGGGATGTTGCTCGATCAGCAGTTCCCGATGGAGCGGGCCTTCTACGGCCCCAAGCTGCTGTCCGATCGTCTCGGGCGTGCTCTGGATGCAGCCGATCTGGCAGCCACCGCTCCCGAGGAATTGGAAGCGGCGTTTCGAGGACCACCGGTCGTTCATCGCTATCCGGCCTCGATGGCCAAGCGCACCCAGGACCTGTGCCAGGTCCTCGTCAAGGAATACAGCGGCTCCGCAGACGCGCTCTGGGAGACCGCAACCACCGGCCAGGAGTTATTGCGTCGTTTAGAGGCCCTTCCCGGTTTCGGCAAGGCCAAGTCCCGGATCTTCGTTGGCTTACTGGGTAAGCGTCTTGGAGTTCGGCCGGAGGGCTGGGAGGCGGTCGCCGCCGACTGGCCGAGCATCGCCGACGTCGCCAAGTGGGACGACATCGCCGTCCTGCGCGAGCAGAAGCGGGAGATGAAGAAGGCGGGAGCTAACCCGCCTTAGTTCTCCACCGGCCAGGCGATGTCGCAGGCCGGGTCGGAAGGGCCGACTGCATCCCAATCGACGAAGTACACCTCGCGCGGCGGTCCCGCCGGTGTCCGACCAGTCTCGACGATGCGCCTGTGCACAGCTTCGTATGCGTCGAGAATCATCGGGAACTCGACTTGAGCCTTGGTGATACGAGTGAAGAGCTCGTCGTGCGCTGGCTCTTCTCGAACGGCCGCTTCGCCTATGGGCTCGACGGATCCAGCGAAGGGCACGCACACCTCGACCGGACCATCGGAGTCCTTGTTGACCTCACCGTGGTACACGACGAAAAGTGCGCCCGTCACGGAACCGCCGCCGATTTCGATCTGATCCATGAGGCTATGCGTCGCTTGCTGGATGAACTCGGGCAGCGAGTCGACTAGAACTTTGCGTTGAATCGACATCACCCGCATTTCCGACGCGGACCTTGCTTCGACTTCGAACATCTTGTCTCCCTTCTCGTTCAGATACTTTTCCAGGTAGCGCACAAGCTTGCGACGCTCGCGATGGCCGGCCTCTACCTCCTGCCAGTAGGAGGCAAGGCTCTTCGCAGCCACCGATCCGTCGAGGTCAAGCAGCTCGCCGATGCTCTCGAGTGGCATCTCCAATCGGCGCATAAGACCGATCAGGCGAGCTCGCTCGACCTGATCGAGCCGGTAGTAGCGATAGCCCGTTTGGGAATCGACTTTGACCGGCTGAAGCAGGCCCAGTTCGTCGTAGATGCGCAGCGCTCGCGCGGAAAGCCGCGAGCGCTTGGAGAAAGCGCCAATGGTGAGAAGATCGTCTTCCGGCTTGGCCATGGGGTGATTGTCGACGTTGACGTCGGGGAAGAGTCAACCCCGATTTTTCACTCTGTGGGCCGTAACCGTTGCAGGGCAACGGCTACGGCCCTGGGTCGCGAGTAGCTAGACCGGCCGCCGCCGCTTGCTGGAGATCACGCCGGTGTCGAAGCCGGACAGATGCAGGCCGCCGGCGAAACGAGCGTGCTCGATCTTCAAGCACCGGTCCTGAACCACCTTCAGACCCGCCTCGATCGCCATCTCGGCGGCTTCGTCGTTGCGCAGTCCCAACTGGAACCACACCACCTTGGCCCCGACGGCGATCGCCTCCTTCACCACCCCCGGCAGCTCGGACTCCTTGCGAAAGCAGTCGACGATGTCGGGGGGCTCAGGGAGGTCTGCCAAGCTCGGATAGGCCTTCTTACCCAGGACCTCTGTGGCATGGGGATTGACCGGCCACACCGTGTAGGGAGTACGGGTGAGGTAGGTCGCCACGAAGTTCGAAGACCGGAGAGGGTTGGGCGAAACACCCACCAGGGCGACAGTGCGCGAGTTGCGCAGAATCTCGAGACGCTCGAGAGGAGTGGCCTCCGTTATCACGTGACCAACGCCTGATCGAGGTCGGCGATGATGTCGGCAACGTCTTCGATCCCCACAGAGATCCGGACCATGTCCTCGCCCACCCCTGAGGCGGCCCGCTCTTCGGGCGGAACCTGTTGATGGGTGGTGGAGGCAGGGTGGATGACCAGCGTCTTGGCATCGCCGACGTTGGCCAGATGAGATGCCAGCTCGACCTTCTCGATGAACTGACGGCCCGCCTCGAATCCGCCCTTGACTCCAAAGGTGAACACGGCCCCCGGCCCGGCAGGTACATATTTTTGGACCATCGGGTCGTCAGCCGACGGGTAGCTCACCCAGGCCACCCCCGGATGCTGTGCCAAATGATCGGCCACCGCTCGGGCGTTGGAGACGTGCCGATCCATTCGTAGCGGCAAGGTTTCGAGACCCAGCAGCAGCATGAAGGCATTGAAGGGAGAGAGTGCGGCCCCTACATCACGGAGAAGCTCGGTGCGGGCCTTCATCAAATAGCCGTACTCCCGAAAGTTGTCCCAGAAGCGAAGACCGTGATAGGCAGGCGAGGGATCGACCAGCAATGGGAAGTTGCCGTTGTCCCAAGGGAACCGACCCGACTCGACGATTACCCCGGCGATGACAACGCCGTGACCACCAAGAAACTTGGTCGCCGAATGGACAACGATGTCCGCTCCCCATTCCATGGGGCGACACAGGAATGGGGTGGCGAAGGTGTTGTCGATGACGAGTGGCAGACCGTGCTCGTGGGCCACGCCGGCAACTCCCTCGATATCAAAGACCTCGGCTCGTGGATTTCCGATCGTCTCCCCGTAAAGCAACTTGGTCTTCTCGGTCAAAGCTGCCGCGAATGCGGCCGGCGAGGGGTCGACGAAATGAACATCGATCCCCATCCGGCGAAGCGTGACATCGAATTGCGTGTAGGTCCCCCCATACAGATTTCTCGCCGCGACGATCTCGTCACCCTTCTGACAGAGGGTGAGGATCGAGATCAGCTGGGCGGCTTGCCCCGAGCTTGTCGCCAGGGCTCCCAGCCCGCCTTCCAAGGAGGCCATGCGTTCTTCGAAGGCGGCGTTGGTGGGGTTGCCGATCCGGGTGTAGATGTTTCCGAAGGTTTGGAGGGCGAAGAGATCGGCCGCCGTCTGGGCGTCCTCGAAAACGAACGAGGTCGAGGCGTATATCGGCATCGCCCGGGCTCCGGTCTCGGGATCGGGGCGCTGGCCGGCGTGAATGGCCCTGGTGGCAAACCCGTAGTCGGTCATGCCGCCTCGGCGATCCGGGCCAGGCCATCGAGGACCGCATCGACCTCTAGTGGTGTGTTGATGTGGAGGAACCCGATCCGCACCAGCCCACCGCGATCGAGGAAGCCGAGCCGCCGCATCGGTTCGACGGCGTAGTAGTGACCGGCCCAGGTGGCGATTCCGAGTTCGCCCAGACGCTTTTGGACCTCGGGAGCCGGAACCCCGGCGACATCGAGGGCGAAGGTGGAGACCCTCCCTTCCATGGTCGGGGGGCCAACCAGTTTGGCGTTGTCCCCCAGTCCGGCCAGAAAACGCTCGCCCAGCAGCGACTCTTGCTCCCGAATCTCGCGGAAAGCCGATTCAAGCGCTCCGCGACGGTCGCCTCCCCAGCCCAGGGAGGCGAGATAGTCGACCGCGGCGACGAAACCCGCCAGCAGCTCGAAGGGCGAGGTTCCGGTTTCCCAACGCTCCGGCCCCACATCGGGGGCAGGTCGAACCTTGAAAGCCGGCAGACGCGCGAGATGGGAGCGTCGCCCCCACAGGACACCCAGATGAGGTCCAAAGAATTTGTATGCCGAGCAAACGAGGAAGTCGCACCCAATCGCCTCGACGTCGAGATACCGGTGCGGCGCCAGGTGAACCGCATCAACGTAGCTCAGGGCTCCCACCCGGGCGGCACTGGCGGCCACACGCGAGACATCGACGAGCGATCCAAAGGCGTTCGAGCAACCGGTGACCGCGACCAATCGGGTGCGGTCATCGATGATCGAGTCGAGATGGTCGAGGTCGAGGGACGCATCACCACCGAGCTCAGCGAAAGCAACCTCTACCCCTCGGGAGCGAGCTGCCAGCACCCAGGGGGTGACATTGGCATCATGGTCGAGGGCGGAAAGGACGATTCGATCCCCTTCCTCCCAATCTTCTGCCAGGGCGCGGCTGAGAGCAAAGGTGAGGGAGGTCATGTTGGCTCCGAAGACGATTTCCTCCGGGGACCCACCCGTGAGATCGGCTCCTGCCTGCCGAGCCCTGTTCACGAGATCGGAAGAGCGGTAGGAGCTCGGGAATTCACCGCCGACATTCGACATCGATGTGGCCATGGCTCCGGCCACCGCGTCTATCACCCGCCGGGGTGTCTGCGTCCCGGCTGGTCCGTCGAGGAAGATCTGTGGCCCGGCCAGGGCCGGGAACTCGTTGCGCAGTTCGTCGACGTCGAGCATGCTCTGTTTTATCACCGTCGACGGTGACAGCAAGAACCCGCTAGCTAGCTCTCCGTACCTGCTCGGACCATTTGCGCCGGATCTTCACCCGTTCCTTCGGGGTGTGACCGCCCCAGATGCCTTCCCCCTGGCGGGTCTCGATGGCGTAGGTGAGGCACTCATCCGCCACCGGGCAGGTCGAACAAATCTCCTTGGCGGCGCTGATCGCCGCCACGTCCTCCGGATTGGGGAAGAAGTCGATCTTGGAATCGATGCAGGCGGCGTCGTCTCGCCAGGAGACGATCTCGGTTTCGATGGTCATAGGGCTAGCAGTCATGTGTTCGCGCAGTTATCTATCAGGGAACCTAAAACGCCTGTCAAGTCGATTTCGTTCCCGGCTTTCTTACCCCATGAAACCCGGTTCAAACCGGCCCAATTCGGCCCGAGCGACGGATCGGCGGTGGACCTCGTCTGGACCGTCTGCGATTTGCAGCCAACGCCCCATCGACCAGAGCTCGGCGAGGGGAAAATCGTCGGTAAAGCCGGCGGCGCCAAAGGTCTGCATGGCCCGGTCGGCGACAAAGGTGAGAGCCTCCGGAGCGACAACTTTGATGGCGGCGATTTCGGTGCGAGCGCCTTTGACCCCAAATCGATCGATCAGCCAAGCGGTTTTCAATGTCAATAGGCGCGCTTGTTCGATGCGAATTCGGGCGTCGGCAATCCAGGATTGGACCACCCCTTGCTCAGCGATTGTCTTGCCAAAGGCGACCCGCCCTTTGGCCCGACGACACATCATCTCGAGGCATCGTTCCGCCGCACCAATGGCACGCATGCAGTGATGAATTCGCCCCGGCCCCAGACGGGCCTGGGCGATGGCAAAGCCACCGCCCTCCTCGCCGAGCAGATTCTTGGCCGGAACCCGGACCCCGTCATAGAGGACCACGGGATGAGCGCCACGGTCGTGATAGCCGAAGACGGTCGGCTGGCGCTCGAGAGTGACCCCGGGGGTGTCGAACGGCACCAGGATCATGCTCTGTCGGTGGTGAGGATCGGCGCCAGGGTTCGTCACTCCCATGACGATCGCCACCTTGCACCTAGGAGAGGCTGCCCCGGATGAGAACCACTTGCGGCCGGTAATCACGTAGTCCGGCCCGTCTCTCTCGATTCGGGTGCGGATGTTGGTGGCATCGGAGGACGCCACGTCCGGTTCGGTCATCGAGAAGCACGAACGGATTTCGCCCGCCAGGAGCGGGGCGAGCCACCGCTCCTGCTGCTCCGGGGTCCCGAACATGTGGAGGATCTCCATGTTCCCGGTATCGGGGGCCGAACAGTTGAGAGCTTCCGGAGCCAGATGCGGGCTCCAACCGGTTATCTCGGCCAGCGGGGCGTACTCCGAGACCGACAGGCCGCTCTCGGCGGGAAGAAACAGGTTCCAAAGTCCCCGGGCGCGGGCCTCTTTCTTGAGATCGTCGATGATCGGTGGAAAGAAGTTCGGATCCCCGCTCTCTTCCATCTGCAACCGATACGTCACCTCGGCTGGAAAGACCTTCTCGTCCATGAAATTACTGAGCTCGGACCGCAGTTCCTCGACCCGAGGAGAGAAGGCAAAATCCACCTTTCGACCCTAGCCAAATCGAGGCCGGCAGCTGGATCCGCCGCGCCAGAATGTCCGCCAAATGACGTCGGCGCCGACAGGGACCGTCACGTTCCTCTTTACCGATATCGAGGGATCAACTCGCCTTTGGGAGGCTCACCCCCAGGAGATGGCCGAAGCGGTCGAAATCCACGACCAACTGGTGCGCCAGTCCGTGGAAGCTCATGGAGGCCACGTGTTCTCGACCGCAGGGGACTCGTTCACCACCGCGTTCCACCGACCAGCCGAGGGTCTGTCGGCGGCCATCGATGCCCAGCTTGCGCTCGCCGCTCAGAAGTGGCCCGCAGACCTGAGCCTCAGGGTGAGGATGGCACTCCATTCGGGCGTGGCGGCTGAGCGCAACGGAGACTATTTCGGTCCTGCCCTCAACCGGGCGGCCCGTCTCTTGACGCTGGCCTCGGGGGGACAGGTCCTGCTGACCGAAGCGATCCATGGTCTGGTGAAGGACGAGCCCCCAGCGGAGGTCAGTTTCAGGAATCGAGGCACCCACCGACTTCGCGATCTTTCTGCCACTGAGCGAGTCTTTGAGGCCGTCCACTCCCGGCTGGAACCCACCGGCGAGTTAAGACATTCGCTTGCTGCCGCCAACAATCTGCCTTTGCAGCCGACGAGTTTCGTGGGTCGCGACCAGGAACTCGAAGAGGCGATCAAGCTGATCTCCGGATCGCGCCTGCTCACCCTGACAGGAGTGGGAGGCTCGGGCAAAACCCGCCTTGCCCTCCAGGCCGCCACGGCGTTGCTTGACGCTTTTCGAGATGGGGTCTGGCTGGTCGAGTTAGCCCCCGTCGCCGAGCCCGATGGTGTCGTCCGGGCGATCGCAGCCACCCTCGGCGTTCGCGAGCAATCAGGTCAAACGCTGGAGGGGATATTGATTGATCATCTGCGTCCCCTCGAATTGCTCTTGATCCTCGACAATTGCGAGCACCTCCTCGATCCCGCCGCCTGGATTGCCCAGCGACTGCTCGCCGCGGCACCGGATATTCGGATTCTGGCAACCAGTCGCGAGATGTTGGGGGTGGCAGGCGAGGTTCCCTATCACCTGCGCTCCATGGGCTTTCCCGACATCGACGAGCCTGCCGAAGTTGTTTCTCGCTTCGATGCCGTACGGCTCTTCACCGCCAGGGCCGAGTCCGTCCGCACCGGCTTTCGAATCACTTCCGAGAACGCGCGGGCGGTGGCCGCGCTGTGCCATCGCCTCGATGGAATGCCGCTCGCCATCGAATTGGCCGCTGCACGCCTGCGAATGCTGTCGCCTGAGCAGATTGCCAGTCGGCTCGACGATCGCTTCCGATTGCTGACCGGAGGGAGCCGCACCGCTCTCCCTCGACAGCAGACATTGCAGGCTGCGATCGACTGGAGTTACGACCTGCTCGATGACAACGAAAGGATCCTCTTCGATCGACTTTCGGTCTTCCAGGGGGGCTTCACACTTGAGGCCGCTGAAGCCGTGTGCGCCGGCCCGCCCCTCGATTCGCACCGGATTCTCGATCTGCTTTCCCATTTGGTGGACAAATCACTGGTGGTCGCGGCTGACGGTCTTGACGGGGTCCGCTATCGAATGCTGGAAACGCTCCGGCAGTACGGGCGCGAACGTCTGGCCAGCGGCGACACAGAGCAGGTGCGAGAGGCGCACGCAACGTACTTCCGAAGTCTGGTCGAAACCGCTCTTCCCCATCTCCGCGGACTCGACGAGATCATGTGGCAAGAGAAGCTCGAGGTCGACCATGACAACCTCCGCCAGGCCTTGCGGTGGTCGATCGACGCCAGCAGAGCGGACCTGGCCCAGGGATTGGCCGGAACCCTTTACCGCTTCTGGATGATTCGCCATCACTCCGAGGAAGGCCGCGAATGGCTCGCCCAGGCTGTGGACCTCGAGCCTGCCGACCAACAAGCGTGGGGTCGGGCGCAGCTCGGGGCCGGCACGATGGCGCTCCTGCACGGCGATCTGGAAGAAGGCCGCCATCATTTGGAAATAGCCGTGGCGACCCTGCGGAAGGGTGATCGCCCCGATCTCACCACGGCCGCCATCCACAACCTGGCCATGGCCACCATTCGAATGGGCGATTACGCGATCGGCGCCGAACTTGTCGCCGAGGAGCTCGCCACCGCAGAAGCGCACAACGACCTCCAAAGCATGGCGTTCGCCTCCCAGGAGCTGGCATCGCTTGCCAACGCTGTAGGGGACACCGAAAAGGGAGGCCGCCTGCTCGACTCGGCCCTTCAACACGCAGAGAAGACCGGGTCGATGGAGATGCTGAGCAACTCCCTCACCGCCGCATTTTTCGAGGCATTGTTCATAGACGACCTCGACCGGGCCGAGAAGTATTCGAAGCGCCTTTCCGAGTTGGGCCGCATCCCGAGTGCTCCCGGCCGACAAGACGTCGTGGCCGCACTGGTGATGGGTAGGAAAGGCGATCCGAAAGGTGCCCTGGCCAAAATGAAGAACACCTGGGGCGCCGAGTTCAGGAAGCTGGCTGACTATCGCTCGATCGCGGTGGTCATGGTGACCGTGTTTGTCGAGGCGGCGGGCTTCGAGCTGGCGGCTGGCTCCGCCGAGAAGGCGGCGGTGCTGCTCGGCGGGTCTGAGCAGCTGCTTCGAGGCCGGAAGCGACTGCCGCATGAGCAAAGGGTCTTCGAACGTCAACGGGTGGCGGCCATGGAAAGTCTCACCAAAGAGGAGTTTGAGGCGGCCTTCGAACGCGGCCTTGCTCTCACGTTCGACGAGCTGCTCGACTTCGCCGTGGGATGACGATCGGTAGCCTTGACCGCATGCACGAAGATCTTCGCCAAGCTGTCGCCGACGACTTTCCGCACATGAAGGAAACCCTCGCCGATCTGGTCCGGATCCCCTCGGTAAGTGCGCCCTCCTACCCGGCGGCCGAGGTCCGCCGTTCTGCGGAAGCGGTAGCTCGTCTGCTGACCGAAGCGGGTGCGGAGAACGTTGAACTGCTAGAGCTGGAGGGAGCCCATCCCGCCGTCTACGGAGAAGCGGCCGGCCCTCCCGGCACGCCCACCGTGCTTCTCTACGCCCATCACGACGTCCAGCCACCGGGACCGGTCGAGGAGTGGCAGACGGGTCCTTTCGAACCCTTCGAACGCGAAGGCAGGCTCTACGGCCGGGGGTCGTCGGACGATAAGTCGGGCGTCATCATGCATCTGGGCATGCTGCGCGCTTTTGGCGGGAAGCCGCCGGTAGGGGTGAAGTTCTTCTTCGAAGGGGAAGAAGAAGTGGGATCGAGCCACCTCGAAGAGTTCCTCGAGCAGTATTCCGAGCAGCTGCGCTCGGACGTGATCGTCATCGCCGACGCTGGCACCTGGCGAGTGGGTGTGCCGGCTATCACGACTTCCCTGCGCGGAATCACGGCCTGCATTGTCGAAGTCCGAACACTGGGCTCAGCCGTGCATTCGGGACAGTTCGGCGGGGCCTTCCCAGACGCCATCACCACCCTTTGTAGATTGTTGGCCACCCTTCACGACGACGGTGGCAACGTCTCGGTCCCCGGCCTGGTGGCCTTTGAGAGCGACCCGCTCGATCTGACCGAGGACGAAGTCAGGCAACAGGCGGGAGCGGTGGACGGATTGAAATCGATCGGCGACGGCGGCTGGACCAGTCGCATGTGGTCGAAGCCCGCTATTTCGGTGCTCGCCATCGATGCTCCCCGGATCTCGGAGGCGATCAACCAACTGGTGCCGGTGGCGGCGGCCAAGGTGTCGATGCGGCTCGCCCCAGGTCAGGATGGCAGAGAGGCCGAGGAGGCTCTGCGACGCCACTTGGAAGCGAATGTTCCGTGGGGAGCAGAGCTCGTGGTGCGATCAGATGGCTTTGGTGATGCCTTCGCGCTCGCCACCGACGCTCCGGCTTTTGAAGCCTTTCGAGAAGCAATGGCAACTGTTTGGGATACCCCCCCGGTGGAGATGGGTTCGGGAGGCTCGATTCCTTTCGTGGCCGCGTTCTCGGCTCAGATGCCCGGAGCCCCGGTGATCCTGATCGGCGCCGGAGATCCGACGTCTGCTTTTCACGGGCCGAACGAAAGCCAGCATCTCGGTGACCTGGAGAAGTCGATCCTGGCCGAAGCAGTTGCTCTGCGCCTCCTGGCGGGCTGAGGCGGGCCTGTTCAACCTGGTTCTCTATCGACCGGAGATTGCCCCCAACACCGGCGCATGCATGCGTCTGGCGGCCAATGCCGGCTGCCACCTCCATCTCATCGAGCCGCTCGGATTCGCCCTCGACGATTCAAAGCTGCGCCGAGCGGGCATGGATTATCGAGATCGAGCCGTGGTTGTCATCCACCATGATCTAGCGGCTTGGATAAAAGATGCGCGCCCGCGGCGAGTCTTTGCGTTCTCCAACCAGGGGGAGACGAGGTATAGCGATGTCGGTTATGAGATTGGCGACAGCCTCCTCTTTGGCCCCGAATCCGTCGGTCTTCCCGACGACGTAATGCGGGCTCCCTTCGTCACCGATTTGGTCCAAATTCCCATGCAACCCGGGGTGCGAAGTCTCAACCTCGCCAATGCCGCCGCGATCGCCGTCTACGAAGCTTGGCGACAGCACTCTTTTGTCATCACCGACCCGCCGCGTAAGTGATCGTTATGCTCGGCGACCGGCCGAAAGGAGGGGGTTGACCGCCACTGCCAACAGCTCAAGGACCCGACCATTCGGACCCCTATTGCGAGCCGCCCAGGGCTTTCAAAGAGCGATGGACCGGTTCTCGGAGTGGCTGGGAATCGCTGCGCTCTACTTGGTGCCTGTGCTGGTTCTAATCGGATTTGGCAACGTCATCCTTCGTTACGTTGGGGAGTTAGTCGGAGCTCGACTCACCACCAACGAGGTGATCGAAGCGCAGTGGTATGTGTACGGGCTGATCTTTTTGTTTGCTTTGCCCTACGTGCTCAAGCATCAGATAAACGTGCGAGTCGACTTCTGGTACACAAAACAAAGCCTCCATCGCAGGGCCTGGATTGACCTCATCGGGCATTTCGTCGGTTTGATTCCTTTTGCGTTGCTCGGCGTCTACATCTCCTACCCGGCTGCCCGTACGTCTTGGCGCGCACGGGAGACATCTCCCGAAGGAGGGCTGGCGTACTACCCGATCAAGACCTTGATCCTCGTAGTCATGGTCATCCTCGTGCTGCAAGCCCTGGCGGAGGTGGTCAAGTTGATCATCATCCTGCGAGGGCACGAGGAGCTGGTCGAAATCGAAGAACACGAAGAGCCGTTGAGAATCGAATGACCAAGTGACGGTTGGCGGACCGTGAGCCTCGAATGGCTGGCGATCTTGATGTTCGTCATTTTCCTCGGCCTTCTCCTGGCCGGGTACACGGTCGCCTTTTCTTTTGCGGGCACGGCGATTGTCTTCTCGGTCTTGGGGATCCTGCTCGACGTGTTTCCGCTGGCCAATTTGAACTTGCTCTTCAACCGATGGTTCTCCGATGGCGTGGCCAACTTCGTCCTGGTCGCAATCCCCTTCTTCGTATTTATGGGGGCGATCTTTGAGAAATCGGGACTAGCCGAACGGCTGCTGACCACGATTGGACTGCTGATGGGCTCGCTCCGGGGTGGGCTGGCTCTGGCAGTTGTCGTGGTTGGAACCCTGCTGGCGGCGGCCACGGGAGTCGTCGCGGCGACGGTGATCGTGATGGGGATCCTGTCACTGCCGGTGATGCTGCGTTACAAGTACGACCACAGGCTGGCGACGGGAATCATCACGGCTTCCGGAACATTGGCGCAGCTCATTCCCCCCAGCCTGGTGCTTATCGTCATCTCGAGCCAGATGCCGAACGTCTCGGTGGGCGAGTTGTTTGCCGGAGCGCTGATCCCAGGAGTGATTTTGGCCGGTCTCTACGCCGTTTACGTGCTCATCATCGCCCAGGTCCGACCCGACGTTGCCCCAGCACTTCCACCCGAGGCGCGCACCCTGCACGGTTGGGCGCTTTTTCGGGAGGCGCTGGTGGCGGTTGTTCCATCGATCCTCCTGATCCTCTCGGTGCTGGGCAGCATCTTTTTCGGGATTGCCACTCCTACGGAGGCCGGGTCGGTAGGTGCGATCGGCGCCTGCCTTCTAGCCGCCGCAAACCGCGGATTGAACTGGCAAATGATCAAGGCGGCCGCGCGGACCACTGCCAACATCACTGGCCTCGTCCTTCAAATCCTCCTGGCCTCCACGTTTTTCGCCCTGGTCTTCGATCGGCTCGGCGGGCAACGGCTGATCACTGAGTGGTTGACCGATATCCCGGGAGGGGTCTGGGGCTTCATCGTCGTTGCCAACCTCGTGGTATTCCTGCTCGGGATCAACCTCGAGTTTCTTGAGATCAGCTTCATCGTGTTGCCGCTCTTCGTTCCCGCCGCCCAACTCCTCGGCATCGACCTGATCTGGTTCTCGGTGATGATGGCCATCAACCTGAACATGGCGTTCATCTCGCCGCCGGTCGGGTTCTCTCTCTTCTATTTGCAGAGCGTGGCCCCACCCGAGGTCCGTACCGCCGACATCCATCGCGGAGCGCTGCCCTTTATGGCTTTGCAAGCGGTGGCCTTGGTGATCGTGGCCTTCTTCCCCCAAACCGTGCTCTGGCTGGTTGAACAAGCTGGTCTGACATAAAGAAGAGCCCGGGGGCGATCCCCCGGGCCCTCTGTCGGGTCAGTCGACGCCTACGCCGGTGGTTGGGCGGCGTAAGTCAGGAACGATCGCTCAGCAACCCCAAACCATCCGTGCAAGGTCTCACGGAACGTGTTCCAGCCCTCGAAGATCTCGGCGAATTCCGGAGTCTGGGCCCCTAGTTCGTCGTAGAGCTCGAAAGCAGCCTCCTCCGCCGCGGCCAGTACGTCATCGGGGAACGGACGTAATTCGACGTTTCCGCTCTCCACGATCTCGTTCAACGCCCCCGGATTGAGGAAGTCGTACTGATTCATCATGTTCATGTTGGCTTCCTTGGCCGCCGAACGGACGATGTCCTGGTAGAGCGAGGGGAGCTCATTCCAGGTGTCGAGCCCGATCTGCACCTCGAGCGTTGGTGCTGGCTCCCAGAACCCGGGGTAGTAGTAGAACTGGGCGACGGAGGGGAAGTCGAGCTTCAAATCGTCATAGGGACCGACCCACTCCGCCGCGTCGATCGCCCCCGTTTGCAGGGCCTGAAAGATTTCCGCCCCAGGAAGTGTCTGCACTTGAACTCCCAGCTTCGAGAGCATCTGCGCATTGAGACCAGCGGTGCGAAAGCGCAAGCCCTGGAGGTCGGCCACGCTGTTGATCTCCTTGTTGAACCAGCCACCCATCTGCACACCGGTGTTCCCGGCAGGGAACTGGATCGTGTTGTAGTTGGCGGCGTAGTACTCCTGGAGCTGCTCGAGCCCTCCGCCTGCATACAACCAGGCGTTCTGTTCGCGGTAGGTCAACCCGAATGGAAGCGCTGTTCCGAAGGCGGTCACCGGAGACAAGCCGGTGTAGTAGTACGAAGCGGTGTGTCCCGATTGGACTCCGCCCGACTGCACCGATTGCAGCACCTCGAGCGCGGGAACCAGCTCTCCTCCTTCCCGGGCATCAACCACGAAGCGCCCTCCGGAAAGGGCGGAGACCCTCTCAGCGAAATAGGTTGCCCCACCAAAAATGGTGTCGAGGGCTGCGGGCCAGCTGGTTGCCATCTGCCATTCGATCTGAGGAAGGCTGTCGTCTCCCGCCGCTTCGGCCGCCAAAGTGGTCGCTCCCGCATCGGTTGCCGGGTTGCAGGCCGCAAGGCCGATGGCCGCCGCTCCGAGAGCACCCTTTCCGGCTGAGCCGAGGAATTCGCGTCTGTCCATTCGTCACCTCCAAGCTCGGGACCAATAGAACCGGTCGAACCCGACCTTAACCCATGTCAGGAACGACCCGCATGGATAAGGGCAGCCCTCTCCTAGCCTCCCCTCCGCTATGCCGGTCACCGCCGCCCTGCCAGCCGCGCGGGCAATTGAGGTGGTCAAGGTTTACGGCGAGGGCAGTGCCGCGGTCCGAGCCCTCGACAGGATCTCGCTCGAGGTCGAGCGGGGCCGCTTCACAGCCATCATGGGCGCATCAGGCTCGGGAAAGTCGACTCTCCTCCATTGCCTGGCCGGACTTGATGAGCTCACGTCGGGTCGAGTGCTGATCGGAGACGTCGATCTCGCCACTCTCGACGACAACGCCCTCACCCGGCTTCGTCGTGATCGCATTGGCTTTGTGTTCCAAGCTTTCAATTTGGTCCCGACTCTTACCGCCGCCGAGAACATCGTCCTTCCTCTATCGATCGCCGGACGGCAGCCCGATCGCGACTGGCTCGATGTGGTCGTCTCGACCCTGCACCTCGGAGATCGCCTCGATCATCGGCCCAGCCAACTCTCCGGTGGTCAACAACAGCGCGTCGCCGCCGCCCGAGCACTGATCACTCGACCCGATCTGATCTTTGCGGACGAGCCTTCGGGCAACCTCGATTCAAGGTCGGGCGCTCAGCTGCTCGATTTCCTTCGCAAGGCGGTGGACGATTTCTCGCAGACAATCGTCTTGGTGACACACGATCCGAGCGCGGCTGCGCAGGCCGATCGGATCGTGTTCCTGGCGGATGGCCACGTGATCGACGAGATGGCCTCCCCCAGCACCGATAGGGTCATCGATCGCCTCCATCACCTCGAGGCGTAATCATGTGGAACGCCGCCTGGAAGGGGTTGATCGGCCATCGT
Source organism: Acidimicrobiia bacterium (assembly GCA_036556085.1). Lineage (GTDB taxonomy): Bacteria > Actinomycetota > Acidimicrobiia > Spongiisociales > ZC4RG35 > JACCTH01. The sequence goes on along the minus strand of DATBKE010000170.1, from coordinate 20,550 downwards.
TTGCGGTTCGCCCTCACCGCCCTTTCGATCGCGCTGGGGGTGGGATTGGTGGCGGCGAGCTACATGTTCACCGACTCTCTCGACCAGGCCTTCGATGATCTCTTCTCTGCCACGCTGTCTGGCTTCGATCTCCAGGTTCGACCCGAGGTCGACGAAGACCTGGCCTTTACCCAGGGCGCTCCTCTTCCAGAGGAGTTGGCGGACGAGATCGCCAGGCTTCCTGGGATCGATGCCGCCCGTGGGAGCATTTTTGGATTTGCTCAGGTAGCGGCTGGCGGGGAGAGCCTGAACAACGGCACCTCGCCGACGTTTGTCGTCAGCTGGCCGGAGTTGGTTGACGCCTTCTCGGTAAGGAGCGGGGAAGAGCCCGGCCCCGGGGAAGGTGCCCTCGATCCGTCCACAGCCACACGAGCCGGCCTGGACCTGGGAGACGAGATCGTCGTCACCGGCGTTGGAGAACCCCAGATTCTGCGGCTCTCCGGAACCGCTGCTATCGAGGGATTCGAATCATTCGGCGGAGCGGTTTCGGTGTACGTAACCCTGGAGACCGCTCAGAGATTGCTCGACCTCGAAGGACAAGTCCTCACGATCGAGATCGAGACCGATGAGCCACTCGAGGCGATGATCGAGCGGGTCGAGACCGTGCTTCCCGAGGGAATCGAGGCAGTGTCTGCCCAAAGCGCGGCCGAAGAGCAGCTGGCCACTTTCAAAGAGGCGCTCGGTTTCTTGAACACCTTCCTGTTGGTATTCGCCGGGGTCACCGTGTTCGTCGCCGCCTTTCTAATTCAGAACACGTTTCGGATCATCGTTGCGCAGCGAACGCATGAGCTGGCCACCCTGCGCCTGGTGGGGGCCTCCCGCAGTCAGGTCCTCAGCTTGGTTCTGGTCGAGGCCGGACTCGTCGGTCTGGTGGCCTCGGCCTTGGGCCTTGTGCTGGGCGTGGTGCTGGCCCAAGCGATCAGGAGCTTGCTTGCCTTCGGGGGAACGCTGCCAGCGGCCCCATTCGAGCTCGCTCCCCGGACGGTGTTGGTGGCGGTGGCGACGGGCCTGGTCATCACGCTCGCCTCGGCGCTTCTTCCGGCCCGAGGAGCGAGCCGGATCAATCCCATCGCCTCTCTCCGCCGAGTGTTGGCGCCGGAGTCGCCGATAACTAAGCGGCGTCGAGGCATCGCTGGCCTTTTGATCACGCTGGCCGGAGTCGGCCTGCTCGCAGTCGGGCTGCTCGGGCTCGAACTCCCGGTGTCGAACCTGGTGCTGGTTGGATCCGGAGCCGGCATCGTCTTCATCGGAATGGCAGTCCTCGCTGCGGTATTCGCACGGCAGGCCACTTCCGCGGTTGGTGCGCCCCTCACCCGGCTAGGAGTGCCGGGACAACTGGCGGTGGAGAATGCCGGTCGATCCCCGAGGCGAACGGCAGCGACCGCCTCGGCTCTCATGGTGGGACTCGCTCTCGTCGGCCTCACGCTGGTGCTGGCGGACTCTTTGAAGACGACGGCTGACCGGCTTATCGGGGACAGGTTCGAGGCCGATCTGGTGGTGGGGCCGGCTGGATTCGGAGCGGGTCGCCTCTCTCCTCAGCTGGCAGCCGAGCTCGCGAACTTGCCGGAGGTGGCCTCGCTCGCCGCGGTCCGCGACGGTCAGGTTTTGTACCGGGGCGAGAACCGCACCCTGCTCGGCGGACCCACCTCCCTTCTGCCCGGCCTGGTCAATTTCACAATCACAGACGGCGACATCGCCGACATCGCCGGCGATCGAATCGGAATGCGGAGCGGCCTCGCCGAAGGTCTATCGATCGGCGACTCGGTCACCATCGAATTCGCCCGGACGGGCGAGCAGTCCTTGGAGCTGGCGGCGATCTTCGAGGCCCGCGGGATCGGAGCCGGATTGCTTGTGGATTCCGAGACCTTCGCCGACAACTTCACCGAGCAATTCGACTCGCAGATCTTTCTCGATCTCGCCCCCGGGGTCTCACTTGAGAACGGCCGGGACCAAGTCGAGTCAGTCACTGCCCGCTACGTCGGCAGCCAGGTACTTGATCAGGAAGAACTCGCCACCGAAGCGTCCTCGCGGATCGACGAACTCGTACGACTGGTCTTCGGTCTCCTCGGGGTCGCGGTGGTGGTGGCGCTGATCGGCATCACCAACACCCTGACCCTTTCGGTGCTGGAGCGTCGACGGGAGATCGGACTTCTCCGCGCCGTCGGCCTCAGCCGCCGCCAGCTCCGGACGGCCATCAACTGGGAGGCGATCCTGATCGCCCTCCTTGGCGCCGCGCTGGGCATGGGACTCGGGCTCACCTTCGCCTGGGCGGTGATCACCGCCCTCGACGACGAGATCCTTCGCATGTCGATTCCCTGGGGACGAGTGGGGCTCTCTCTGATCGGTGCCGCTCTCGCCGGTCTCCTGGCCGCAGCCGTCCCGGCCTGGAGAGCTTCGCGCCGCAACATTCTCGAGGCCATAAGTTACGAATAGCCGATCTAGGAGAGACTGGTGATGGTCGCTGCCATCATGAGGTCATGGACAAGCTCATCGTTGGCACCGAAAAGGGCGGCTATCTCCTCACCAAGGGCAGCCGCTCGTGGGAGGTCGAAGGCCCATCGTTTCCCGGATGGAAGGTTTCCGCCTACGGGAAGGCTCCCGATGGCACTTTCCTGGCCGGATTGGGTTCGAATTGGTTCGGCGCTTCGGTTCACCGTTCGAACGACTATCTGAACTGGGAGCAGGTAGAAAACGGGCCGAGCTACCCGGAGGAATCGGGACTCAAGCTCAACCAGATCTGGATCTTTCACACCAGCGGCGATCGGATATACGCCGGAGTCGACCAAGCCGGCCTCTTCTTCTCCGACGACCAGGGGCTTTCCTGGCAACCGGTGCCCGCTCTCAACGAATATCCCGGGCGGGAAGACTGGCAGCCCGGCTTTGGAGGGCTTGCCGCCCACCACATCCTCTCGGCGAACGATCAACTCTGGGTGGGTATCTCAGCCGTCGGCGTGTTTCGCTCCGACGATGGTGGCAACTCATTCTCCCGCCACGACCGCGGGGTGCCGGCCGTGGGAGATCCCGACACAGATCCGGAGTCGGTGGAGCCCGGGCGTTGCGTGCATGGCCTGGCATCTGATCCCCAAGAGCCGGATCGCATCTGGCGTCAGGATCACTCGGGTGTCTATCGCAGCAATGATGGAGCGGAAACCTGGGAACGCATCGAAGAAGGTCTCCCGGCGGCCTTCGGCTTTCCGATCGGACGCAACCACGCGACGGGTTCCCTGTTCGTGGCCCCGCTCGCCGCCGACGAGAACCGGATTCCCGTCGACGGACGGCTGGCTGTGTACCGATCACAGGACGATGGCAAATCGTGGCACCAGTCGGGACGAGGGTGGCCGGAGGGCGGCCAATTCAATGGCGTGCTCCGCAACGCCATGGCGGTTGATAGCCAGGGCGGAATTGCGATCGGCACCACTGGAGGTTCGATCTTTGTCTCAGACGACGATGGCGATAACTGGAATCAGATCTCGATCTCATTGCCACGCATCCTCGCCGTCGAAATCGCTTGATGGCCCGAGCGGTGGTGAGGCTGCCGCGCCTCCTTGAGCCGGCGGTGGGCACAATTCGTCAGGTCGAGGTGACCGGCAGGACGGTTGGAGAGGCGATCGGAGATCTTTTGCGTCAGCATCCCACGCTCCGGGTTCACCTGTTCGACGAACAAAATCAACTGCGACCACACGTGCTCTGTTTCCACAACGGGACACCGGATCGCGATCTGGCAGGCAGCACTGCCCAAGTCTCCGACGGCGACGAGATCGTTTTCTTGCAGGCCGTCTCCGGCGGGTGAAGGCCGACGCCGTCATCTGCGGCGCCGGGATCGCCGGCGTTGCCACCGCCTACCAGCTGGTTCGAAACTTCGGGATTCGGCGGGTGGTAGTCGTCGACCCCCTCCCACCGCTCACATTGACCTCGGACAAGTCGACCGAGTGCTATCGCAATTGGTGGCCGAATGCGCCCATGGTCGGACTAATGAACCGGTCTATCGATCTGCTGGAGGAATTCGCCGGACAAACCAACAACGCCTTTCACTTGACGAGACAGGGCTACCTCTACGTCACCGCCGATCCGACCCGGCTTTCACAGATGGAAGCGGAAGCGCAACTGATCACCTCCCTCGGCGGCGGTCCCTTCGACCTATTCGAAACCGGTCGCGACCTCCGGGCTCGATTCCCCTTTCTCACCGAAAACGCGGTGGGAGGGCTCCATGCTCGACGGGCAGGCTGGTTCTCGGCCCAACAGCTCGGTGCCTATCTGCTCGATCAGGCCCGAGATCGTGGGGCCGAACTTCTGAAGGGAAGGGTGGTCGGGGTAGAGACCAACGGGGGTCGAGTAAGCGCTGTCGCGACCGATGTGGGAAAAGTCGAGGCTCCGATCTTCGTCGTCGCGGCCGGCCCGATGCTCAACGAGGTCGCCCGTATGCTCCACACCGAGCTACCGGTGCACTCCGAGGTCCACATCAAGGTGGCCTTCCGCGATCACGCCGGCATCATCCCTCGCTCTTCGCCAATGATGATCTGGTCGGACCCGCAAAGGATCGACTGGTCGCCTGAGGAGAGGGCCTGGCTCGCCGAGCAGGGCCGAGGAGATCTTCTGGGCGTGATGCCAGCGGCCTGTCACTACCGGCCCGAGGGCGGAGTCGAATCCCAATGGGTTGTGGGGTTGTGGGAATACCACCGGATGGTGCAGGAGCCGAGTTGGCCGTTGCCCGAAGACCCTCTTTACCCCGAGGCAGTGATTCGCGGCCTCACCACCGCGGTCCCGGGCCTGTCCGTCTACCGCGATCATCTCCCCCAGCCGGTGGTCGATGGCGGTTACTACACCAAAACGTCTGAGAACCGGCCACTGATCGGGAGGCTCCCGATCGAGGGAGCATTCGTGGTGGGGGCTTTCTCGGGCTTCGGCGTGATGGCGGCCGCCGGAGCGGGAGAGCTGGCGGCACAGATAATCACCGGTAGCTCGCTCCCCGACTACGCCTTGGCGTTCTCACCCGATCGCTACCAGGATCCCAACTATCTGACCGAGATCTCCATGCTCACCACCACGGGTCAGATCTAGGTTTCTATCCATGGATTCGGGTCTCTCCAACGATCTTCGGCTGAGAACCGAACATCTCCGCCACGAGGGCTTGTTCAAGGAGGAGCGCACGATCACCTCGCCGCAAGGGGCTCACATCGAGCTCGCCGATGGGCGTCGGGTGATCAATTTCTGTGCGAACAACTACCTGGGCCTGGCCAATGATCGACGCCTGGAAGTAGCCGCCGCTGCGGGCATCGCCGAACATGGCTACGGCACCGCCTCGGTCCGCTTCATCTGCGGCACCCAGTCGGTGCACAAGGAACTCGAGTCTCGCCTTGCGGACTTCCTCGACATGGACGACTCGATCCTTTACTCGTCGTGCTTCGATGCCAACGGCGGGCTTTTCGAAACGCTGCTCGATACCGAAGACGCGGTCATATCCGATGCGCTTAACCACGCCTCGATCATCGACGGGATCCGCCTTTCCAAGGCGCGGCGGTTGCGATACGCCAACAACGACATGAAGGAACTGGAGCAACGACTCGTAGAGTCCGCCGACTCCCGCTACCGATTGATCGCAACGGACGGGGTGTTCTCGATGGATGGAGTGATCGCCGACCTCCCCGCCATCGCGACTCTGGCCGAAAAACACCGGGCCCTGGTGATGGTCGACGACAGTCACGCCGTGGGGTTCATCGGCGCCGGAGGCGGTGGCACTCCCGAGTTCACCAACACCAAAGTCGACATCCTGACCGGGACCATGGGCAAGGCACTGGGCGGCGCCAGCGGTGGCTATACCGCCGCCAGCTCAGAGATAGTCGGCTGGCTGCGGCAGCGCTCGCGTCCGTATCTGTTCTCCAACAGCCTGGCCCCGGGGCTGGCGGCCTCCTCAATAGCCGCCCTCAGCATCATCGAAGAAAGCGCTGGCCTGAGAGAGAAACTGGCGGAGAATTCGGATCACTTCCGGAAAGAGATGACCGCTGCTGGCTTTCAGTTGGCGGGGGCGAATCATCCGATCATTCCGGTGATGCTGGGGGACGCCCGTCTCGCCACGGAGATGGCGGAGCGGATGCTGGCGGAGGGGATTTATGTCATCGGCTTTTCGTTCCCCGTCGTTCCCCTTGGGCAAGCCCGGATCAGGACCCAAATTTCCGCTGCTCACTCCTCTGACGACATAGACCATGCAGTTTCAGCCTTCGTCAAGGTTGGCCGGGAGCTAGGAGTGACGGGGTGAAAGCGCTTGTCAAGGCGAAGCCGGAACCGGGTCTCTGGCTCAAGGAGATCCCCGAGCCCGAAGTGGGTCCTGCCGACGTCAAGATCGCCGTCCGAAAAACATCGATCTGTGGCACCGACCTCCATATCTATCGGTGGGACGAGTGGGCTCAGCAGACGATCGCATGGCCGATGGCCGTTGGGCACGAGTTCATGGGGGAGATCACCGAGATTGGAGAGTCGGTCCAGGGTGTTGAACTCGGGGAGAGGGTCTCGGGCGAAGGTCACATCACCTGCGGTCACTGCCGCAACTGCCGTGCGGGGAGGCGTCACTTCTGCCACCACCATCTCGGGCTCGGCGTCACCCGGCCAGGCGCCTTCGCGGAATATGTCGTGATTCCTGCTTCCAACGTCTTCCCACTCCCCGACCACATCGGAGATGAAGTGGGAGCAATCCTCGATCCCTTGGGAAATGCCACCCACACCGCCCTGGCGTACGACCTGGTGGGCGAAGACGTGCTAATCACAGGGGCCGGTCCCATCGGGGTGATGGCGACGGCCATCTCCCAACACATCGGAGCCCGCTACGTAGTGGTTACCGACCTCAACCCCTACCGGTTGGACATGGCCCAAAAGCTCGGGGCCGACCGCGTAGTCGATGCCGCCTCAACTGACTTGAAAGCTGTCATGAACGAACTCGGTATGAGTGAAGGCTTCGACGTGGGCATGGAGATGTCGGGCAGTGGGGAGGCCTTCAGCCAAATGATCGAGGTCATGAATCACGGCGGAAGAGTGGCCTTGCTAGGTCTCCCACCCGACCTGGTGTCCGTCGACCTCAACGCCGTGATCTTCAAGGGCTTGACCTTGAAAGGCATCTACGGGCGACTGATTTTCGAGACTTGGTACAAGATGGCGGCGTTGTTGCGGGGCGGGCTCGATGTGGAGTCCGTGATCACACACCGCTTCCCGGTGACGGCGTTTGAAGAGGCTTTTGCAGTCAGCGAGAGCGGACAGAGCGGCAAGGTATTGCTGGAATGGACTGGATGAGGATTTTTGATGTAAGCGTCGATGATCCCCTGCGGGCGCCGGTTCTGGTGGTGTGCCTCAATGGCTGGGTGAACGCGGGCGGAGTCGCCACGCTGGTGGCCGAGACGCTCGGCGGGGATCAGATTGGCGAGGGTCGGTCTGATCTTCTCTACGACTATCGGGTGAGCCGTCCGATGCTCGATTTCGTCGACGGCGTGATGACCTCCCTGGTCTGGCCGGAGCTCGTTATCCGCCGGCTTCCTCTAGAGGACTCGGACCTGCTCGTCATGTCGGGCGTGGAACCCAATTGGAACTGGCGACGCTTGGGGGCCGAGGTCTCGGAATTGGCGATCGAGTGGAAGGTTCGGCAGCAGATTTCCATCGGAGGTATCCCCTGGGCCTGGCCTCACACCCGCGAAGTTCCGATCATCAGCGCCGCCTCAGACCAGTCACTGTTGACCGGCGATGAGGATCATGCCCGGGGATTGCTCCGAGTGCCGGCGGCTGCGGTGAGTGCCCTCGACTTCCTCGTGGCGGGTGCAGGAATCCCGACGGTTGGTTTCTATGCCCGGGTTCCCCAGTATGTGAGCGTCGCCTATCCGGCAGCCGCACTCGCCGTCATCCGCCGTCTGGAGCGCCACCTCGGGCAAGTGTTGCCCACCGGCACGTTGGCGGAAGCAGCCGACGCCCAGCGGAAGGATCTCGACACTGTGGCGAGCCAGCGCCCCGATCTGGCCGAGGCCGTCCAGAAACTCGAGTCGATGGTCGATGCGACGGAATCGGTGTCCGGCGAGCAGTTGGCCGCGGAAATCGAGCGGTTCCTCCGGGAGCAGGGCAACCAGCAGGCCTAGCTGAGCGGTCGTTTATCGCCTTCCCCCCGCGGGTAATTCTCGTGGCGTATCGACAGGAGGGAAACCATGGCTCAGAAGCGAGCCGCCCGGCGAGCATCCAATTCCTCGCCGAAATTCACTGTCCCGGGGCTCAAGATCGCCGACGCCAAGAAAATCGCCGATGAGCTCGACACTCGGCTTGCCGCGTTATTCGATCTGGCGATGACCCTCAAGCACATCCATTGGAATGTCGTGGGACCTCTATTTATCGCCGCGCATGAGATGCTCGACGATCACCTGGCCAAAGTGCTGCCCATGGTCGACGAGACCGCCGAACGAATCGCGACTCTGGGCGGACATCCCAACGGCACCCCCGGCCATCTGGTGAGTGTGCGGACCTGGAACGATTACGACCTGGGAAAGGCGACCGTCCCCGAGCACATGGCCGCGCTCGATGTGGTCTACACGGGGATCATCGAGGATCATCGCAAGCTGGCTGAACAGTTAGGCGAGATAGATCTCGTGACCCAAGACATGCTGGTGGGCCATCTCGGGACCCTCGAGTTGTTGCAATGGTTCGTTCGGGCCCATCTCGAGTCGAGCGAGGGAGAGATTCTGACCACCTCGTCCAGCGAGCGCGGCGCGGCCCAGAAGGCCAGGGCGAGGATCGCCTAGGAGCGAAAGAAAAGCGCCCCCGATCGGGGGCGCTTTTCTTGCAATCCGTGGCTAGTTGCGGTCCCGGTATCGGTTACCGCCCCCGCCCCCTTGACGGGGGGGACGGGGAGCCATGGGTCTTGACTCGTTGACCACGATGCGCCGACCTGCCAGGTCGCTGCCATCGAGCGCCTCGATTGCCTCGCGGGCCGCGTCATCGGCCATCTCGACAAATCCGAAGCCGCGCGAGCGGCCAGTCTCCCGATCGCTCAGCACCTCTGCCGAGCTCACCTCACCGAAGCGACTGAAGGTTGCCCGTAGGTCCTCGGATGTAGTTCGAAAGGGCAGATTTCCTACGTAGAGCCTCAACTTCCCTCCTGACCGCTGGGCAACCCCAGTCGGTTCATAGAACAGCGAACCCAACGGACAGAAGGATTCGAGCGAAGTCGCGGTGACTCGCTGCCGAGAATTTAGCAATCGGCCGACCGCGGGGCTACTGGCTGGCGATCCGCTTGGTTGGCCGGGTCCAGATGAACCACACCGCGAAGAGGCCGACCGCCGCCAGCACCCAACGCAGCGACACCGAGTCGACCAGCACGGTCATTGAGAAGATGAGAGATGCAAGCACTGCTGCCGACGCCACGGCCTTGGTGCGGACCGTGAAACCGTCGCTTCGATACCCGCGGATGATCCGGCCGAATACTGGATGGCTCATAAGCCAGGCGTGAAACCGATCTGAGGATCGAGCGAAAAAGAAGGCCGCCAGGATCACGAAGTCGAAAGTGGGGATTCCGGGCAACCAGGACATGTAGGCAAGCCCGAGACACATGAGTCCCAGGGCGAGGTAGACGCCCCGGACGAACCGGCTGCGGGGCTTGCGGACCTGTTGGGTGGTTGCCACCAGGCTGACCATATCCGGCCGGTTGTCAACAGCGAGTCGGCACGTTGGGCCCCTCCTTGGGGGGAGAAACGGGATCCCTGGCTAACTTTCTCTTTGGATCCCCACGGGAGGAAAAACAAATGCCAGTAGCCAGCCCGGAGAAGTATCGAGCAATGCTCGAAGCTGCCCGCGAGGGCGGGTTTGCCTTTCCGGCCATCAACGTCACCGGATCGGAGACTCTCCACGGCGCACTATCAGGCTTTTCCGAGGCGGAGTCCGATGGCATTGTCCAAATCTCGACCGGCGGAGCCGAGTTTCTGTCCGGAACCACCCGCAAGGACATGCCGACTGGCGCCGCCGGCCTGGCCGAGTTCGCCTACGTGGTGGCCGAGCGCTACCCGGTCAACATTGGCCTCCACACCGACCATTGCCAGCCGGAAAAGGTTGATGGGTTCGTGCGTCCCTTGTTGGCACTGAGCCAGGAGCGAGTGCGGTCGGGCAGTGGACCGCTTTTTCAGAGCCACATGGTCGATGCATCGATGCTTCCTCTGGAGGAGAACCTCGCCCTGGCCAAAGAGTTGCTCGACGAATGCGAGGCGGTGGGATCGGTCCTGGAACTCGAGATTGGAATCGTGGGCGGCAAAGAGGACGCCATGGACCATGAAGGAGTCGAACGATCAAAGCTCTACACCACCCCCGAGGACATGGTTCGCACCGCCGAAGTGTTGGGCCTGCCCGGCGAGCGCCTCTATCTGTTGGCCGCAGTATTCGGCAACGTGCATGGGGTTTATAAGCCTGGTGCTGTCCAGCTCCGTCCCTCGATCCTGCGCGAGGGACAAGAGGCGATGGAAAAGCAGTTCGGCTCGGCCGGCCGGCACTTCCTCGTCTTCCACGGTGGGTCCGGATCGAGCCTCTCCGAAATCCGAGAGACGCTCGATTACGGCGTCGTCAAGATGAACGTCGACACCGATACCCAATACGCGTTCACCCGGCCAATCGCCGACCACATGTTTTCCAACTACTCGGGGGTGATGAAGATCGACGGAGATGTCGGTGACAAATCGGCATACGACCCCCGTTCCTACCTGAAGAAGGCCGAATCGGGGATGGCCAAGCGGGTGGTCGAAGCCTGTCAGGATTTGAGGTCGGCGGGAAAAACGCTCAAGTGACCCAACCGTGGGCACGTTCGGGCCGCTTCGTGCCCCGGACCTTTGTCCGGCCATTCCTGCGCTTTGCCGATCGAGAAGCCTCATCTGGCATTGCCCTGATCGTCGCCGCTGCTTTTGGATTGATCTGGGCGAACCTCAACTTCGATTCCTACGAAAGTTTTTTTGCCACGTCGATTCGCTTCGAGCTGGGTCCGCTTCATCTCGACGAGACGCTGCGCGGCTTCGTGAATGATGGCCTGATGGCGATTTTCTTCTTCGTCGTGGGACTCGAGATCAAGCGTGAGCTTGTGGTCGGCGACCTTCGTGAACCGCGGGCGGCGCTCTTACCGATCCTGGCTGCCCTGGGCGGCATGATCGTTCCGGCCTTGCTTTACCTAGCTCTGGCAGGAAGTGCACCGGGTGCAGAGCGAGGATGGGGCGTGCCGATGGCAACCGACATCGCTTTCGCGGTCGGGGTACTAGCCCTCGTTGGAAAAAGAGTGCCAGTGGGGGCAAAGCTATTCCTGCTGACCCTGGCAATCGCCGACGACATCGGCGCCATCGCCGTCATCGCCATCTTCTATTCGGGACCGCTTTCCATTGGCTGGCTAGTGGTGGCTGTCGCCGCCTTAGTGGGGGTGTGGGGCGCGGGACGGGTTGGTATCCGCTCCCTCGGTGTCTACCTCCCATTGGCCCTCCTGGCTTGGCTCGCCACCCTCGAGTCCGGGGTTCACGCCACACTGGCAGGGGTGGCGCTGGGGCTACTGACTCCCGCCTCCCCTTTCTACGCTCTCGGCGAGTTTCGGAGCCAGTCGGGTCCAATCCTTCAAAAGCTGGTAACCGAGGATGACGATGTTTGGGAGCGGGAGAGTGCTGATTTCAGCTTGCTCACGATCGCAGAGTTCGCCCGCGAGTCGGTTTCTCCATTGACCCGTATCGAGCCAGCCCTGAGCCTTTGGTCGGCGTTCGTCGTGGTCCCGATTTTCGCGCTGGCCAATGGGGGTATCAACTTTGGGTCCGGCCTTGTCAACCTCACCAGCCCCATTGCCCTGGGCGTGGGATTGGGCCTCCTAGTAGGGAAGGCCGTCGGGGTCTCGCTCTTCACGCTCCTTGGGACCGCTAGCGGGCTCTCGCTTCCCTCGGGCATGACCCGTCGACACGTCTTTGGAGTCTCCATCCTGGCCGGGATCGGTTTCACAGTGGCACTCTTCATCGCCGGCCTGGCCTTCGATGACCGCCAGCATTTCGTCGACGCCCGCGTCGGCATTTTCGCTGCGTCCATCGCCGCTGCGTTACTGGGACTCGCGGTTCTGCGCTTCGGCGGGTCGCGACGAGCGGGGGTGTGACCGGTCGACTAACGGGACAACGCCGACCGGCCACACCAAACCCAGGCCGTAAGCGGTGCGTAGTCGTGGGACCGATGACTTCGCCCCTCTCGGTCCCTAGGTGCTCGGCTCTCTATGCCCTCCCAGCAACAATCATTTCGCGGCGAAAATGAGGGCATGGGCGATACCGGCTATTTCGGGCCCGGTTCGATCACCTGGGTCGTCAACCAGGAGATAACCGTTCTGTTTGGCGGGGCGAGGGCGCTGCTCATGCATGCCGCCCATCCATTGGTGGCCGCCGGTGCGCGGCAAACGTCGTTCTATCAGAGAGACCCGTGGGCCCGCCTGATCCGGACATTGCAGCTGCAGTCGACTATGACCTTCGGAACCAAGTCAGAAGCCAACGAAGCCGCCGACCGCATCAACCGCCTCCATACGCGGATCAACGGGATCGACTCGGTGACCGGCCATTCTTACGATGCCCTCGACCCTGAGTTGCTCCTCTGGGTCCATGCCTGTCTCGAGGTTTCTTCGATTTACTTCTTTGAGAGGACCGTTCGCCGTCTCACGGCCGAAGAACGCGACCGCTATCACCGCGAGAACCTCACGGCGGCCAAGCTCATGCTCCTTTCCGAGGATCAGGTGCCGGCCACCTACGTCGACATGGAGAACTATGTCGGGTCGGTGATCAACTCTGACCTGTTGATCCGCACCGATGTCTCCGACAATGTCGCCGACATCATCAGAACGGGACCGGTGCCGGCAGCGCTGAAGCCGATCTGGGCATTCATTCGCTTTGCCGCCTTCGGAACTCTGCCCGCTCGATTACGCGATCTCTACGGAGTGCGTTGGTCGCCGAATCGGAGACGCTGGCTCGACCTCAACCTGGCCCTCCTCGGGCGCCTGCGTCCACTCCTCCCCCGTCGCTACCGGCTCATCGGGCCAGCTCGCTGGGCTTACGAGAAGATCGAAGGAAAGCACGACCTCACACTGGCCGAGGCGGCGACCCGTCGAGGTACCTAGCAAAGAAGTCTCGAATCCGGAGCCAGGTGTCTTCGGCCGCATCGCGCTGGTATCCGATCGCCAGAAGTGGCCGCCCCAGAGCACTCACGACCGGATGCTCGTCGCTCTGATTCATGAAGCCATGGCCCGCCTCCCGGTAGACCTTGACGTCGTTCGGAATACCGTTCTCATCGAGGGCCTCCGCCACCAAAGCGGCGTGACGCCGAAAGACCAGATCGCGGCCGCCGTAGGAAGCGACCACCGGACAGGAGCCGGCGAGGGACTTGGGTGGTCGTCCGTAGTTGGGGGCGGTGGCATCGAGCTTTCCTGAAAGCCCGAGTAGGAAGGCGAAACCGCCACCGAGGCAGAAGCCAATCGCCCCAACTTTGCCGTTGCAATCGGCTCTTCTCGACATCCAGTCGATGACAGCCTCTGCTTTCTCCACTCCCTCCCCGCGTCCGCGCATGAGGTCGCGAAACAGGCGGGCGATACAGCGCCAACCTCCGCCTGCAACCAAATCGGGCGCCACCGCCAGATAGCCGAGGGAAGCTACGCGGTCGGTCAAGCGACGGATGTCATCGTCAAGTCCGTGCGCCTGATGGAAAACGATCACCCCCGGGAAGGGACCCGTACCGTCGGGAGTGGCCAGATAGCCGGGGATGGGATCGCCGACGATGTAGAGAGTGAGGTCACCACCCACCGTGACGCGACCGTACCGCGGCTCGGGCCAGAATGTCCCTCACGGGTGCAAAGAAGTTATGACGCAGTAGTAGTCGGTGCGGGGCCCAACGGGCTGGCAGCGGCCGTCGCCCTGGCCAGGGCCGGTCGTTCGGTCAAAGTTCTGGAAGGCGGTCCCACGGTTGGTGGCGGTTCCCGGACGATGGAGCTCACCCAGCCGGGGTTTCGACATGACGTCTGCTCAGCGGTCCACCCCCTCGGCCTCGGCTCGCCCTTCTTCCGTCAACTTCCTCTGGAAGAGCATGGGCTCCGATGGGTCCATCCCGTCACGCCCTTCGCCCATCCCATTAGCCCTCGGGAAGCGGTGCTGGTTCACCGTTCGGCGGAAACCACTGCCGAGGAGTTGGGGGGCGCCGACGGTGAGGAGTATCGGGATCGAATTGCACCGCTCGTCGAGGCGTGGGACAAGATCGAACCTTCGATCCTCAGTCCCCTGCTGCGAATGCCCAGGCATCCGCTGGCCATGGCCCGCTTCGGTTGGGTGGGCATCCTTCCGGCCACCACGCTCATCAATTCGTTTCGCCATGAGCCAGCCAAGGCCCTTTTTGCCGGCACCTCTGCTCACTCGTTCTTGCCGCTCTCCAAGCGGTTCACGGCCGCTTACGGACTGCTGTATCCGATCACCGCTCATCGCTGGGGGTGGCCTTTTGCCGCCGGAGGCTCGCAGGCCATCGTCGATGCGCTCGCCTCCTACCTTGTCTCCCTGGGCGGCGAGATCGAAACTGGGGTCTGGGTGGAGAGCCTCGCCAAGCTGCCGGCCGCCAGATCGATCTTTCTCGATGTGACTCCCGATATTTTCCTCCGCCTCGCGGGAGACACCATTTCGGACACCTACCGGCGTCGACTTGGTCGCTTCCGACGCGGACCTGGAGCCTTCAAGATCGACTACGCCCTCAGCAGTCCCGTTCCCTGGGCCAATCATCGCCTCTCAGATGCTGGAACCATCCACATCGGATCGTCACAGTCGATCATCGAGGCCGAAGCCAGGATTTGGAAGGGAAAGGAGCCCGAGCGGCCTTTCATTCTCGCCGCCCAGCCGAGTGTCTTCGATCCCGGCAGGGCTCCGAACGGTCGGCACACCCTCTGGGTCTACGCCCACGTACCCCGCGGAACTACCATCGACTTTCGGCCCAAGATCGAGCGCGAGATCGAGAACCTTGCTCCCGGCTTCGGTGAGACCATCATCGAGCGCTGCGTCTCGAGCCCAGGCGACCTCGAGGTTTACAACCCCAATCTCGCCGGCGGAGACATTACGGGAGGTGCCCATACCCTGAAGCAGGTGCTGTTTCGACCAATGCCCTCCCGGAATCCGTATGGCACGCCGCTAGGCAACGTCTTTCTCTGCTCTTCTTCGACGCCGCCCGGGGCTGGGGTGCATGGGATGTGCGGATACTGGGCGGCCCGATCCGCCTTGCGCTCCGTCCTTTCCTGACCTACTGCCAAAGGTGCGGGCGAGTCCTGACGTCGTCAAAACCCAGTTCGTCACAAAGCTCGAGGAATGCGGCGCGGTCAACACCCTTCCATTCGAGGTCTGAAAGCTCCTCCTTCAGTTCGGCATCCTTGCGCAAGGTGGTTAGATCGCGATACAAGAACACGTCCTCGACCCGTTCGGTCAGGGTGGCCGCGAGCTTGGGGGCTCCCCGCACCGTCACTTCCCAGTCCTCTGCCCGCGTAGGAATCGCCTCGAGATGGCGCCACCGACCCAGAACAGTCGCGGCCGACTTGGGACCCCAGCCCGGCAAGCCGGGTACGCCGTCAGCGGTGTCACCAACCAGTGCGAGGTAGTCGGGGATCGACTCGGGGCCGACGCCGAATTTCGCTTTGACCCCATCCTCGTCGAGCACGATCTGCTCGCGACGATTGAGAGTCACCACCCGATCGCCAATCACGCACTGGCACATGTCCTTGTCGGGGGTGCAGATCACCACCTGCTCGACATCCTCGCACCACCTCCAGGCAGCGGTGGCGATGGCATCGTCGGCCTCGTATTCGAGCATCCCCCAACAAACCACACCGATGGTGGCGAAGGCACGTTCGACCAGCGGGAACTGCGCCATCAATAGCGGATCGACTCCGGCCCCGGTTTTGTAGCCGGCAAACATGTCGTTGCGAAAGGACTCGATCACCGTGTCGGTGGCAGAGGCCAAGTGCGTCACTCCCGGCTCTCGCAGCAAAGACAGCGTCGTCTCGATCACACCCAGAGTTGCCCCGACCTCGCGGCCATCGGGAGCCTGGCGAGCAGGACGGCCATAAAAAGCTCGAAACAACTCGTAAGTACCATCGAGGAGATGGAGACGCACGACAACGATCCTATCGACGAAGCCAAGACCGACCCCTGGGACAAACTCGGCGAAGAGTTCGCCTCCTTGCGCGAAAAGCTGAAGGACACCTATCGCCAGCAACCCGGAGCCGACGGGCCGAGCGACCAAGAAGTGCGAGACGCTTTCCACACTCTGGGCCGCGCTTGGGACCGGCTCACCGACGCGGTCGGCACCGCCGTCCGGGACGAAGGGGTTCGGCAGCAGGCCAAACAAGCGGCCACCGGATTCTTTGAAGCGGTGGGAGCAGCTTTCTCACAACTCGGTAACGAGCTGCGTCGCTCACGACCGGAGAAGGACGATGACAGCGACCAAGGGATGCCGCCGGCTTCTTAGATCATGAAAGCGGGCCACATTTGGATCGGCCTCGGCGTGCTGCTGATCGTGGTGGGCTTAGGCGTCAACCGAGGCTGGTTTTCGTGGTTCGGTCGCCTTCCCGGTGACATCCGGAGCGAGAGCGAACGAGGTGGCTTTTACTTTCCGCTGACCTCGTCGATCCTGATCAGCATTGTCCTCACCGTGGTCGTGAACGTCCTGTTCCGATTGTTTCGCGACCGGGGATGAACGATCGCCGAGTTCGAGAAGCGATCGAGAGTTCCGATACAGACGAGCTACTCCGCATTGTCGACGGCGCCACGACCGCCCGGGAGTGGGGAGAGCTCGGAAAGCTGCGGGTTCTCCTGGCCGAGGCGTTGGAGCGGGGCCGCCAGCTCTGGGGAGTCGACCAGCACATCCGCTACCGGCTGGCCCTGGAAGCGCCCCCGGCGACGGCGGCGTCGGCTGTCGCGGAGGGACCGGCGCGCTTTGCCCTGGGACCACTTACGGAGGTGGTCGCCAACCGGCACACTTTCGCCGAGCTAGCACCCCATCTCGGCCCCGGTCCCAATCGGCAGGCGGTGGCATCCGAACGCGCCGCGGCTGGAGAGAGCATCGGGGCCGGCGATGTCGGGCCTTCGGAAGTCCCCTTGGCCCTGGCCTCGTGGGAGCCGCGCTACGCCGTCCCCATCTATCACAAGGACCGGGTCGAGGCACCGCCCCCTCCTTTGGCCGCCCTGCAAACAATCGAGCTGCCGCCAGATGCGGAGGTGATCGAGGATCTCGCCTCGACAGATGCTTTGTTGGCCCTGGTTCAGCCCTGGCTGGAGGAATCGAATGGACGCGGCCAGGCCGTTTCCGTCCATGGGCCGCCGGAGGCCGCCCTGCGAGCGCTGGGCGTGCCGGCCGCCGACCTCGCCCCGATATCGACTCCCCAAGCTGTCGCCCACATGGCTTGGGCGGCGGCCTCTGGCGGAGCCATGGGCCGGCGTCGAGGAGTTGCGTTTGGGCGGTTCGCCGCTTGGTTCGCCCTCGCCACCTTGGCCGGGTGGGAATGGCCGGCCACGACGGTGGAGATGGAAGGCGCCGCCGCCCGCTTGCGGTGGTTCATCTGGAGCGATCTTGCTCCCGAGCTGGGATGGTCACTCCATCTCGCCGCTCATGATCCCGAGGAAGGTCTCTCCTGGGCGATTGGTGCCCGCGATGCCCACTAGCTCGTAACGTCGCCATCATGCCCAGCCCCATACGCATCGCCCTCCAGATCCAGCCCCAACACGGTGGGTATCGAGCCATCCGGAACACGGTCGCCAAGGCCGAGGAGCTGGGAGTCGACATCGTCTACAACTGGGATCACTTCTTCCCGCTCTCGGGCGATCCCGACGGGCTGCACTTCGAATGCTGGACGATGCTGGGCGCCTGGGCCGAGCAGACAGAGCGGATCGAGATCGGGGCGTTGGTCACCTGCAACAGCTATCGCAATCCCGAGCTCCTGGCCGACATGGCCCGGACCGTCGATCACATTTCCATGGGCCGACTGATCTTCGGCATCGGGGCCGGGTGGTTCCGCAGGGACTATGACGAGTACGGGTACGAATTTGGTACCGCCGGATACCGCCTGGCAGATCTCCGGCAGGCTCTGCCCCGGATTCGATCGCGCTGGGAGAAGCTCAACCCTGCTCCCACCCGCCGGCTTCCGATCCTCATTGGCGGCGGGGGGGAAAGGAAAACCTTGCGAATGGTGGCCGAGCACGCCGACGTCTGGCACAGCTTCGGCGATCTCGAAACTTTCAAACGCAAGTCGGCGGTGCTCGAAAAATGGTGCGCCGAAGTCGGCCGTGACCCGCAAGCCATCGGGCGCTCGATTGGGATCGGCTTAGGGAGGATCGACCGCGCCGACGCCTATGTTGCGGCGGGGGTGACCGAATTCACCCTCGGGCTCAGCGGTCCTGATTACGACCTGGCATCGGTCCCGGACTGGATCGCCTGGCGCGACGATCACAACCGCGGCTAGACCTTGGGGACGGTGTCCTCGATCAAATGATCGACCACCCTCTTCAGGGCTTCCTCGGTCGAGGCTCCGCCCTCGATCGCATCCTGATAGGTGGCGATTTGGCGTTCGGCCGATGTGCCCTCGGCCACGATCAATCGGGCCCTCTCCACCTCGGGCCAGCACCCGAGCTCTTCGGCGTCGGGGCGCAGCATTTCGATCATCTCTTCGACTAGCTCGTCGAAGGGAACCAATACTCCCTTGCCAAAGTCCATGAGCGTTCCTTGGACGCCGTAACGCTGGGCGCGCCAGATGTTCTCGGAGATCAACATCGGGGCGTATTGCCGCCAACGCTGGTTGGCGACACGCAATCGGAACAGCATGTGCAGAGCTGACAGGTAGCAGGCGGCCACGGTGGCGGCGTCGTCTACGCGGGTGCAGACGTCGGTGATCCTCATCTCCAGCGTGGGAAACCGAGCCGAAGGGCGAATGTCCCACCAGATCTTCGTGGAGTCATCGATGATTCGCGCCCGTACCAGCACATCGACGTGGCGCTGGTATTCGCTCCAGCTCGAGAACTCCTCGGGGAGTCCGGTCCGGGGCATGGTGCGGAAGGTGGAAATGCGATAGCTCTTGAGACCGGTATTGCGCGAGCCCCAGAAGGGGGAGGAGGTGGAGATGGCCAGCAGGTGGGGCAGGAAATACCGGACCTGGTTCATGAGATCGATCCGGAGGTCGGGATCCTCGATCCCGGCATGCACATGCATACCGCAAATCACCATTCGCCGCGCCACCATGCCCAGGTCCTCGGCCATCACCTTGTAGCGGTCCTTGTCGGTGGGCTGTTGTTCCCACCAGAGAGCGAACGGGTGGGTGGAGGCAGCCATCACTGCCGCCCCGTGCTCGGTCAAGGACTCGTTCAGGCTCTTGCGCATCTCGGTCAGTTCCTCGGCGGCAGAAGCGACGCTCGAGTGAATCCCGGTGGCCACTTCGAGTTGGGCGCGCAGGAACTCGGGCATCGCCTTCTCCCCCAGCGTCGCCACTGCGCTCGCCCACATCTCGGAGTTGGGATCGCTGACGAGATTGCGGGTTTCGCGATCGACGAGGAGGTACTCCTCCTCGATGCCGACGCTGAATGCCGGACGGGGAATCAGCTGCATGGCGAATTTCTAGCTGTCAGCCGCGGATGCTGCCGATCAGGGCCATCCGCTCCTGCTGGCAATCGGCGCGGACGTAGCAGCCGGAGTAATGATCGTTGACGAGACCCATCGATTGCATGAAGGCATAGACAGTGGTCGGCCCGACGAATGTGAATCCGAACTTCTTGAGGGTGCGGGCGAGGGCGGTCGACTGCTCGGTGGTGGCGGCGATAGTCGATGGAGCTAGATCGCTTGCATCCGCCCAGTGCTTCCACATCCAGCGGCCGAAGTCGCCCTCCCTTTCCTCCAAGGCGAGCAGCTGGCGGGCGTTGTTGATCGTCGAGCGGATCTTTCCCTGATGGCGGACGATGCCCGGATTTTCCAGCAACCGATCGACGTCCTCCTGCACGTAGGCCGCCACGATCTCGGGTGCGAAGTCGGCGAATGCCTCCCGAAACGCGGCCCGCTTGCGGAGGATGGTGAGCCACGACAGTCCGCTTTGAAATCCCTCCAGGCAAAGCTTCTCGAAAAGTCGGGATCGATCGACCGAGGGCCGGCCCCATTCAAGATCGTGATAGGCGATGTATTCGGGCAGTCCGGTTCCCCAGGCACAACGAACCAACCCGTCGTCGAGGATTTTTACGTATTCCATATCGAATCGGGACCAAAATGAGTCCCGGGACAGTTTTACCAAGTATGAGCACGCCCGAACACGCCCGCGCAGCCCTGGCGGGGACGGCCGCGGTGGGGATGGCCTTCGGTGTCTCCGAGCTGCTAGCGGCCTTCCTGGGGGCACCTTCCCTCGTGCAGGGAATCGCCGACCGGGTGGTCGCAACCGTTCCCACCCCGATCAAGGAATGGGCGATCTCCGTCTTTGGCACGGGCGACAAGCCCGCCCTGCTGATCGGGATCGGGCTG
>DATBKE010000169.1:0-19954 GCA_036556085.1 Acidimicrobiia bacterium | reverse complement strand
CGGCTTCAGACCCGGGCCTCGGTGCTGGATGTGGCGGCTGGCACTGGCTCCATTAGTCGGGTGCTTCAGCATCGCGGCCATCGGGTGACCGCCGTCGATCTGACTCGGGAAATGATTCGCCACCATCCGGGATCTCGGCGTGTACTGGCCCGTGCCGAGCGCCTCCCGTTTGGCGACGGGACCTTTGACGGGCTTACTTTCGGGTATCTGCTTCGCTACGTCGATGATCCCGTCGCATCTATGGCGGAGCTGGTCCGGGTCGTAAGGCCAGGAGGAGTGATCGGCATGGTGGAGTTCGGTCTGCCCTCGGGCCTGTGGCGTGGGCCATGGAACCTATACAGCAGCATCGTGCTTCCGATGGCAGGCCGACTCATCGGAGCGGGCTGGTACCGCGTGGGCAAGTTCCTGAGGCCTTCCATCGAGCAGTTTCACCGAGAGAATCCAGAGCTCGACACCATCTGGCGGACTGCCGGGCTGGTCGAGGTGCGGACACGACGCCTGTCCCTCGGCGGTGGACTGGTGATGTGGGGGCGAAGACCGTGAAACGCCCCGCCTTCTACGCTCCGGTCGGGTCCCCCACCGGCGACCTGGTAGCGATTCTTCACCCGCCATATACGGCTTGGCATTTGGCCCATGTCGTCCTGGGGGCGGCCATCGCCCCAGTCATCGACGGCTTGATCTTGACCGGAACCCTTCTCGCCTTTCTCTTGGGGCTCGGAGTTGGCGCCCACGCCCTGGACGAGCTTCACGGTCGGCCGCTGCGGACCTCGCTCGGCTCCCGAACTCTGCTCGCCTTGGGGATCGGGGGCATGGCCGCAGCGATGGCCGTCGCCGTTGCGGGCATATTCGTGATTTCGCCTTGGGTCATTGCCTGGGCAATTGCAGGGATTGCTCTGGCAGTGGGCTATGCCTTCGAACGGCCCCGACCGCTTCACACTCCGCTCGGCTTCGGCCTCGCCTGGGGCGCGTTCCCAACCCTGGTCGGTTATTGGGCCCAATCGCGGGCCATCGCCCTCCCTGCCTTGCTCATGGCAGCGGCTACCACGCTGCTCTCGATGACGCAGCGGGCCCTGAGCACCCCGGCCCGCAACCTACGACGAACCGTCGAGTTCGCCGAACTGGTGTTGGAGCGTCGGGACGCCACGGAACGATGGACCGAAGGAGAGATCCTCGATACTTGGGAGGTGCCCTTGAAACTGCTCACGGCCGCCGTTATCGCCTTTGCAGTGGGACTGCTGGCCGTGCGTGCCCTCTAGCGAGTGGCATAGGTTCTCCCCGGCGCAGATCAGGATTGGTCTCTCCGGTTGGTCCTACCGACACTGGCGGGAACGCTTCTACCCGGCGGGGCTGCCGGCGAGCAAGCAATTGGAATTCGTCGCCGCCAGGTTCAACACGGTCGAGATCAACCGCACCTTCTACTCGTTGGTCAAGCCCCTTTGGTTCCGGCGGCTCAGCGAGCAAACCCCATCGGACTTTCAATTCGCCGTCAAGGGCAGTCGCTTCATCACCCATATGAAGAAGCTTTCGGGCGTCGAGGTGCCGTTGGCCAATTTCCTCGCCT
This sequence comes from Acidimicrobiia bacterium, assembly GCA_036556085.1. Classification (GTDB taxonomy): domain Bacteria; phylum Actinomycetota; class Acidimicrobiia; order Spongiisociales; family ZC4RG35; genus JACCTH01. The sequence continues at coordinate 18,393 of DATBKE010000169.1, read as the reverse complement.
CCGGTCTCCTCGCCCTCGGAGACAAGCTCGGTCCCATCCTCTGGCAGCTCCCAGCCAATTTTCCCTTCGACCTCGGCCGGCTCGAGGCGTTCTTTCATCTCCTGCCCCGGTCTCATCAAGCGATCGCCGAAATCGCCGCTCTCCATACCCGTGAGGGGATCGAGACCGTCGCGCCCGTTTCTGATGCGGCGGTCCGCCACGTCCTCGAAATTCGCAACCCGCGCCTTCCCCACGAGGAGCTCAGAGCATTGGCGACCAAGGCTGAGGTTTGCCTGGCCGCATCCCACTCTTCGAGATGGCCCTACCTTGAAGAAGCCACAACCGACTTCATGTATTTTCGATTGCACGGCCCTAAGGCCCTCTACGGCAGCAGCTACTCCGACGAAGAGTTGCAAGGCTGGGCCGATCGCGTCGCCCGCTGGCATGGGCCAGAGTCAACGCGAGGGGTTCCCCACGATGTGTACCTCTATTTCGACAACGACGGCTACGGCCACGCTCCTCGCAATGCCTTGCGTCTGCACGAGCTGTTAGAAGCCAGGGGCCTGTGACCCACTTCTGGCGAATCCGTACCCGCTTGCCCGAGAGATTGGGCCAGCGATGCAGAGTCCTGGCGAGGGGTGGGCTGAATTCAGTCTTGGTCGAGTTTGAGGATGGGTATCGAGTAGTGACCTCTCGCCACTACGTCCGGCGACTGCTCCACCTTGAGTCGGTGGCCGAATCTGCCTTAGTGAAGGCGATGGAGTAGATCCTTCAAGGTCTCCAGGTCGGTCGGATCGAGGCGGGAAACGAAATGCAGGTCGAGATCGTCCAAGTGCACCCGCGTCGCCTCGTTGAGGACTTTGAGACCCTGGTCCGTGAGCCGCGCCCAGAGAACCCGGCGGTCGGTGGGGCAGGGAACCCGCTCGATATAGCCGCTTTCCTCCAGGCGATCTACCAGGCGGGTGGCACCACTCGAAGTGAGTTCGAGCTTCTCACCCAGCTCGGTGATCGGTATCTGCTGATCGGGAGAGTGAGCCAATCGGAGCAGGGCCTCATACCAGACGATCGATATCCCGACCCGGGTACGGAGGGACCGATCAAAAATCCGGTGGAGGCGGCGCTGGGTCGCCACCAGGCGTCCATAGTCGGCGATCCGTTGGTCTGTGACCAAGGCATGGGTGGATGGCATGAAAGAAGCTTACCACACAGTAGTTGACAACGCAGGGATTTTCCGCTAAATTACCTGCGTAGTCAAATACTGCTTATCTAGTGAAAGGAACAGAAATGACTTCAACCGTCATTGACGCCAAGTCGGACCTGACGGGTCGGTATGCAGTCGACCCTTCCCACAGTCGAATTGGGTTCGCTGCTCGCCACGCCATGGTCTCCAAGGTGCGGGGAGCCTTCAACGAGTTCGAGGGAACGGGCTATTTCGACGCCGAGGACCCGACGCAGTCGCGTCTGGAACTGACTATCAAGGCGACCAGCATCGACACTCGCAGCCCCGACCGCGATGCCCACTTGCGGAGCAACGACTTCTTCGACATGGATAATTACCCGGAGATCGAGTTCGTCTCCACTGCGGTCCAGCAGGTCGACGAGACTGATTTCCGGATCACCGGCGACCTCACCATCAAGGGAACGACCCGACCAGTCACCTTCGAGGTGACATACAACGGGGACTCGGTCGACCCATTCGGGAACCTGAGAATCGGCCTCGAAGGCAGGGCCACCATCAATCGCAAAGACTGGGGTGTCAACTGGAACGCCACTCTCGAGGCCGGCGGAGTGTTGGTGAGCGAGAACGTCACCCTCGAATTCGAGGTTGCAGCGATCAAGGTTTCGGATCCTTCCTGACCCTTACGCTCGACCTATCTGAAGGCCCAGGGCCGATGGCCCTGGGCTTTCTTCATTGGCACCGTCGTTTCATTTCGTCTCGATGTCGGGTATCTCCTCCTCGTGGAAACAAGGATGCTGGGACGCCTTTGGCCGGTTAGCGCCTTGACCATGGGCGGCGGTGGCATCGGCCAGGTCTGGGGAGAAACCGATCGCTTGGAAGCCGTCGCAACTTTGCGCGAGGCGGTCGACGAGGGCATCACGCTGATCGATGTCGCCCCCAGTTATGGGACGGGAGAGGCCGAGCGGGTGGTGGGCGAGGCATTCGACGGAGCGTTGCCCGAGAACGTGCGGGTCCTCACCAAGCACCACGTTGGTCATGCGCGGCCTACCGAAGTGGAGGACGCGATGCTGTCGGGACTCGACGAGAGCCTGCAGCGGATGCGGCTCTCGTTCGTAGATGTCTTCCTGCTCCATAGCCAGCTCATCCCCGCGGCGGATCCAGAGCGGCATGACTGGACCACTCCCGTCTCGCTGTTTCGAGAAGCGGCTCGCCCGGCGCTTGAGGCCCTAGTGGATCAGGGACGCATCGGAGCTTGGGGAATAACCGCCGCCCAGTTCCCTGCAGTGCTCGGTGCGGTCTTTGTCGAGACCCCGGCACCCCAGGTGACCCAGATGGTTGCCAATGCCCTCGACGCTCCGGGTGACATGAGCTGGTCGGAGTCCGAGGTGGGGCCGCGATCGTTAATCAAGCAGGCGAAGGACCTTGGCATTGGGGTGATCGGTATCCGCGCACTCGCTGCCGGTGCCCTCACAGATCGATTCGACCGCGACCTACCCCGCGATCACCCGGCTATGGCTGACTATCAACGCGCCGCCACGTTCCGTTTGATGGCCAGAGAGTCAGGTGAGTCTCCCGCCTCGTTGGCGTATCGTTACGCACTGTCCATACCCGGTATAGACACCGTGAGCCTGGGCGTGAAGAACAGAATCGAACTGCGTGAGAGTCTGCAGGCGGCGCAACGTGGGCCGCTAACGGACGACCTGACAACCTCTATCGAGGCACAGATCAGAAGCTCGTCCGCCGGCTCTCGTGAACCCGGACTCGCTTCTGACGACTAAGTTCCGGTTTCGCCCGTGAGATCCTTGTCCTCCATCTCCCAGGCGTGGTCCAACACATGGAAGGCGCTGTGGCGGATGAGGAACGGCAGGTTCCACGAACGCATCCGTTTTCCCTCCCCGGCGTTGTACGCGACCATCGCCGCGAGGTAGGAATCCCGATGAGCGCGCAGACCGTCCCGGCTGAGCGCCGCCCGCTCAGGGATCCGCAACCCCACTCTTTTTGCGAATTCCTCGCTCTCGTTGCGGATGGTGTGGCTAATGATTTGGTCGCGGTCGCGCCCGCCTCCGCGCGGGCCTTTGCGCATCTCAGCGGATACCCGGGCGGCCACGTCGTCGAAGCTCGCCCAGCATGCCTGTAGGAGCCTGAACTTGCGGTCGATTTCGGCATCGGTCATCGGCTCGGGCTCGAAACTCGAGGGCGAAAAGGAGATGCCCCAGAAGTCGGTTGAGCCCGGGCCTATCTTGTCTTCGATTATGGCGAGGGGCCCGGCGGCGTCGAACTCTTTCGCCATCCCCGCCCCATCAGCAATCGGGCGATAGCGATCTCGATATGACTCGAGTGTTTCGATCGCCAGGTCAGCTGTCTTCGCTCCCCGGCTCCAACCGGGCCAATCGACGGCGAAGGCCGCTGCCTTTTTCCCTTTCGGACCCCGTTCGACCACTACACGAACAGGCATCCCTGAAATCGTAAACGTTTTGGAAATGAGGGATCTGCACACCTGGCAACCCCGGCGAGCGCATCTTTGGGCCGCCAGGTCGCATGTCTAGCGTGGCTGGGGATGATTGAGGACATATTTGGCTTCGAATGGATGGGCCTGAGACTCGTGGGGACCCTCCACGCGCCCGATTCGAAGGCCCCTCATCCGATGGTGGTGATGATTCCGGGTTCTGGTCCATCAGACCGATCGTCCGATGGCTACTTCGCTCCGATCCGGGAGGTCTTTTTGGCCCGGGGCATCGGCACATTCGCTTTCGACAAGCCAGGTTGTGGGGACTCTTCGGGTGATTGGCGGGACCACGGTTTGAACGAACGTGCCGACCAGGTGATGGCGGCTGTGACCTCCCTCCGTCATAACTCAGTGGTGAAGACTGCCTGCATCGGCCTCTGGGGTCACAGTCAGGGCGGATGGATAGTGCAGATGCTGGCCGCTCGGCTTTCTGGCCTGCCGTTCGCAATCGCCAACTCGGGTCCCTCCATAGACCTTCCTACCCAGGACCTGTACGGGTGCGAACACTCCATGCGGGCCGATGGACACCCTGAGGCCGACATCGATCTCGCGCTTGGGTTCGTGGCGGACATCCATCGAGCGGCCAGGCAAGGGCTCTCCTTCCAGACCGTCCAAACTCGGCTCCTAGAACCAGCCAGAGGCCAGTCATGGTATGGCTATCTCACACTCGACGACGAAGCTGACTGGCGGCTCGTAACCAGATTCGTCACTGAGGGGTATGAACCACTCGAAGCTCTCAAACAGATTCGATGCCCGTATCTGGCCGTTTACGGAGGCCGGGATGTGCTCCTACCCGCATGGCGAAGCGCCGAGGAGACCGGTGCCGCCCTACAGCAAGCGGGCAATCAAGACTCTGCGGTGGTGGTCTTCCCCGAAGGAGACCACCGGGTCCAACAACAAGGCGGCGCCTTCGTTCCCGGCTACCTCGAGCTACTTGCCGGCTGGGCGAGCACGCATGTCAAATAGCTGCCCGACCAGAAATCTACCCGACCCGAGCCTGACCTCTTGTTTTAGGGCTGCGTTGACCCCATTCGCCTCAGCCGTTCATGGGCGAGTGCTTCAAGCTCCGTAGCCAGCATCCGTATCAAGTCACCGAGACTTCTGATGGTTCGAAGAGCCGCCACGGATTCGGCAGCCGCCACCATCTCCGGCTCGTTGGAGTTGTTCCGATTAAGTCGAGATGAGTCACCCTTCGCGATCGACGGTTGAAGAAACAGTGCGTTTGCCAGGATGGACCACACCGTCAGCTCCGGATGATCGCGGGTCGGATCGTTGATCAGGCCGGCCCGCGGGTCATTCGTGCCGATGAACGCTGGATCGGCGGCAAGATAGCGGGTACCGCCCACCCCGCAGAACTCGATCGCTGAAGCGCACATGGCACAGGGTTGTTGGGTGCTCCAGAGTGTGTCCAGGGAAAGGTCGCGCGATGTCGGAACTCGAGCGAGTGCGTTTAGTTCGGCGTGTGCGAGGGGAGTGCCTTCAAGGGTGTCGCTCCCTGTGACGGGATCGTACGCGTGGTTGCGACCACGGGCCACGACCCGACCGGTCGCGTCTGCGATCGCCGCACCACACGGCAGACCGCCAGCGACCAGAGCATCAAACGCGCCCTCAAGGGCGACCCATGCGACCGTCTCCAGTGGTCCTAGCTCGGTCTCAGTTATTTCCACGCTGATCTCCCAGCCAGGACGAACGAACAAGGTGGAGGTGAGGGGATTTGAACCCCTGGCTTCTTCCGTGCGAGGGAAGCGCTCTGCCGGGCTGAGCTACACCCCCGGAGGTGTGAAGTTTAATTGGAGTCGTGTAGGCGTTCTACGCGCTGAAACCGCTTACAGACGAATGGTCTAGTTGATAAAAACCGAAAACTATCGCTGGGAGACGACCCGGACCGGTGACTCTTCGAGAGTGTTCTCGGCGTAGCGGTTGGCGAGCTGTTGCGCCTGGCGCTGGCGGATCTGGGCGAGCATCGCCAGATACCACGCCAGGCAGGCATCTATGCCGATATGAACCAGCAGCCAGTTGAGCGATTGTCGACGCCAGGCCACCACCAGGGTGGCGATGGCGATGACGATCAAAGCTGCCAGTGCCCGCCGCCGGCGGGTCCGCATCTGATCACGGTTGTTGGAGAGACGAGCGTCGTAGGCGCGTCGCTGGACGTCGGCGATCACCCTGGTCAGGCGATCGAACTCTTCGGTTGAGTTGAGCGGCGTGCTGCGCCGCTCCCCGAACATGCCGGGGAGAAGGTACAGACCCCACACTGCGGCCAATATCAGACCCGCAACGATTACTGGTGTCACCATGTTGTTCGGAAAGACCCTCTGCTCGCGGGCGGAGGGTAGCCCTTCAGCCCGTGGCAGACAACTACTGTCAGCGTTCCCAGGTCCCGCTGCGGCCACCCGATTTGCGAAGCAAACACACTGACTGGATCTCGACCCCGCGCTCGACGCCCTTCACCATGTCATAAAGAGTGAGAGCGGCAATCGAAGCGGCGGTCATCGCCTCCATCTCGACTCCGGTCCGCGCCGTCGTCGTCACCTCGGCGACGATGCGGGCTCCTTCCTCGACGCGGTCAATCGTCACCTCGACCGCGTCGATCGCCAGCGGATGGCAGAGCGGTATCAACTCTGACGTCCGCTTGGCGGCCATGATGCCTGCCAACCGAATTGTCGCGAGAGCATCGCCCTTTGGCAGGTTTCCTCCAAACAAGGCCTCAGCTGTGGAGGACGCGAGAGCGACGATCGCCTCCGCCAAGGCTGTCCGCTGGGTGATCTCCTTGCTGGAGACGTCGACCATGTGAGCGTCACCGGCAGGAGTGAGATGAGGAAGTCTGATCTCAGAGCTCATCGATCGTCCTTTCCTCCGGCCAGCGATACATCTCGAGCACGACAGATCCTCCTGCTTCGATGCGATCCGTGCCCTTAGGCACAACTGCAAACGCATCGCCATTGGCGACTGCCGAGAGAACATTCGAGGATTGACCGCCCGAGGGCCGACACCAAAACACTTCGTTCTCAATTCGGGTGACAACCCTCACGAATACCGTCTTTTCGACATCAGTCGCCAGAGCAGTCTCTGTTCTTCCTTGAAAACGCGGCCGCAGGATCCTGCGCGCATTCATCATGTGCAATAGCGAAGGCCGCACGAACTGTTCGAACGCCACAAACGACGAAACTGGATTACCCGGCAACCCGAAGAACGGCGTCGACGAAATCCGCCCGAATGCGAACGGCTTGGCGGGCTGCATTGCCACCTGCCAGAAGTCGACATCGCCCAGCTTTTTCAGGACCGACTTGACCAAGTCGTACTCCCCCATCGAAACCCCTCCCGAAGTGACGATCGCGTCAGCTCGATCGGCGCCCTCTTGCAAAGTACTTAGCAATTGCTCCTCGGCATCGGGGATGCGGCCGAGATCGATGACCTCAACCCCGAGCTCTTTCAACAAGGCGATGAGCATGGGGCGATTCGAGTCCCGGATCTGCCCCGGGCCCAGCTCACCGTCGTCCACTGCCACCAGCTCATCGCCGGTCGAGGCCACTGCCACCAGCGGCCGCCGGTAGATCTCGAGTCGGGAGAAGCCGTTGTTGGCGAGAACCCCGATATGGGCGGAGTTGAGACGGAGGCCGGTCTCCACCAGGGTGGTTCCTTTGGCGACATCGCCCCCGGCAAGCCGAACCGAGGTGCCGGCGGAGACGCTTTGGCGAATGGTGACGATCTCCCCTTCCTGATCGGTGTCCTCCACCCGCACGACGGCATCGGCTCCCTGCGGGATCGGGGCCCCGGTCATGATCTTGATCGCCGTCCCGGAGTCGACTCCCCGGGTGGCCACCGAGCCGGCCGGGACGTCTTCTGTCACCTTCAGGTCGACTGGGACTACCGCCACATCCTGCGCCCGAACCGCGTACCCGTCCATGGCCGAGTTGGTGAAAGGTGGCACCGGATGGGTAGCTATGGCTGGGCGAGCCAGGACCAAACCCAACGCCTGAGCGAGTTCGACCGTCTCGACCGGCATCGGGGGAAGGTTTCCCAAAACCTGTCTCTGGGCTTGCGGCAGCGGGAGCATCTACTCGAGGTCGGGAAACTGGCTCCGGCCCAGCACCCAGCTGGCCTCGACCAAACCACGCGGGGTTCCGACGTCGAGCAAGTCCTCTTCGGCCACGTATCCCCGACACTTTCCTGAGGAGGCGAGTCGATCGATGGCGTCGGTCAGCTGGATTTCACCGCCATGACCGGGGGGGAGTTTGGCCAGGACCTCGAAGATCTCGGGAGTGAAGAGGTAGCGCCCGATCAAGCCGAGATTGGAGGGAGCATCCTCGGGACCAGGCTTCTCCACCGCCCCGATCACATCCAAAGTCCGGTCCACCACGTCGGAGCCCGGCACCACCACTCCGTATTTGGAAAGGAACTCATCGGTGAGCCGCCGTAGGCAAACCGCGGAATTGCCCTGCGCGGCGGCCTCCAGGGCGGGGAGAACGTCGGCTCCGGGGCGAACGATGTTGTCGGCTAGCAAGCAGAAGAAGGAGCGGTCTCTCACCGCCTCGGCAGCCTCCCAAACGGCATGGCCCAGTCCCAGCGGCTCCTCCTGCACCACAACCCGAATCTTGATGTCCTCCAGACCGGGCAGGCGACCTTCCATCAGGAAGTGCTGCTGGACCAGATGGCCTGCGTCAAGGTCGACCACCATTATCACCTCGTCCGCCCCGCCCCGAACGGCTTCCTCGACTACATACTGGACGGCGGGGCGGTCGACCACAGTCACCAGCGCCTTGGGCACGATTCGGGTGGCTGGACGCATCCGGGTCCCCCGGCCGGCGGCGGGAATGACGGCGACGGTGGCGGTCATCTCACCACCGATGGCTCACGTCGTTTCATGATCCTCGATATGTTCCCACGGTGGCGGTAGATAACTAGGCCCAGCATCACCCCAAACCAGAAGAGGGCCCAACCTTCCACGCCTTGCCAGATGAGAAGCGGGATCGAGGCGCCGACGACGATTAAGGAAGCGATCGATGCCACCTTTCCCAACTTGGCCACGGCTACCCAGAGCATGCTGAGGATGAGGCCTGCGATCGGAACTGCAAACAGCAGCACCCCGCCACCGGTGGCGACGCCTTTACCGCCTCGAAAGCGATGGAAGACGGGATAGCAATGTCCCAGCACCGCCATCAGCCCCGCCCCGAAGGTCCAAGCCGAGGCGGCCCCATCGCCGGAGAGAAAGGCTCCCACCGCGGCGGCGATGACGCCTTTGAGGGTGTCCCCGATGAAGACCATGGCCGCCGGTCCTCGCCCCAGGGTGCGCATGACGTTCGAGGTTCCAGGGTTGCCGCTTCCCACCTGGTGGATGTCGACGCCGTGCATCCGTCCCACCAGCACCGCAAAGTCGACGCTTCCAATCAGATAAGAAACGATCAAGATCGCAGCACCGACTAAGAATTCCACCGGGGGCCGAGTCTACGTCGACGAGAGAGTGCCGCCCTGAGAACGGGAATGAGCGAGGGCCCGTCCGGGTTAGAATTTCCTGTCCACCTCACCAGAGCTATTTGACCTGTGCCGACTTACGAATACCGATGCGATCGCTGCGGCGAGAACTTCGAGGTCTTCCAGAAGTTCACCGACAAGCCCCTGCGTCGCCATCCCCAATGTGGCGGCCAAGTAGAGAAGGTCTTCCACGCCCGAGGCGTGGTCTTCAAGGGATCGGGGTTTTACGCGACGGACTCCCGGGTCAAGGCGAAGGCCTCGTCTGAGAATGGAAGCTCATCCAAAGAGAGCAACGGCTCCAAATCTGATAGCTCTACCAAAACCGCCGAGAAGTCGACCGCCAAAGCGGAATCGACCAAGTCGGAATCCGCCAGTTCGGACTGAGGTCTTCTCAAGCACTGTCGCCGCCGATACTTTGAGTCGGTGTTCTGGCTGGCGCGACCGCCGTATGTGCGCCGAACCCTCGCCGCCCTCATCCTGATCCTGGCGGTGGGATGGGAGTTGCGACCCACTCCGACCGAGCTCAGGGCCTATCTCGCCCGTGATGTCACTGCTGGCGAGGAGGTGAGCGACGAGGTTCTTGACTGGCAACGGGTCCCGATCGGGATCCTCCCCGAATATGCCGCCCCGACGGGCCTCTTTCTCGTCGACGTGAAACGGGGGATGCCCCTCGTTCCCTCATTGCTGGGACAGGCGAGTCCGCTGCCGGAGGGCTGGTGGAGCCTCGAAGTCCCGATACCCGAGGGAACGGCGACCGGGGTTGACGTCCGGCTCGTGGTCGATGTCCGATCGGCCCCCAAGATCATCCCCGGCATCGTCGTCCGTCTCCTTGAGGCCAACTCGATCGATGGGGCCAGAGCACTAGTGGCGATTCCGGAGGCAGAGGTGGGAGCAGCCGCGGCCGCCCTCGCTGATGGGTCCCTGCGGACGCTGGTGGGGAGCCGCTAGCCGAAGGCGCCTCTGTTTATCGTGGCGCTGGTGCTGCAAGCGGTCCTCTGGGGAGTTGTCCAGGGAATCACCGAGTTCCTCCCCGTATCTTCGGACGGCCATCTGGTCTTGATTCCAGCGCTCTTTGGACTCACTCCCCCCGACTTGGCGACAACGGCGGTGCTCCATTTGGGCACCCTGGTGGCGGTTGTGGCCTACTTTCGCAAGGATCTTTGGCGGTTGCGCTTGGCGCGGTCAGATCCAGACTCCCGCCGATTGCTCTGGCTGCTGTTCGTTGGTTCTCTCCCAGCAGCTCTCGCCCTGCTATTCGTGGACGAGGTCGAGCGCCTGCAGCGCTCGGTAACCGCCGCCGCCCTCTTCCTCCTGGTGACCGGGGTGGTACTGGTGACGGTCGACCGTTTGGCTCGTGGGGGGCGAGAGATCGAGCAGGCTCGGCCCACCGATGCCCTCCTGATCGGCTTCGCCCAACTCCTGGCCATTCTTCCCGGGATCTCCCGATCGGGTTTCACCATCGCCACCGGGATGGCGCGGGGATTCGAACGCGTATCGACAGCCAGGTTTTCGTTCCTCCTCGGCGTGCCCGCCATCGCTGCCGCCGGACTCCTCGAGTTGTTCAACCTCGCCAGCAACGATGGAATACCACCAGCCGCCTGGCTGGGAGTGGCGGTGGCGGCCGTCACCGGCTATATCGCCATCGCCTTTCTCTTGCGGATGCTCCACCGCGCCGGGCTCAGCGCCTATGGCTTTTACTGCCTGGTGATGGGAGCCTTGGCGCTAATCGTCCTGTGACCTGTCGCCTGAAAAGCTACTGGGAGTAGTTGGAACTCATCCGCATCGTCTCGGCGATGTGGACATTCACGAGAGAAGGCAAACCCGAGGCGCGGGCCCTCTTGAGAGCCGGGGCGAGGTCCTCGGGATCTGTCACCAACTCGCCATGGCCACCCAGAGCGCTGACCACATCGTGATAGGGGCGGCGCCCGAGGTCGGCAGCCACCACTCGCTCGGGATACATCATCGTGTGGAAGGTCTTGATGTTGCCCCAGACCCCGTCGTTTCCCATTACCGCCACGACCGGCAAGCCGAGGCGAATCAGCGTGTCGAACTCAAATCCGTTGAACCCGAAGGCCCCGTCGCCGAATACGACACCCACCAGCTTGTCCGGGTACGCCACCTGTGCCGCCAGGGCGAAGGGAGCGCCGGTCCCGAGGGTTCCAAATGGCCCCGGGTCGAGTACGTGGCCAGGGTTCGACACTTGAAGCCAGCGAGCGGTGGTGGAAACGATGTCGCCGCCGTCGAGGGCCACGACTGAGTCGCGACCAAAAAACTCTCCAACCTCCTTGGCGAATCGCTGGGGGGACACGAGGCCAGGGGCTGAGGTGGCAGCTTCTTTTTCGAGCTCATCCTGTCGCGCTTTCTCGGCCGCCGCGATCTCGGCCACCCAGCCAACGTCGGCGCTCGGTAGCGAGAGACCGAGAAGTTGGGTAGCGACCGCCATCGGGTCGGCGACCACACCGAGGTCGACGGGCCGGTTCCAACCAACCTTGGTGGCTTCGGCGTCGATCTGAATCACGTGGGCACCCGGATTTACCCGCTCGCCGTAATTGGTGCGAAAGTCCCAATCGACCCCGAGCGCCAGGACAACGTCGGCCGTAGCTAGGGCCTGGCTGCGAGCGTGGTTGCCGAGCAAACGGTGGCCATAGGGCAAGGACCCCCGCCCCCGCCCGTTGACGAAGGTGGGGGCATTCATGGCCTCGGCCAGCTCCTGCAGAACGACCCCACCCGCCCCAGCAAAGATCACTGGCCGGCTCGCCTCGGCCAGCGCCGCCTCGATGGCCTCGAGAGTTTCGGTGTCGGTCCCGGCTTGGCTGAGGGGCCGGTAGCCGCGGGGCCAGAGGACGGTCTCTTCGTCAACGACATCGAATTGAACGTCCATAGGAATGTCCAAGAAAACGGGCGCTCCCCGGCCGCTGAACGCGTATCGACTCGCAGTGGCGACGTAGTCGGGTAGACGTTCCGTTTGCCAGGCGGTAGCGGCCCAGGCAGTAATGCCGGCAAACAACTGGGGATGATTCATCTCCTGGAGCCCGCCCTTCAGCTCCTGGCGGAGGAGGTGGCGACCACCGATCACCAGCATCGGCGTCGAGGCAAACCAGGCGTTGGCGACGGCGGTGATGGTGTCGGTGACCCCCGGTCCGGCCGTGACAATCGCCACTCCCAGCCGCCCGGTCAGCCGGCTGTAGGCCTCGGCGGCGTGAGCCGCGGCTTGCTCGTGACGCACATCGACGATGCGGATGCCCTCCTGGACGCAACCGTCGAGGATGGCGACGATGTGTCCGCCCGAGAGGGTGAAGATCGTGTCGACCCCTTCGGCCTTGAGGGCCCGAGCGACGAGCTGTCCGCCGTGAATCTTCATTCCTGCGTAAAAACCCCCGGGATTAAGGGCGCGATGTTACGCAAGAATGAGTGATGCTTTCCGAGCGTGCACTAAATCGGGCCCTGCTGGCCCGTCAGCTCTATCTCGATCGGTCTGACTTGTCGATTCCGCAGGCACTCGACCGCATCGCCGGAATTCAGAACCAATACGCACCGGCGGGTTACATCTCGCTTTGGAGCCGGTTGATCGGGTTCCGACGCGACCACCTCACATCTGCGCTGGAGCGAGGAGAAGTGGTCCAGGGAACAACTATCCGGAGCACGATCCACCTGGTAACTCCGGAGCTTTTTCATATCTCCAACGCCGCGGTCCGGGAGGAGCGCACCGCATGGTGGTTCCGAGCTACCGGCCGCCACGACCAGTTGGAAATGCAACGGGTGGCAAAGGAGATCGAAGCCGCACTCAAGAATGGGCCGCAACCGAGAAACCTCCTGGTGAAGCACCTGGGCATCGATTCAGCCACCTGGAACGGCGCGCTCACCTACCTCGACCTCATCCGCGTTCCGCCGTCCGGCACCTGGGATAAACGCCGCGCCGATCTCTATGGGTTGCTGCCAACCAAGCCGATCGATCCCGAGTTGGCGCGTCGGGAAATGGTCGACCGCTATCTGCGGGCCTTTGGGCCCGCCGCGGTTGCCGATGCCGCCACTTTCCTCGGCCTCCGTTCCTCTCAGATTCGACCCCTCATGGCCGAATACCCCACGTCTCGGGGGCCCCAGGGGGTCCAGCTCTTTGATGTCGAAGGCGGGCTCTTGCCGGACCCCGACACCCCGGTTCCCCCGCGATTCATTCCGGTCTGGGATGCCGCCCTCTTGGTCCATGCTCGTCGCACCCAGATTCTCCCCGAGCGCTATCGCTCCCGAATCTTCAACACCAAGACCCCCCACTCGCACAACACCTTCCTGATTGACGGGCAGGTGGCGGGAACGTGGAAATTCGAGGCTGGCGATATCACCATCAATGCCTTCGAGCCCCTCGACCGCAGCTCAACCATCCAGCTCGATGAGGAACGAGAGCGACTTCGGGAGTTCTGTTCTTAAAGAACGTCGTTGCGGATCAGGTCCTCGAAGGACTCCCGCTCCACTACCACCCGGGCTACGCCGGCCGACACGAAGACCACTGCCGGTCGGGGCACCTTGTTGTAGTTCGAGCCCATCGACTGCCCGTAGGCACCGGTCACGGGCATCGCCAGGAAATCGCCCACCATCAGATCCTCCGGGACCAGAGCGTCTCGCACCAGCACATCTCCGCTCTCACAGTGCTTGCCCACCACCCGCACTCTCCGCGTGCGTTCTGTGCCCACCGCCCGCGGGAGGAAGGCTTCATAACCTGAGCCATAGAGGACTGGCCGCGGGTTGTCGCTCATGCCACCGTCGACGGACACATAGGTACGGATGCCAGGGATTTCCTTTACCGTCCCGACGGTGTAGACGGTGATCGCGGCGGCGGCCGCGATCGCCCTTCCGGGCTCGGCGGAGAGAATCACATCGAGGCCGGCATCATCGGCCGCCGTCTTGAGAATTCCGGCATATTCGGTGATCGATGGAGCCTCTTCCCCGGCCACATAGGCCACTCCCAGACCGCCACCCATCGACAGCTCCTCCAGCTGGTGGGAACGAACGAAGTCGGCCATTGCCGCCAGAGCCGAGGAGAACGAACTGATTCGGAAAACCTGGGAGCCAATGTGGAGATGGCATCCCCGCAGCCTGATGCCGGGGTTGGTGCGGGCAGCGTTGACGGCGGCGCTCGCCACCCCGGTGGAAAGGGTGAACCCAAACTTGGAGTCGTCCTGGCCGGTGGCGACATAGTGATGGGTGTGGGCTTCGATGCCCGGCGTGACTCTGATCAAGGCATCGAAAACGTGGCCGGTGCGATCGTGAAGCTCGATGATGCGGTCAAGCTCATCGAAGCTGTCGACCACCAGCCTCCCGACTCCCGCTTTGGCCGCCGCCTCTAATTCGTCCATCGATTTGTTGTTCCCATGCATCACCAGGCGCTTCCCCGGAACACCGGCGGCCAGGGCCACGAACAGCTCTCCTCCGCTCGCGACATCGATCCGGAGCCCTTCCTCGTGGGCGAGCTTGGCCATCGCCAGGCACAGAAATGCCTTACCGGCATAAACCGCCTGATCGCCGAAGGCGGCCACCGTTTCCCGGCACCGCGCTCGCAGGTGTGCCTCGTCGTAAATGAAAAGCGGGGTCCCGAATTCTGTTGCGAGATCGAGCACCGAGCATCCCCCAATCCACAGTGAACCATCACCGGCAACTTCCGAACTCTCGGGAAGCAGCGAGAACGGGACGACACTCACAGCGCTTTTCTACCAGGGTGTTTGGCAGGCTCAGCGACCCGTCAACATTCGCAGAGCGCCGGTCAAAAACCGTGAGGGCTTTCCGGTTCGGCTCTCGATCCGATCGGCCGCCGGGGCCAAGGCGGTAGCGAGGTTGGCGCCGATAAACCGCAGTGGTTCCGGCTCCCACTTCGGCGAGCGATGACCAACCCAAGGCAATCGAGTGATATCGGTATCGCAGCCGAGGATCAAGTCGGCGAGGGTTCGCCCAGCAAGATTGGACGCGGCTACTCCCTCGCCGGCGTAGCCACCGGCGTGACCGAGACCCGTTCCTCGGTCATAAACCACCGCCGGCCTCCAATCGCGAGGCAAGGCCACCGCCCCACCCCAGCGGTGGGTAATTCGAGTTCCGGCGACCTCAGGGAACAAGCTCCGAAGAATGTTCGCTACGGCATCATGAACCCGGGGCTGGCGGTCGTAATCCGAACGGAGGTTTGAGCCAAAGTGATAACGCGCCCCCCTCCCACCGAAGGCGAGGCGATCGTCGGCGGTTCGTTGGCCATAGATGATGAGCTGGCGGGCATCGTTAAAGACCTCGCGTCGGGCGAATCCATGGGAGTCCCAGAAGTCGGAGCCAAGCGGTTCCGTGGCCACCATCAGCGAGTAGGCGGGAACGAAGTCGCGGTTATGGCCCGAAAAGTTGACGCTGAAGACCTCGGTCGCCCGGATTACGGATTGCGCTCGCACCGTGCCCCGGTCGGTCCTAACCATGCCGGGGTTGATGTGAGTCGCCCGGGTCTGTTCGAGAATGCTCACCCCAAGCTCGTTGACCACGCGGGCCAGCCCGCGCACGAGTTTGAAAGGATGGATAGCTGCCCCGTGCGGCGTAAATATGGCACCGAGAGCTCCCGACACCTGGCCTGGCAATTCGGCCGGGGAGAGCCAAGCAAAATCGGACTCGTCGAATCCCCATTGGCGCTCGTCTGCCAGCGTCTCCCGAAGACTTGTCACGTGGGCTTCGTTGGTGGCAAAAGTGAGGATGCCACCCTTCTGGAAGTCGCAATCGATGCCTTCGGCGGCCGCGGCTTTGCCAACCTCATCCACCGTCCGGAACATCTCGCGGTAGAGAGCAACCACTGCCTCGCGCCCGTGGGCCTTTCGCAACCGTTCCCGGTTGCCGGCGATCTCGCCCGCGCACCAACCTCCGTTTCGTCCCGAGGCGCCGTATCCAGCAATCTCTGCTTCGATGACGACGACGCGCAGATCGGGTTGTGCTCGCTTCAGGTAATAGGCCGTCCACAGCCCGGTGTAGCCGGCCCCGACGATCGCCACGTCGGCGTCGGTGTCACCCGCAAGCGCCGGTCGGGGTTCGAGTGGATCGGTTGTGGTGTCGTGCCAGAGACTGAGCGACCGATACGGATTCAATCTGCCTCGTCGAGATGGGAGGGAAGCGACCCCGCCAGTTCCAGCGCCGAGACCAGGGCGTCGGAGAAAACCTCCAGCGTCTGAGCCACATCCTCCATGCTGTGGGCGGCCGAGATGAACCAGGGTTCACGAGCATCGATGCACGGCATCACTCCCCGGTGGATCATTCCCGCAATTACGGCCGAATAGAGGCGAGCGTCGTGACCGGCGATGTCGCGGTACTCGGTGGGTCGGCCCTCGCCCAAATAGATCGAGAACATCGACGGATGGCCAATGACCTGGC
Source organism: Acidimicrobiia bacterium (assembly GCA_036556085.1). Classification (GTDB taxonomy): domain Bacteria; phylum Actinomycetota; class Acidimicrobiia; order Spongiisociales; family ZC4RG35; genus JACCTH01. Next base: position 1,879 of record DATBKE010000169.1, on the reverse strand, counting down.
TCTCGACGCCGAATTCGACCAGGACCCGGGCAAGGCCCTCCATCAATGCCACACCCACCTTCTCGATCCGGGCGTAGGCATCGGTGGTCTGTAACTGGGAGAGAGTGGCTTTGGCGGCCGCGGTGGAAACGCCATTGCCGCCGTAGGTGCCGGCTTGGGCAATGCCACCGAGTCGCCAGCCGTCGACCATCTCGGTGGATAAGGCGACGGCCGCCACCGGGAAGCCGTTGCCGAGAGCTTTGGCATAAGTGGCGATGTCCGGGACCACTCCGAAGGTCTCGACCGCGCCGCCAAGCGCAAAACGGAAACCGGTCTTGACCTCATCGAAGATCAGAACCGTTTCCGACTCCGTGCACAGCCGGCGCACGGTCTCGAGGAATCCGGGTTCGGGAAGGATGCCGAAGGCGTTGCCGGCGGCCGGCTCGATGATCACCGCTGCCGTCTGGTGTCCGTAGTCGGCGAAGTAGTCGAGGAGGGCAGTGGTGTCGTTGAAGGGCAGGGTCCTCACGTAACTCCGAATGCCCTCGGGAATCCCGCTCGAGTTTTGAAACGGGATCGGGCGCAGGCGGGAGCCGAGGTGGGCCGGCGGCGCCCCGGCCGTGGTGAAGAGGACATAGTCGTGAGTGCCGTGATAGTGACCCTCGAACTTGACGATCAGGTCGCGCCCCGCCCAGCCCCGAGCCAAGCGCAGGGCGTGCATGGTTGCTTCAGTGCCGGTGTTGGTGAATCGGATGCGGTCTGCCCACTCGACTGCCTCGAGGACGGCCTCGGCCGCTTCCACTTCGCGACGCTGGGTCATGGCAAAGGTGGTCCCTTCACGGGCTGCCGCCACCACTGCCTCGGTCACCACTGGATCGGCGTGGCCGAGGATGATCGGACCCCAGGCGCATTGGTAATCGATGTAGCGCTTGCCGTCCATGTCGTAGACGTAGGCGCCCTCTCCCCGGTCGATAACGATGGTGTCTTCGTCACCTAGATAACGGAAGCCACTGGAAACGCCGTTGACGAGGCTGTTGCGAGCACGCGCAAACCACTCGCCGGTCCGGGGTCCTTGCATGCTCATCGCTGGGGGAAATCTAACCCGGGGACCACTACTGTCGCGGCCCGTGGTGACACAGCTCGAGCTCTTCATCGCCGGGGAATGGACCGCCGGAACGGGCGAAGGCACCTACGAGCTGCGATCGCCAGGTACCGGCGAGCACCTGGCCACCGTGCCCCGCGCCTCGCAGGCAGACGTCGATCGGGCGGTGGCGGCTGCACATGCGGCCTCGGAGGAAATGCGACATTGGTCGGCGTTCGAGCGAGCCGAGCTCTGTCTCAAGGCGCATGAGTTGTGGCAAGGGCGGGTGGGAGAAATCGCCCGGATACTCACCATGGAGCAAGGCAAGCCGTGGCGGGCCGAGGCGATCGACGACATCGCCGAATCGGGCGACTACCTGCACATCGCCGCTGAGGATGTGAAGCGGCTGAAGGGCGAGCTCATTCCCACCACCGAGCGGAATCGCCGCATGTTCACAGTGAGACGACCGGTCGGTGTCTGGGCGTCGATCACGCCTTGGAACTTCCCGGTGATGATTCCGATGGAGACTGTCGGGCCTGGCCTGGCCACCGGCAACGCCATCATCGTCAAGCCGCCTTCCCATACCTGCTGGGCGATGCTCGAAGCCGCTCGGGTGATAGAAGAGGCGGGGTTCCCGAAAGGAGCCCTTTCGGTGATTCCTGGTGACGGCGACGTGGGCGAATGGCTGGTCACCCATCCCTCGATCCAAGGGATCAGCTTTACCGGTTCGTCCGAGACGGGAAAGCGGATCGTGGCGGCGATGGGTCTCAAACGTTCGATCATGGAGATGTCGGGTAACGGACCGTTGATCGTTGCGGG
>DATBKE010000168.1:0-2364 GCA_036556085.1 Acidimicrobiia bacterium | reverse complement strand
TTCGTAGGCGTTGCGGGAGCGCTCAGGCTCCCACAAGGCATGGAAACGATCGATGGTCTTCTCGTTGGGATCGAAGCCGAAGGCGCTTCCCATCACCCGCCTGAAGGAGGCCGCCTCTTCTGGGGCTGCCGGACGAATCTCAATCGACATCGATTCAGCCTCCGGCGGCGGCGATCGCGTCGGAGAATGCGGTTACCGCGGCATCGAATGCAGCCACCGCGGTGCGGCGTGCTTCACCGGTGTCGGGGCTCGGCGCCCTGAGGCCGGCGAGGGAGTTGTTGGCCGCCTCCGCCGCCTGCTGGGCCGCAGTGGCGATGGCGTTGTGGGTTTCGGTTAACGCCGGAGGCGGTGTTACCGCACTGAGCTCCGCTGCCAAGGCCGACGCTCCTTCGGCCACGGCGACAAAGGCGTCTTCGGCTTGATCGAAGGTGACTGTGCGGGGGTTGGCATCCCATCCGCTGTTGGCGGCGGCCAGCTGTGTCTGCATCTCAGTCATGCGGGTCTGATAGGGGCCAAGGCTATCGAGGTAGGCCATGGTGGCCTCGTCGAGAATCAGCGGCTGCGAGGTGGTGGTGTCGTCCCCGATAGTGGTGGTCGACGCGCCGGTGGTGGTGCTGCCGTCGCTCTCCGAGCCCTGGGCAGCGGATGGCAACTCACGAACGAAGAGGTATGTGAACGCCACCATCGCCAGGACCACGAGGGGGAGCATCCACCGGCCGGGCTTGGGGTCGTAATTGGTCGGCGCGGTCATGAGTCGGTCAAGGGTAGTGAGATGGCACCGGTTTCCTCCCAAATGCAGGGGCCTTGCAGCGGGCTACGGCAGTTTGTAGGTTCGAGCGGTGAGCGAGCGTTCCCATGATGACGAGGAATTCGAACGCATCCCCTGGGGTCATCTCAGCTCATCGCCACCTTCCGGGCCGGTCAATTGGCGCCTCGTCTTCTACGGTCTGGCGGGAGCGATCGCAGTAGCCGGCATCACTGCCGCGATCGTCTCCGCGACGGCTCCGGCGCCAACGACTACGGCCGTGGCTGCCGTTGCAGCCGCGGCTCCGACGACACATGTGGCTCCGGCCACGAGTGTCGCCCCGACGAGCGAGGCCGACCTCATGGCCATCCCGGAGCCTTCGGTGGCTTCGGAAGCCGCAGCCTGGGCCGAGATCCTCACCGAAAGCTATTGGGGGGTGGACGGCAGCGGAGTCTCGACCTTGGCTACCTATCTGCCCCCAAATTCACCTCTTCCCACTCCTGCCGCCGAGCAGCGAATGTTTGTTGAATCGGCGCGGGCGATATCGGTGAGCGAGGAGAGTCCGGGTACTTACCGGGTGGTGGTGCGGGCGAGTCTGCTGTCAGCGGTTGGGACCGATGAGTACCAGCGTCTTCCCGCCCGGGCTCTGGCTTGGACCTTGCGCTGGCAGCGAGAAGGCTGGCGCCTCCTCGACCTTCCTGAGCAAATCGAGGCTCCGCTTCTGCTGCCCGCCGAAGCGCTCCCCGCAGCCGAGATCCCCGAGACGATCCGGTTGGCCGCTTCCCAGACCGGTTCGGTTCTCACTGGGGGACCGGTGGGCGAACTCTGGCGGGTCGTGATCGCAGTGGAAGACCCTGTCGGTGGCACCTGGCCAATGGTGCAATGGTTCTCTCCGGACGGTGTCCCGATCCCCGGCTGACGCCTAAAGCATGCGGTTGAGCAAGTGGTCGCGATCGATGAATTGGTGCTTGATCACCAGTCCGACATGGAGAGCGAAGACGAAAAAGAAGACCAGATGGGTGGCGACATGGACCCCTTCGAAGACATCTTCCACATCACTGTCGTCGAGTACCTCCGAGATCTCCACTTGACCAAAGACGGGCAGCGGCCTCTGGTCCGCCACCGCCAAAGCCAGACCTGACAGCGGAATGGCCAGTGCGAGGACGTAGAGAAGTCGCTCGACCATGTGCGAATAGCGCTTCTCAAGTGGAGAGAGGGTGGGGGCCCAGGGAGGGAGAGCTTGTCGGCGCCGCCAGACGAGGCGGAAGACCGAGAGGGCCAGGATCGTCATCCCCAGCGAGGCATGCAGGGTGAACAGCCGGTCCTCGGAGAGGTCGTCGTCCTCGAGGCTCTGAAGCGTGTAGCCAACGAAGAACTGGCCGGCCATGAGGAAGAAGATCCCCCAGTGAAAGATCTTGGTGACGGGGTGATACCCGCGCGCCGGCGAGGCGTCCAAGCGGGCTAACCGAAATGGTCGGTGAGAATGTCGGTCGCGGCGGGGATGATCTCACCCCAATCCGCTTCCGCCGTCTTCGAGATCGTGACGAAGTCGGCTGTTAGAAACACGCTGGTGACGCCCGGCAGAGCCAATAGTCCCGAAGCCATTTCGTTTTCGGTGG
>DATBKE010000167.1:0-9095 GCA_036556085.1 Acidimicrobiia bacterium | reverse complement strand
CGCCACCTCCATCAGCACTCGGTGCTGCCGCTTTATGTGATCCACACCTGGATCTGGAAGGACAACCCCTCCGGTCTCTTCGAGGACTACAACCCCAAGGTCCGGATGTGTCCCGACGGGGTGCCGGTGTTCGGGCAGTAGTCGGCCATCCGCCCAAACCTTCTGGCGTAAATCCGGCGGAGAAATCTGCGCCGGATTTCCGCCAGAACGGATCAGTCTGAGGTCACGGGCGGGGTGCCGTGAGTGTGGAAAGATTCGATCGTCTTTAGCCCCCAGGCCTGTCCTTTTGCCCGATCGGCTTCGGTCCACGTGATCAGGCTCCAGTCGGGCGCCAACACCAGCCGGGCGCCGGCGTTGACCAGTTCGATCCGGTTCCCTCCCGGCTCCCACACATATAGAAAGAACGTCTGCTGGATGGCGTGCTTGTGCGGACCGGTTTCGATGAAGACACCGTCCTCGAGGAAGAGGTCGGCCCCCCGGAGGATGTCCTCGCGCTGATCGACGGCGAAGGCAACGTGGTGAAGCCTTCCCCGGGTCTTCGTCCGATCGTTGGTGTAGACGAGGTCATAGCCCTTGTTAGTAAAAGTCATCCAGATCCCGGCGATGGCGCCGCTATCAAGTTGGATCTGCTCGGTGGGTCGAGCACCGAGTACCGAGACAACGAAATCGCGGTTCGCTTCGACATCAGCACCGAGATAGTTGACATGGTCGAGGCGGCGCACACCGATGCCATGGTTGGGTCGGCGCTGGCCCTGATTCTTGAGAGCGGGAGCGACGGCATTGGAGGGGGTGAATCGCTCGGAGTCGTAGTAGAGGTCCAAGGGATGGCCGTCGGGATCGGAGAAGCTGTAGGTGTCACCGCGGCCCGGCAGACCCTCTCCCCAGCCGCCGCCCGATCCCTCGGCCTCGATGGCCTTTACCCGGTCCTGGAGGGCGGTCGGGCTTGCGGCCCGCAGACCCACCCGCCCAACTCCGGCATCTTTCCGGGCGACGAGCCGCAGGCTGAAAAGCTCGTAGTCGTCCCATGTGCGGAGACAGGCGAAGTCATCTCCGGCTTCGACCACCTCCATCGACAACAACTCGGTAAAGAAGCGCAAGCTCTGTTCGAAAGTGGGGGTCAACAACTCCACGTAACCGAGATGGGCTATATCGAGATTGGAGCGGATGGCGACTCCTCACATCGTCGAAGGCGACGCTTACTGTAAGTCGGGGTTGCTGGCGACGCCACGCCTGCTCGATGCCGGCCCGGTCAGCGATGCTGGTCCTTTCGGAAAACAGATCCCAGGGAAGGAATGATGCCGCGGGGAACCCACAGGAAAAGCACCAGAATCAAAGCCCCCAGCGCAACTAGCCGCAGTTGGCCGAGTTCCACCAGGAGCTCATCGATGATGGTGAAGACGATGGCCCCGAGGATCGGTCCCAAAAGGGTGCCGATCCCCCCAAACGCCAGCATCACCAAGACCACCACATCGACCTGAGCAAAGGCGAAGGTGCTCGGACTGATCCGACCCCGCGAGAAGGCGTAGACCGCACCAGCCAGGCCCACCATCGCTCCTCCCACCAATGCAGCGATCACCCGATAGCGGGCGACGTTGACGCCCGTCAGTTCGGCCGCCATCTCGTCGTCGCGGAGGGCGCGAAATCCCCAACCGAAGTGAGAGCGCCTCAGGAGTCCGTGGACGAGAAGAAAGAGAAGGACCAGCGCCAGCATGGCGTAATAGGAGAGGATTCGATCCCCGAGGAAGGTATCGCTCCCGGATTGGATGCGAAGACCCGATTCGCCCCCGGTCAAATCCCCGCGACCCAAGAGAAGGTTGTGGAAGGCCAGCGCAAAGATGAGAGTGATGATCCCGGTGAAGATCACCCCCAGCGATCGTCTCACGGCGACCCAACTCAATAGCCCCCCGACCAAACCGGCTGCCACCGTCGCCACGAGGATGCTCAGCACCAAAGGGAAACCACGTCGATCGGCGAGGAGAACCGCGCCGTAGCCACCAATCCCGGCCAGAGCGCCCACACAGAGAAAGAGCTGGCCGGTGCTCCCGAAGATGAGATTGAAACCGATGGTGTAACAGGCGAACGCCAGCCCCAGCAAGGCCACACCCATCAGGACCCTGGAATCGCCGAGTAAGAAGGGAACCGGAGCGAGCACCACCGCTGCCGCCAGGAGGGGGAGGAGCAGAGCACTAAGGGATCGCGCCGAGCGGCCTTCGGCGCCCCCGATCACAGATGCCCCTTCGGTGGGCACAGCTTGATCGCTCATTCCCTGATCCCCAACAGCCCGGAGGGCCGAAGGAGGATGGTGAGGCCAGCCGCCGCCAAAAGAATGATGAGCGACAGAAAGGTTCCGATGTAGGAGGCGGCAATGCTGTTGACGATCCCCAGGATCACCCCCGCCATGAGGGCACCCGGGAAGCTACCCAGGCCTCCGACGACGGTGACGATGAGGGCGAAGACGGTGATCTCAAACCCCAGGGTGACCGTCACCGGGGTGACCATCGCCCGGGTCACGGCCACGATGGCCGCCAGGAATCCACTCATGATCAAGATGAGTCGGAGCATCCGCCGCGGGTCGACTCCTACCAGACGAGCTCCCTGCTCGTCTTCGATGACCGAGCGCACGGCCCGTCCCAGGGCGGTGGCACGGAAGAAAGCGAAGAGCAGGACGAAAGCGACGATGGTTATCGCCGACGCCAGCAGGCTCCCTCGTCGCATGGGAACGCCCAGGATGTCGATGGGTCCGCCGCCGATATTGAGCGTGAGTCCGCGAAATGGAATGCGCCAGGTGAGAAACCCGTCGACGACGAAGGCCAACCCCAAAGTGAGCAGAAGGCTGAGCAATACCCGAGCTTCTCCCTGCCTTCGATAGACGGGCCGAAAAATCGTGAGGTCGAGGAGCAATCCCAAGATGGCGCCGCTCACCAGACCGAGCCCCACCGCTGGAAGGACCGGAACACCGGCATCCATGGCAAACAAAACCACCATGGCGGACATGACCGCCATCTGCCCGTAGGCAAGATTGAGGGCGCCGCCGAGGCCATAGACCAGAGTGAGGCCGGCCGCGAGCAAGCCGAATTGAAGCCCGAGGACGATCCCATCGAGGACGGTGGCGATCAGGTCACCCCTAGATAGGCGGTACGAACTCGGGGGTCGGCGGCAAGCTCAGCCGACGTCCCCTCGAGACTCACCACTCCGTTTTCGAGGACATATCCCCGGTCGGTATGGGCTATCGCCAGCGGCACCTGTTGTTCCGCCACAAGCAACGTGAGCCCCTGCTGGCGTAGCACACCTAAGGCCTCGTAGGCTTCGTGGGCCAGCTTGGGAGCCAACCCCGTGGTCGGCTCGTCGAGCACCAGAAGGCGCGGGCGGGACATCAGGGCACGACCGACAGCCAGCATCTGTTGCTCTCCCCCGCTCATGGTGCCGGCGTGCTGACGCCTGCGTTCGGCCAGTCGGGGAAAGAGGTCGAGGACGATGCTCATGGTCTCGGGATTAGGCCGCTCGGGGTAGGCCCCGAGAGCGAGGTGCTCCTGCACCGTCATTCGCGGGAAAAGGTGACGCTCCGCCGGCACGAAACCGATGCCGAGGCGCACGATCCGTTGGGCGGGGATTCCCGTGACGTCTTGCTCGTTTAAGCGGACGACTCCCGACGATGTTGGCGACAGCCCACAAATCGCTCGGAACAATGTGGTCTTTCCGGCCCCATTGGAGCCGATGATCATCACCGCCTCTCCTTCATTGACATGAAAGGAGACATCGCGGACGACATCGTTTCCCTGATAGCCGGCAGAGAAACCGGTGACGTCAAGCACTCTGGCTGGTTTCTCCCAGGTAGGCCTCGACGACGGAACGGTCTCTCATCACATCTTGGGGTAGCCCTTCCGTAAGGACCTTGCCAAAGTTGAGCACCACCACTCGCTCCGCCAGGGTCATCACCGCCTTCATTACATGCTCCACCCAAATCACGGTGATACGGCGCTGATCACGGATGGCGCGGACGATTTCGATCGACGTTGCCAGCTCGGCATCGTTGAGCCCGGCCATCACCTCATCGAGAAGCAGGACCCGGGGCTCCCCGGCCACCGCTCGGGCCAGCGCCAGAAATCGCTGCTGATGCAGGTTGAGGTTGCCGACGTGGTCGAACCTGCGGCCCTGGAGGCCCACGAACTCGAGAGCCTCACCGGCTTTGGCGAGGGCGCTCTCCTCGTCGCGGTGGGCATTGACACGCCCGAACAGAGCGGCAAGGGCGACGTTTTCGAGGACGTTCATGCTCGGGAAGGCGCGGGGATTTTGCTGGACGAGTGCTATGCCCCGCTGTCGAATGCGATGTGGGGGGTCGTTGGTCAGGTCGTCGCCGTCGAAGACGATCGTTCCCTTTGTCGCCTTCTCCAAGCCGACGATGAGTTTGAGGAGGGTGCTCTTACCGGCGCCGTTGGGGCCGACGATGGCAAGGATCTCGCCTTCGTCGGCCCCAATGCTCACCCCGTCAACGGCGGGGAGGCCGCCGTACGACTTCCCGACGCCTCGGAGCTCGAGGGAGGGCACCCGGTGTCTATGGCTGGAACGGCTCGAGGGGTTCGGCGTGAACCAACAGGTCGAACCACCAATCACCGGCCTCGTTGAGTCCTTCGGGGGCCGGTCCCGCGTTGATGAGGGTGAAGATCGGTTGCGACTCTGCGAGCTCGCCCCATTCGGTCCAGCTCATGGGGTGGGCGTAGCCCTCCAAGTCAAAGGAGTTGGCGTGCAGGTACTCGGCAATTGCCACCGGGTCGTCTCCCACCTCGCCGACAGCCTGAGCCACCATGGTCACGATCCCGAAACCGGCCACGGCATCGTCGGACATGAACTGATTTTCCGAAAAGGCCAGGTAACGGGCCGCCAGGTCGGCATAGCCGTCGCTGAAGTAGTCGGCGCAAGCAAAGTCGGCGTAGCGGCCGATGGCGGTTTCCGCCAAGTTTCCAAGCACGAGGTTGGGGGGCGACCACGCTCCCGTGACCGGAACATCGTGGAGGTCAGCCGACAACGCGAGGATCGGCCCGCTGCCCGGTGGGTGTCCGGTGGCGACGATCATCTCTGCCCCGAAGTCAGCCATAGCTCGCACAAAGGGCGTGAAGTCGGTATCCGGGGGAACCGGCGCAGTTTCGATCTGGAACTCGATTCCGGAATCGGCGAATGTGTTCTCCATCGCCGCGGCGAAGGAGTGACCCCAGGCGTAGTCGGCCACGATTGCCCCGACTCGGGTTAGGCCCTGGGCTTGGGCATATTGAAGGACTGGACCTGCGTCCATGGGGGCGGCGGGAAGGCAGGTGCGGAACATGTAGCGGCTATCGGCGGTGAGGGCCGCTTCCGTTCCCGACTTGATGAGGAACGTGGGGATCTGCAGTTCCTCGGCGATCGGAGAGACGGCGGCGCCGACCGTGCTGGAAATAATCCCGCCTATGGCCACCACGCCTTCCTCAGCTAGTCGCTCGTAGCCGGTTACGCCAGCGTCCTGGTCGTTCTCCGAGTCCTGGACGACGATCTCAATCATGCGCCCATCGATCCCGCCGGCATCGTTGATCTCCTGCGCCGCCAGCATGAACCCGTCCTGGGCCTGAACCGCCCACGGCGTGAAGCCGGTGAGATCGGTCAAGAGGCCAATGCGGACCGGCTCGGTCGAGGCAGGCTCGGTGGTCTCGGTTGGAGCCGCGGTCGTTTCGGGCGCTGCTGTTGTCTCGGCCGGCGCCGCGGTAGTCACCGGCCCGGCAGTGGTTTCAGCCGTACCATCGCCTGCGCAAGCTCCCAACACGAGAGCAAGCACGGCGATTAACCCGAGGGATTTCGCCCTCCGGCGCGTTTTACTCATTGCATTCCTCCTCGTCGGCCACCTCGGAGAGTTCCCACTTTGGGGTGGAAAACCTGCGGCGGCATCGGCGCCTCACCCTATTCCAGACCCGGTCACTATGACCGTTTCCCGGGCCGAAACCTTTGAATTCTCAAGATCGCGGAAATACGAGACCGTCCATCAGCTTGCGCGCCGTGCGAATGATTCCGGCGCCTTGCACGCCACCGTCGCCGTCAAGTCGAGTCCAGGCTTCGAAGATTCCGCTGGGATGTTCGATTCGGATCACGTCGGCCCCGGACTCCAATCTGGATATCGCCGCGGCCGGGGATTCGGGGAGGAGACAGGCGGTGGCGACGCTGACCGCCCCCAGGACTCCGATCGCTTGGTGACACCGGTGAGGGATGAAGGTGCGGGTCGAGATCGCGCCGCCGAATCGGGGGGGCGAGATCATGGTCAGCTTGGGCACGGTGGTGCCGCTCACGTCCCCGAGATTCATCAACTTGCCTGAGCTGAGCCTGATTTGCTCGAGGGCCCGGGTGAGGACGGAATTCGCCTCGAGTTCCTCGCAGCTTTCGTATCCGCTGACTCCGACGTCAGAAGCACGGAGCACCACCACCGGCATCCCGTTGTCAATCAATGTGACCTCAATACCTTCCACCGTGTCGACGACTCGACCTGTCGGAAGGAGCGACCCGGTGCTGGAACCGGAGATGTTCTCGAACTCGATCCTGATCTCCGCCGCGGTTCCAGGCACCCCGCTGATCTCAGTCTCGCCGGCGTAGACCGGTCGCCCCGCTTCCACCCTGAAGCTCGCCGTCGCCAACCCGCCGGTGTTCTTCATCAGGATCCGAGCTGAGGTGTGTCCCTTGGTGGCGCCGATCAGTCCGCGTTCGAGGGCGAAGGGTCCGACCGCGGCCAGCATGTTCCCGCAATTCTGTTGGTCACTGACCTCGGGGAGATCCACCGCCACTTGCAAGAACAAGTACTCGACGTCGATGTCTGCGCGTTCACAGGGCGAAACGACCGCGACCTTGGTGGTGAGGGGGTGAGCACCACCAACGCCGTCGATCTGGCGGGGGTCGGGTGAGCCCATGATGCGGAGCAGGATCGAGTCGCGCTCGGCCGGATCCGCTGGTAGGTCAGAGGCCAGGAAGAAAGCTCCCTTGGAGCTTCCGCCCCGCATCAGCATGCAGCGAATACCTTCGGGATCGGAGCTCAGATCTCTACCTCCTCGGTGGAAGATAGCGCCGCGCCACATGATGAAACCTAAGGCTTCAGCATGCGGATTCCGCATGTTTCAGCCGACGGTTTGGGCGCCCGATAGGGTGTGCGCGTGCCCGGCGAGTCGCTTCTCGTGATCAGCGCCCACGTCGGAGACTTCGTTTGGAGAGCGGGAGGCGCCATCGCTCTGTATGCCTCGCGGGGGCACGAGGTCACCGTCGTCTGCCTCGCGTACGGCGAACGCGGAGAGTCGGCTCGCTATTGGCGCCAGGGTCTCCACTTGGAGCAGGTGAAAGAAAAACGGCATGCCGAGGCGGTGGCGGCAGCAGAGGTGCTGGGCGCGGACCTCATCGCCTTCGATGCCGACGACTACCCGCTGGTGGAGACGGCCGATCTTCTCGACAGGCTGGTCAAGCTCTATCGCCAGGTGCAACCCACCGTGGTTCTCACCCACACCGAACGCGATCCATGGAACCAAGATCATGAGGCGGCCCATGCCATGGCCACCAAATCCCGCGTCATCGCCCAGGCGGCGGGCTACGACCCCGGGTCAGACGTGATCGGGGCGCCGCCGGTATTCCTTTTTGAGCCCCACCAAACCGAGTACTCCGGCTTCATGCCCGATGTCCTTCTCGATATCACCGAGGTGTGGGACCGCAAGCTCGAGGCGATGAAATGCATGGAAGGCCAACAACACCTGTGGGACTACTACACCGACGTGGCGATCAGGCGGGGGATCCAGGCCGAACGCAATTCCGGGCCCAACATGGGAGTGCTCAAGGACAGCAAGGCGGAGGCTTATCAGCGAGTTTTTCCGCAGGTTGCCAACGAACTCAGCTGATGACCGACGGAACCATTATCCGCCGGATTCCCCGAGCCGATCTCGAGGTCATCGCCGGGCTCGCCACTGCCGGAGTGGCGACGGTTCATGAGGCCGGCGCCGGCCTGCTCCTCCCACCCGAGGTCGGACCCATCCAGCAGGGGATCAGGCTGGCCGGATCGGCCGTGACCGTGATGTGCGCTCCCGGTGACAACCTCATGATCCATGCGGCGGTGGAAGTGATCGAGCCCGGCGACATCCTGGTCGTCGCCACCAAATCCCCGTCGACGCACGGGATGTTTGGCGAGTTGCTGGCCGTTTCGGTGAGGAGCCGGGGCTGTGCAGCTTTGGTGATAGACGCCGCGGTGCGCGATATCGCCGATCTACGAGAGATGGGATTTCCGGTTTGGGCCCGGGCGATTCATGCCGCCGGGACTACGAAGACCGGGTTGGGATCAGTCAACCTCGAGGTCGATATCGCCGGGATCACGGTGGGGCCGGGCGACGTGGTGGTTGCCGACGACGATGGTGTCGCGATCGTGGAACGGGAGCGAGCCCGTGAGGTTCTGACTGCCGCTCATCAACGCCTGGAGAAGGAGGAAGAAACCCGCAGCCGCCTCGCCTCGGGTGAGCTAGGTCTTGACATCTACGGCTTTCGACAGCGCCTCCAGGACCTCGGTGCTCGTTGGCTCGACTCTTCCGACTAGCGATGAAGGTGGCTGTCCTCGGCTTGGGAGAGGCGGGATCGCTCCTCGCCGCCGATTTCGGCCTTTTCGGTGACGATGTCGCCGGCTACGACCCGGCCACGACACTGTCCATCGAGGGGGTGACTCGCCACGAAAGCGCGGGGTCGGCAGTGGCCGGGAGCGAGTTGGTTCTGGCTGTGACCCATGCTTCTCAGGCGGCCGAGCTTCTCGGTTCGGTGGTCGGGGACTTGTCTGCGGGGGCGATCTACGCCGATCTCTCCACGGGATCGCCGAGTCTCAAAGAGAGGCTGGCGGCGGTGACGGCAAGCCGTTCGGTTCGATTCGTCGATGTAGCGCTGATGGCGCCGGTCCCCGGGCGTGGCCTTGGTGTCCCGGCGCTCGCTTCCGGTGAAGGTGCGGTCGAATTTGCCCAATTGATCAACGAACGCGGTGGCAGGGTCACAGACATCGGCGAGGCCGCCGGCGCCGCCGCCGCTCGCAAGCTTCTCCGCAGCGTGGTGATGAAAGGACTGGCCGCCCTCCT
>DATBKE010000166.1:0-2821 GCA_036556085.1 Acidimicrobiia bacterium | reverse complement strand
TATCTCGGCGGACCAGCCGCAAGGGTCTTGCCGGTCCCTTGCCTGAATGTGCTGAACGGTGGCGCTCATGCCGCCAACTCCATTGACATCCAGGAGTTCATGCTGGTTCCCGGCGGTTTTTCGACTTACAGCGATGCCCTGCGGGCCGGCGTGGAGTGCTACCACTCGCTGCGCAAGGTACTGGCCGGGCGAGGACTGGCCACCAACGTGGGGGATGAGGGTGGCTTTGCTCCCAATCTCGCCACTAATCGATCGGCCTTGGAACTCTTGGCGGAAGGCGTGGAGGCGGCCGGATACAAACTGGGGGAGGAAGTGGGCCTCGCCCTCGACGTCGCCGCCACAGAGCTCTACAACAGCGGCCGGTACTTCCTCGATGGGGCAGAGCTTGAGCCGAAGGCGATGGTCGATTATCTCGAGGGTTTGGTAGAGAACTTCCCGCTGGTGTCGATCGAGGACGGAATGGCCGAAGACGATTGGGATGGTTGGCAGCTTTTGACCGAGCGCCTCGGCTCTCGAATCCAGCTCGTCGGCGACGATCTCTTCGTCACCAATGATGACCTTTTGCGGAAAGGCATCGCTTCTGGGGTCGCCAATGCCATCCTGATCAAGGTGAACCAGATCGGAACCCTGTCAGAGACCCTGCACACAATGGAAACCGCTCTGCGAGCAGGCTATGGGCGCATGGTCAGCCACCGCTCGGGCGAGACCGAGGACTCCTTCATCTCTCATCTGGCGGTCGCCAGCAACGCCGGGCAGATCAAGTCGGGGGCTCCCGCCCGCGGTGAGCGCACTGCCAAGTACAACCAGCTGTTGCGAATCGAGGAATCTCTCGGCACCGAGGCTCGCTATGCCGGCTGGGACACCTTTCGGAAGTTCGCCCGATGACCCGCACGTCGCGGGTGGCGGTGCGCATCGGTCGCTTGGCTCTGGGCCTGGTGCTGCTCGCCTTTCTGGCGGCCACGATCCCATTCGGCCAGATCATCGATCAACAAGAGCGCGTGGAGGCGGCTGCTGCCGAGCTTGCCCGTCTGGAGAACGAAAACCTGTTCCTGGCCGACGAGATCGCCGCACTGGAGACTCCTGCTGAGATCGAACGGATGGCGCGCGAGAAGCTGGGGTATGTCATGCCGGGCGAAACTGCGTTTGTGGTCCTCGAGCCGGAAGGTGGGGTCGCGACCCCGTTGGAGACCCCAGTTCAGGAGCCCGTCGTTCGCTCCCAGCCATGGTGGCGCTCTCTCTGGAATTTCATCACCGGTGCCGACGTCGGCTGACGAGCCGGTGCGCGCCGAGATCTCGGCGCAGCTTGGCCGCCCCCTACGAGCGGCATCGACTGTCCTCAGCACTTGTCATCTGAGTTTGCCGATCGTCATCGAGGTCCCGCCCTTGCTTGAGGACGGCACTCCCTTTCCCACCCGCTATTGGCTGACCTGTCCACTCGCGATCAAGCGGATTTCGCGAATCGAGTCGCGGGGTGAGATTGGACGAATGGAGGCCCGGCGCAAAAGCGATGCCGCGTTCGCCGCCGAGGTCGATGCCGCCCACAAACGCTACGAGGCAGAAAGAGACGCACTCCTCCCGGCCGACGCCGATCCCAAGCCCCAGGGTGGGGTGGCGGGGGCACGAGAGGGGATCAAGTGTCTCCATGCTCACTACGCCGACCACGCGGCCGGTAACTACAACCCCGCCGGGGTGATAGTGGCGCCCCAAATTGAACCTCTCGATTGCGCGGATCGGTGTGTTGTGGCTGGCGCCGTAAATCCCGACTGGCAGGAGCCCAAATAGCTTCGGAGCCGATCCGAGCGGCCGCGGTCGACATCGGCACCAACTCGATGCGGCTCCTCCTCGTCCAACAGGTCGGCTCCGGCCTCGTCGAACTAGGCCGGTTCGAACGGGTCACCGGCCTTGGGCGGGGAGTCGATGCGGCTGGCCGGCTCTCGGAAGAGGCGATGGATCGGACGCTCCTGGCGCTGGCGGAGTTCGGTGGCCGGATGAATGAAGCGCGGGTGGACCGGCGGCGAGCGGTCGCCACCTCTGCCTCGCGAGACGCCTCCAACAGTGGAGTCTTCTTCGATCGGGCCGAGCTGGCCCTCGGGGTCCGTCCGGAGCTGATTAGCGGCGAGGAGGAAGCTCGCCTGGCCTTTGCCGGCGCCAGTCGCGAGCGTCCGGAGCCATTGCTCGTGATCGACATCGGCGGTGGCTCGACCGAGTTCGTCACTGCTACCGGAGGCAATTCTTACGAGATCGGGTCGGTTCGGCTGACCGATCGCCTCTTGGCGTCGCGGCCTGCGGCAGAGTCAGCGTTGGCCTCAGCCCGAGCGATGGTGACTGAAGCATTCCAGGGCGTGACTCCATTCAGTGGTTCGGTGGTGGGGGTGGCGGGAACCTGGACCAGCCTTGGTGCCATGGAAGAATCCGAGATACTGAGCAGGGCTGCGGTGACGGCGTGGGTCGAGCGATTGGCGGCGATGTCTCTCGAAGAGACCGCAGGGATTCCTGGGCTCGATCCGGCGCGGGCCCCGGTGATGCTCGGGGGAGCGATCGTGGCGGAGAGGGCTATGCAGGCGGTCGGTGCCGGCGAGGTTGCAGTTTCCCGCTTTGACCTGCTCGACGGCGTCATCGCCAACTTGATCGATTAACCACTCAGTTCAAAGCGTCGCCGAAAGGCTATTTCTGTTATAGACGTCCGATAGAAGCACGGCTATGGCATCTCGAAAGTACTCGCGGGAGCAGCTATTAAATGTGGTTCAGCGATCCTCGAGCATGGCGGAGGTTTTGCGTGGAATCGGTCTCAAACCTAGGGGGTCAAATTACGAAACCGTAC
>DATBKE010000165.1:0-10133 GCA_036556085.1 Acidimicrobiia bacterium | reverse complement strand
TGGAATCGAGTCTGGTCGAAATTCCCACCGGCGACATGCCGACGGTGGTCGATATCACCCACCGGGTAATCGAGTTCTGCCGAGGCAAAGGCAGCGGTCTCGTCAACGTTTTCGTACCGCACGCCACTGCCGGTCTGGCCTTGCTCGAGACCGGTTCCGGCGCGGAAGAAGATCTGTTGGCGACACTCGACGAGCTTCTTCCTCGCTCCCGCCAATACGTTCATCGCCACGGATCGTCTGGCCATGGGGCCGACCATGTCCTGCCTGCCCTCATAGCCCCCTCGCTGACCATCCCGGTGCTCGATGGACGGCCAACGCTCGGAACCTGGCAATCGGTGGTGCTTGTCGATCCCAACCGCGACAACTCTCTGCGCCAGCTCCGCCTCAGCTTCGTTGCCGGGTAGCTGAACACGCGGTTTGGTCATGCCGGATCGGTTTCGGAGCCAAACCTTCCCGGTTGCAGGAAGCCACAGCCGTAGGCCGCTTCGGTCAGCTGATGCCGACTGGAGACACCGAGCTTGTCAAATATGTGACGGAGATGGGTTTCCAGAGTCTTGACGCTGATCTCCAACACTTCGGCCGCCTCGCGGTAGGTGTATCCCCGAGCTATGTACATGGCCACCTCGCGCTCTCTATCGGTGAGCAAGCCAAAGCGCTCTAGCTTCACGGCCTCGTCGTCGATGTCGAGCAGGTAACCCGCGACCTCGGGCGAGATCGGCAAGCCCCCGTCGAGCACATCCCCGATCAGGCTGATCAAGTCGTTGCGATCAGTGGTCTTGACCACGTATCCATTGGCCCCGGCCTTCATCAGCCGAATGACATCGGGCCGACTGGTCGAGACCGTAAAGGCCAAGAACTTAACCTCGCGATCGGAACGTCTAACGGATTCAACCACCGCCGCCCCGCCTCCACCAGGAAGTGCGACATCCAGCAGCACCAAGTCGGGGTTCCGTTCTCGAATCATCTCGATTGCCATGCTCACGTCATCTGCTGACCCTACGACCTCGAAATGACCTTCCAACAGGCGCTCAATTCCCAAACGAACTATGTCGTGATCCTCGACGAGGAAGATCCGTGGCATCTTCACGCTTTTCATGGCCGAGACACAGTGATGGTGACGTCGGTGCCATCCTCGACCGGGCAATCGACGCGAACGGCACCTCCAAAAGGAACCAGCCGAGCCCTCAGAGAATTGGCCAGCCACACCGGTGTGTAAATCGGGTTATGGCCTAGGCCATGACCACGATCTCGAACATTGATCCGGACTTGGCCCTCGGCAATCTCGCTGTAGAGGTGAATTTGCGCCGCGCCGGAATGCTTTGCTGCGTTCATCATCGCCTCTTGCGCAGCTTCGATAGCTACCGATGTCTTCGCATCGAGCTCGGCGTCATCTCTCACCACCGCATCGATCTCGATCCGACATAGATCCTCAACCCGGTCGCGGGCTCCGAGCAACTCGGCGCGGAAGCTTCGCTCGTGAGGTGAGCGATACTCGTCGATCGTCCGTCGAAGTTCCCGCTCCTGCCGACGCGCCAGATACCGAACCTCGCTTTCGTCGCCCGCATTGGCCCGGATCATCTGCAGTGTTTGCAGGACCGAATCGTGAAGCTTTCGCGCCATCGTCGCCCGCTCATGGTGCCGAGCGGTCGCCTCCTGCTCCTTCCGCAAATCGGACTCGACCTGAAGTTGTCGTGCTTCACCCTTGCGCAGCGAATCGAATGCCCAGCCGGCCATGAGACCGACCACGAGAAACTGAACGCTCCCAATGGTCCGCGCCGGCCCGAGACCAAGAAGCACATGAACGAACGCGACATAGAGCGTGACTATCCCGGCCGCGACAAGCGTTTGGCGAACCGAGGCGGCGTAGGCGACCACGAAAAGCCACGACATCGGATAACCGCCGCTGATGAAGTCATGCGTGCCGGCTACGGCTCCTGAGAACGCCAACAGAAGGGCAACCAGCCCGTCGCTCAAAACAAACAGCGGATGGCTGAGAAAGCGATCTCCCCTCGAGCCGATGACCGTGAGTCCCGCCCAGACCGTGGAGACGATTCCGGACCACAACAAGATGGCCATCTCAGGATCAGAATCGCCATAGACGGTGGCGATGATGATGGCCGTCGACCAGGCCCATCCCACTACTCGAGTCAGAACTACCAGCCTGCGTAGGGTCTGCAGAACCGACGAGGTACCAGTCGCTGGTGGCGAAAGGCTCACAGTGGTTCCGAGCTCGGTCTGGGTCGGCCAGAGGCCGAACTTGGCCAATCGCAGAGAGGCGATCATGCGAACTCGACAGTCACAGTGGCAATCAGGTTGACCACTCCTCCATCCGACCACTGGCCGGTGAAGGTATGGGTTCCATTCAATCCAGCAGGGACCTTCACTTCCCAGAGCCGGAGGGACATTCCGTCAAGGACGGTATCTTTTTCGACGAGTGTCACCGGGGCGCCGTCGAGGCTGAGGGTGAAGTTGGTGTTGGTGAGATCGACGGGATCACAGATGCAGGAGAAGAACCCCTCGATCAGTCGGAACGACCGACTAGCCGGAAAGTCAGAGCTGCCGGTGCACGTCTCCACTGTCTCGCCTGAGCAATCGAGCACGCTGAAATCGAGCAGAGGCAATCGCCAGATCTCATCCAAGGTACGTGCCAGGAACGAAGCCATCTGCTCCCGGGTCACCAGGGCAAAGGGGTCAAAGCTGGTGGCGGTGGCGCCGGTGGTGATCCCCATCTGCTTGGCCTGGTTAATGGCGGTTTGGCTTTCGACAGAGAGGCTGCCGATGTCGGCGAACCCTTGCGGCGCTCCGTCGGGCAGGTCGGCGGAAGCGGCGCGTACTGCTCGGGTCAGGAACAGAACCATCTGCTCTCTGGTCACCAGCCCCGCCGGGTCGTAGGTGGTGGCAGTCGTGCCACTGGTGATGCTGAGCCCGGCCAGATCATCTATTGCCAGCTGAGATTCCAGGCTGAGATGTCCAACGTCGGTAAAGACCTTGGTGGTCCCACCGGGAAGAGGCCCGATCACGTTGACGGTGCGGGTGATGAAGAGAGCCATCTGCTCTCTGGTCACCGCCGCCTTGGGGTCATAGATGCTCACCTGTGTGGTGATCCCATAGAAGGCAATGCAGTTGACGTCGTTGTAATGGACGCTGGCCGGATCAACGTCGGTGAACCCGGCCGCCGGTAACCCTGCCGGGCAGGGAACTGTGTCGGTGGTTTGGGCAGCCGCAGGGGCCGCGATCAACCCCAGCTGGATTGCTAAGAGCGCTGCTAAGGGAATGCGCAGACGCTTCATCGGATGCTCCTCCTTCTGTTGACTTCAAGCGTGTCGGAGCGGCGCAGTCCCGTCTATCGGGGAACACCCTGATGCGGCCGGCGAGCGAAGCTGTTCGACACCGCCGACGGATCAATCAGAGGGCGTAGAACTTCTCCAGGTTCCAGTCCCGTTCGGCGGGATCGAGATCCGGACGTTCAAAGCGGCCGAAGAGGGCAACCAGTCCGGCCAGGGGAAAGGCCAGCACCGCCAACCAGAGAGGGCGAACCGCCCACCAGGCAGCGCTTCCCACCTCCGGTTGCGGAAAACCGAGTGGGAACAGCGTGGCGACCGCAATCACCAACGCCGACAAATGCCAGAGGTAGATGGTCATGATCGTGGCGTTGACCGCGATCACCGTAGTCCACGGCCGTTTACGTCCAAGCCACCGTGTCACCGCCGGCCTCAGCACCATCGCCAAACCGATTTGACCGACGCCCAGCGCCAAGATGGCGAGCGTCGGAGGGGCCATATTGGAGATCTCGTCGGCGCAGCATCCGACCATGCTCGAGGGATAGATCGCAAGCCGAGTTAGGGCGAACATCAGGCCGTATCCGAACAACGCCAGTAACCCAAGAAATCGGGCTGGGAGGCGATCAAAGGATCCGTCGGCATAGAAGAAGCCCAGCTGATGGATCAAGAGCCAGACGAAAAGGATGTTGACATTGCCGATCCATCCCACTTCGCCGACGAATCGGATGACGTCAACCACGACCGGCAGCGCCGTCAGGGCCGCCAACGTAGGCCATCGATACCGGATGTGCAGGCTGACCATCAGCGGTGAAAAGGCCACCAGAATCAGATAGACGCCCAGAAACCAAAGCGGGCCGATCAGGACCGGCAGAGCCTTCGAACCCGCATCGGGGGGAAGGGCGGGGAGCCTGATGGCAAATGGGGCCACGATCACCCAGAACAACAGGAAGACCGCGGTTGGTCGCAGCAAGCGGCTGGCGCGTCCCCGCAAGAATGTCCAGCCGCTCTCGTCGAGACGCCGCAGCCCCTGGTAGGTCACAAAGTTCGAGAACCCGCCGACAAAGAAAAAGATCGGCATTACCTGCAGAAACCAGGTAATCACCCAGAGACCGGGGACCACATCAAGAGCGCTTTGGGCCGACAGGATTCCTCCCCGCCAGGCAATCGCCGCCCCCAGCCAATGGCCAAATACCACAACCAGCACTGAGAAGGCGCGAAGGAAATCGACGTAACGGTCCCTGGTAGCTGGAGTGGCACTTGCCATCTGAGCGAGCCGGGGACCCTCGCCGCTGCTCATCGCGTAGCTGCCTGGGTGTGATGGCGCCAGGCAACTACTCCACCGAGAAAGCCGATGGAGTTGACTCCGGCGTGGACCAGCCATGGCGCCAGGAGGCTCCGAGTGTGAACACGGAGCTTCGTCAGAAGCAGGCTCGAGACTCCGGTGACTGCCGCCCCCGCCAGCACCGCGGTGGCGGTGGCCCTTTTCGATGAGAAACTGGCTTGAAGGGGATTGCCGGCCAAAGCGGTTCGACCCGGAAGCAAATGCCAAACCCCGAAAGCCGCGGCCGTGAGCAGGGCCGCCCGCGCTGGGGACATCTGCTTTCGCCACGATCCGTAGAGCACCCCACGAAAGGCGACTTCTTCGAAAAGGGCGGTACCGAGTGGAAAGCGAATCAAGGAGCGGAAGAGGATGGCCCTCCGTTCGTGACCCCGCGCCCTTTCGTCGACCAGGTATCTCTGAGTAGCAGGGACCAGCGAGGCCGCAGCCATTACCCCGGCGGTCAGACTGACTCCGACAAGGCCGGCCGCAAGCGAGCGCCGGGCCTCACGCAGGTCGAGACCGAGGTCATCCCACGAACAGCCTTGAGATCTCGCCTGCGTGATCAGGGCCGCAGTCGCCACCAGGTTGGAGGGGACATAGGCCGCCTGAGGCAGCAGCGTGTTCTGGACCACGTTATATGCCGCCAATAGAGCGAGAGGTGGGATCCGATCAGACATAGAGCGACTCGATCGTTTCCCGGAAGGTCTCCTCGACTAGTCGACGCTTGAGCTTGAAGGACGGAGTCATCACCTCGTCGGGGAAGCCGAACGGAAGAATGGCGAAATCATGAAGTTGCTCGGCATCGGACAGAGATCGATTGACTGCCGCCACCGTTCGCGCCACCCGAGCACGAACCTTGGGATGCTCCCAGAGCACGCCTTGGCCTTCGGTCGGCCCAGCCAAACGGGAGGCTTCGGTTCCGTTGAGGGAGATCAACACATTCAGATGAGAGCGGCCATCCCCGACCACCATCGCACCGGAGATGACACGGTCACTGGTAAGCATCGCCTCGATAGTGCTGGGGGCCACCTTGCGGCCGCCGGCGGTAACAATCACGTCGTTCATGCGATCGGTGATCGCCAGTCTCCCGCCCTCGACCAGATGGCCGATGTCACCAGTGTGGAGAAAGCCATCGTCATCGACGGCCGCGGCCGTCAGCTCAGGCTCACCTTCGTAACCCGAGAACAGATTGGGCCCCCGGACCAGTACCTCCCCGTCGATGCCGAGTCGGATCTCTACTCCCCGCAAAGGAGCCCCGACGACACCGACCTCGAGATCTTCCGATGTTTGAACAGTGCAAAGCGCGGCGGTCTCGGTTAGACCCCAGCCCTGGTGAAGCGGAAGACCCAGCGACTGCAAGAAACGTTGGGTTTCGGACGGCAATGGCGCAGCCCCGGAAACTGCGTACCAGCACCTCCCCAGCCCCAGGCGCTTAAGGATCCGTCCGCCCAAAAAACGCGCCACGGTTGATCCCAGCCGGCGAACCAGCCAGGACCGGGTTGATTCCGCCAGGATCCGATCCTGCAGGCGGGTCCAAACCAGGGGAACCGCAACGAAGATCGTCGGGCGCACAGAGCGCAGCGCAGACGGCAACTCCCTGATCTCGTCTACGAACCAGCAGGTCCACCGATCTGACGTAGCCACGAGCGGAACCACCGTCGTCACCACCCGCTCAAAGGAGTGGGCCAGTGGCAGATAGGAAAGCGTTACCTCCCGCTCCTTGACCCCGACCGCATCGGCGGCGGCCTCAGCCGCCCACATCAGACTGCGGTGCGTAAGGATCGCCCCCTTGGGGTCACCGTCTGTCCCGGAGGTAAAGATGACGGTGGCTACGTCGTCCGGACCAAGGGCGCCCAGCGCGGTGGCGAGGGTTTCCGGAGCCACCTGTCCGGCTCTCTCGAATAGGGCCCGGCGCCCTACCAATCCTTCCCCCGCGATCTCGTCGCGATGGAGGCAAACGATCGTCTCCACTTGCGTAGTCGGCACCTCACGAAGCCGCCCGAGTAGCTCATCCCTGTCGATCAGGCAGACTCGAGCCCCGGTCTTGTCGAGGATGAAGTGAATCTGATCGGCGGTGCTGGTTGGGTAGAGGGGAACCGCGATGGCTCCGAGATGTTGAAGGGCGTAGTCGGCGACGACCCAGCTCGGGGAGTTGGCTCCGATCAGGCCCACCCGATCGCCGCGACCAATACCGATCGCGCTGAGCCCGGCGGCCATGCTTTCGACCTCGGTACGCGCTTCTCCCCAGGTGATCGGAGTCCAGCGTCCTCCTACCTTGTGGTACCAGAGCGGGTCTTTGGAGCGCAGTCGAGCCCGATGGAGAAACGCGCCGATAACCGTTTTCGAAACCACCTGCGCAGTGGTCATCGACGGAAATCTACGCCGTGCACTCGGGTCGATGAAGGGAGAAGTGGCTTCTACGAAGAGAGGGAGGTAGCCCTCGGGCCACCTCCCTCCTTCCCACGCAGCGGAGCGGATGCCGCTATCCCCCTACCTGGCTCGAGTGAGCTTGATCAAAGACGTCGACTGGAAGAACACATGGACGCCGTAGGCAGTGTCGAAAGCGTTACCACCTACATCGAGCTGCGCTTGGCCAGGATTGAAAGGAGCCGGATTTGGCGACAATGAGATCGAGATTGGGGTCGGTTCGCTGGTGCAGGGAGTCGAGAAGAACGTAGAGCCCGAGGTCGTCAATTGTCGGTTAACTCGCTGAGCCAACGTAACCCCAATGTTGGCATTCGTCGGCCTCGAGCAAGTGACAGTGCCGGTGAGTATGGCTCTACCGATCTTGGAAACCTGGACCGGATCGTCGATCAGGACCTCCACCACGAGCGGTTCCGGCGCAGGCCCGTTGTCGATCAAGATCTCGCCAAATGCCCGCGAGATGAGGCTGCCTTCGCAGTGTTGCTCGAAGGTGGCGTGGAAGCGTTCGACGAAACCGTGAGGACCTAACGTAGCTTCTAGCACTTCGAAAGACCCGGTCAAAGTGTTGCAGCCTCGCCCGTTCCCCGAAAGGGATAGTCCGGGGTCCGGGGGTACCTGGAAGGGGTAACGAGTTGCCCCTTCGTAGATGCCGGGTTCCAGCGCTGTGCCAGCCGGAGCCGCGAAGTCGAGAAACCACCAGGTGTCGCCGTTGATCCGGACACTGACGCGGTTGTTGTCCGACGAACCGGTGGTGATGATTTCGGCATTGGACCGGTCGTAGGACCAGGTGAGGTCCCCCGTAATTGAGTCTCCACCTTCACCCGAGAAGGTGACGAACGTGTCCTCGGGGGCGGCAACCGCCGTGGATGGACTTAAGCCGACCACGAGGGCAATGACGGCAAAGATTGCACGGATCAGGCCTATCCGTTTGGAAAACATGTCTCTCCCTTTCGTTCTTGGGCGTTTGAGGACGCCGTTGATCGGAGGATGAGAGAGAACGGAAGCCGCGTCTATCGGGATTCTCCCTGATGGAAGTGACGCGCCTACCAGATGGGTCCTAAGGGCCATGCCCATCTCATCCACATTGAATACCTTCACCTTGCGGAGGAAGGGCCTTGCCAAACTATCCGGGTCAGCTATGGCTGCTCGATCAGCCGGGTCAGCGGAACTCAGGCTCAGTTGAAATCAGTGCCGAGCGGATCGAGGTGTCGATTCATGGCCAATCGATCGGGGCTTGGTCGCGCGCGGATGTTGCTCTCACCGATCGCATGCTGCATTTCGAGATCGAGATCGGGAACGACGCGCTCGGATTCGCCCCAGACCGATTGGAGGCATTCCGCAGCTTCCTAGTCGGTGGCCTGGCGGCTCCCTTTGAGCAGGCGAGAGATTCGACTGTTAACGATGCAGGCGCGCTAGAGGCGCCGCCCGTCGCCAGCAAGTGGTGGAGCTTCTGGGATCGGGAATCCTGGAAGGCCTGGTCCACCGATCGAAAAGGCTGGCTCTCATACAAGGCAACGATCGTTGACCTACAGCATCGAATTGCTCGGGCTTCGTCGGACTTGGCAGCTCGGGAGTCGGTCGCCGCCAAATTACGCCGGGAGCTGGCCTGGGCATCGGGGGTCGGTCCTCAAGACGTCGCGTTGCCTCTCAAGCGGAGCGAGACCGGACTGGCTCAAGTCGAACATGTCACGCTCATGGAGCTGAGGAAAATGGAAGGCGAGAGCGCCTGGACCGCCATCGACACCGGAACGGTCTCCTTCACGAACCGGCGCATGGTGTTCTCTGGGAACAAGTTGGTCGCCTTCAATTTCGACGACATCGCTGGCGTGGAACTCCACGGGGCTGGCCTGCAGCTATCCGTCGGCCGCCGCAAGAGCATTCACGTGCTCGCCGGACCCGCCGAGCAATTGCTGACGGTCCTCAACACCTGTCGTGCCATCGCCCAAGGCGGTGACCCGATAGGGCTCCTTCAAACCCAAGCGAAGGAAGCCGCGGCATGGGTGACTGCCGGTCAAACAGAGATAGCCGAACTCAATCAGGCGCGCAGAGAGGTCAAGCGTCCAGCCCGTCCGTTCTCACCGGCATGGGCTCCCAGCTTGACGCTGGCCACGGCCTTCCTCGGGATATCGAGCATCGCCACTGGACAATCCGCTCCCCCGACGACGACCGTCACCTCGGTGGCTGCCCCGCCCACCAGCGCTCCGACGATCACCGAGGCTCCTGTCGAGAAAACCACAACCACGGTTGCTGCCCTCGGAGAAGTAGTTGCGGAAGTGGCGTTCGTCACCGATGGCGACACCATCCGGGTGCTGTTGGCGAACGGGACCAATGAGCCAGTGCGGCTCATCGGCATCGATGCCCCCGAGCCGGGAGCACCCTTCGCCGCCGACTCAGCCGAGCTACTCGCCAGCTTGGTTGCCGGCCAATCGGTGCGACTCGTACCCGATACCTCCGATCGAGACCAATTCGACCGCTTGCTTCGCTACGTCTATCTCGGCGATCTGTTTGTCAACGAGGCAATGGTCGAAAGCGGAATGGCGATCGCCCGCCGCTATCCGCCCGATGTGCAAATGGCATCGATCCTTGATGGTGCAGAAGCTATCGCTCGGGAGGAAGGGCGGGGACAGTGGGCCTCGACCACGACCGCAGCTCCTCCAGAAACGACGACTAGCACTACCGCGCCAGCGACGACGCCGGCGCCGCCGCCCACTACCGCCCCACCGACAACTAGCCCACCTACTACGTCTCCGCCAGCGCCCGACTGCCACCCGTCCTACGAAGGCGCGTGTGTCCCCAACGTGACCTCCGACGTGGACTGTGCTGGTGGCAGCGGGAACGGCCCGTATTACGTGCAGGGTCCGGTACGTGTCGTGGGTCCCGACGTCTACGACCTCGACGGAAACGACAATGACGGCATCGGCTGCGAGAGCTAGGCCGGGCTAGGGGACGACGATTATTCCCTGCATCTCCGGGTGGAACTGACAAAAGAAGCTGAATTGCCCGGGTTGGGAGAAGACGATCGACACCGGGGCGGTGATCTGCTGGTTCCAGCCCCCATCGGGGTTGGGAGAGATGCCGCTGGTGGTGGTGTGACTGCCGCTCCCCAG
>DATBKE010000164.1:0-2757 GCA_036556085.1 Acidimicrobiia bacterium | reverse complement strand
CAATCACCGCTGCACCCTCATCGACGGCGTCCTGGGAGAGGAGTGCGGCTCGCTGCTGCGGGAGTTCTTCGAGAGTCGCCGGTGATTGCAAACGCGCGCGGTAGCCAGCGGAGTCCTCGCCGGGGAATGGTGCGGCGGATCCGCAGTGATCCCCCACCGGCCCCTCGATCGCCACTCCACCGAGCCAGCCCGGCAGACAGTCGAAGCCCTCATCGAGCGGCTCCAATACCTAGACGACCAGGCCACCCCGCTCGGCTCAAGATCGCTCGACGGGACCACCTCCCGCAGCTCCGAGCCGGGCCCGTTCCCCGGAGTCACAGTCGGGACGAGGGGTCTTCACATGCCGGGTCAGCATTCGCCGTCGACGCCTCGATGCTTCTGTGGGACGTGAGGATCGCCCTCAATCGGTCGGCAAGCCGTGAAGACGGAATCGACATCCGAGACCAGAGGCCCGACCATCCGCTGCCGCTCTGCACCTCGTGCCGGCGACCGCACGGCTTCCGAGCGAACTACTGCCCTCACTGCGGCGTGCACCTGCGCCCCCTGCGTTGGGCACCCGCGCCCCCCAGGGCCGTGTCGTGGGGGGCTAAGGCCCTTCGGGTGGCGGCGGTTCTGTCTCGTAGAGCGAGTAGGCGGTCGCTTCGATCGGACCTGGATTCTCGGGCTCAAAGTAGTTAGCCAAGGTCTCGGCTTGGAAGTCGACGAGGAGGTCGACGTCAGCCGGGCGGTCCAGAGCGTCGGCCAGATCGGCCATTTCGGTCTGCAATTCGTCGGTGCATGCACCAAGAAAGGTGACACCAGAGTCCTGGATGGTCGCCACCCGATAGAGGAACCAGATGCCGGGCTCCTCTGAATCGCCGAGACCGCTACCGCCAAGGAAGAGCATCACCGGGGTAGCTCCGTCCGCGACCAACTGCAGGTCGCCTAAGGGAGTGGCCTCGAGATCTGGAAAGAGCACGATTCGGGTGCTGGCTTCGGGGGCCAGAACAGGCAGAGGGTTGTCAGCCGAGTTGACAGCTCTGTCGAAGGAGCCATCGACCACTTCCTCAACGTTCAAGTCAATGATCCAATAGGTTCGACCCACGTTGATAACCGCGCCCTCGTCGGGTGGCTCGCCGACGAAAGGTCCCTCGAGTTGTTCTATGGTTCCAATGGCTGCGCCGATGTTTCCCCGGATCATCACCGGCAGTTGGCTGATGAAGGGATGACAGTACAGAGCGGTCGTTTCGGTGGAGCCCCATGTGGTTTCGGTGAAGGTGCTCGTTGTGCCCTCAGCGGAGGTGGTTTGGGACCCGGCAAAGGAGCCGTCCTCGCCACATCCAGCGATCAGTGCGAACCCGATGAGCACGATCACTCCTGTGCGGGTGCTCATCTCTCCTCCAAGGCGACAACATTGTCCACGAGGATGTCGGCGTTGGTGTTGTTGTATACCCACACCCCACCCCTGATGCCGTTGGAACCGGGATCGGTGCCCATCGTGATGGCGGAGAGGTCGTCCGTAAAGGACACCCAGGATGTCGATGTCACGGTTCTCGTGGTGTCGACTGGATTTTGGACTGTGGTGCTCTCCTCGAAGTTGTTGAGAGTCGGACACCCGTCGGGGGCGAGGGTGCCTGAGTATTCGACCCATACCATCGAAGTGCGAAAGCGGACTGTCCCCGATGTCGGAATGGTGGATGCTGCCCGATAGCGGGCCACCATCCGGTACAACACGGGTTCTGCAAGCCGGATGCGGGCGTAC
This sequence comes from Acidimicrobiia bacterium, assembly GCA_036556085.1. Taxonomy (GTDB): domain Bacteria; phylum Actinomycetota; class Acidimicrobiia; order Spongiisociales; family ZC4RG35; genus JACCTH01. The sequence continues at coordinate 1,016 of DATBKE010000164.1, read as the reverse complement.
ACCCAGCCGCTGGGGGGGATTCTTGCTGAGCCGGTACCCGCATACGCTGTTGAGGAGGTGACGACGGCGCTTGATGAAGTTGACCACCAACTAAGCCGGCGTTTCTCGTGCCCCTCCCAGACCCACGGTCTGGGAGGGGCAACCTCGGAGGGTCACCCGGAATCTTCAATGTTGGCGGAGGGGGTGGGATTCGAACCCACGAGACCCCTTGCGAGGCCTAACGGTTTTCAAGACCGTCTCCTTAGACCGCTCGGACACCCCTCCGGCAGCGAGGGCTTGGCCCTCGATGAGTACTCAGTACAAAGTACTAAGTAATTGGACAGGAACCCCTGACGGGCGTGTCTCCTACGTCCGGTCTTGGTACTTGGTACTCGGCGGCCGCCAGCCGGCGATGGCGGAGGGAGTGGGATTCGAACCCACGAGGAGGTGGTTGCCCCCTACGGCATTTCGAGTGCCGCGCACTAGGCCAGCCTATGCGATCCCTCCAACATCGAGGGCGTCGCCCTCGGAGAACTCAGTACAAAGTACTCAGTGCCAGAGAAGTATCCGCCCACCACTCTGTTTAGGTGGGGCACAGACCCCCTCCTGTGCTACGCACAAACCTCCCCCAACGGGCCTGCGGCCCTGGGAGAGGACATCTAGCGGAGGGAGAGGGATTTGAACCCTCGTGGGAGCGTAAACCCCCAACGGCATTTCCAGTGCCGCGCACTAGGCCGGACTATGCGATCCCTCCAACATCGAGGGCTTCGCCCTCGATGAGTACTCAGTACAAAGTACTCAGTACCCAGACAGGAGAACCGCCTGCAAACCCGGGTACTCGACCGATTCTACGGGCAACCCGCGACTGGCCCTCCGGTTACATGGGCCCTGCCCGGTAGCCTGCCGCCCGACGTCCAGCCGCCGGGTCCTGCGGGCCGGGGAGCCGCCAACCGGGTCAGGTCCGGAAGGAAGCAGCCCCACGTGGCCCACCTTGGTGCCGAAGATCGCCTGGCGGTCTGGGCGTCAACCGGTCGTCA
>DATBKE010000163.1:0-3674 GCA_036556085.1 Acidimicrobiia bacterium | reverse complement strand
GCCGAACTTTCCGGCACCCATGATCTCGGCGCCTATCCCAGGTCCGTGGCCCTCGGCGAAGGCGTTATCGACGCCGCGGGAGCCGCCGGGCTGGCCGACCATCTCGCTCCAAAACCGGGTGGCGAACATCCACTCATGCAGACGTTCGCCGGCGTGGCCGAATGGTTTGTCTTGGCTCAGAGCCTCGCCGGTGCCGAAACCGTCAAGAGAGATGGCGAAGTTATGCACGCGGGCAAGCGACATAGCTGGTGCTCCTTTTGGTGTCGCAGGTGAGTTCTACTACGTGCTGCGGTCGTCGGTTCGGAGCGCTCCCCTATGGGACCACGTTCGAGCCATCGGACATAACAGCGAGATAGTGTCCCGCCACCATGCGACGGATCGCCTTACCCCTGCTCCCGATCGTCTTTCTTCTGAATACCACACGGGCCATAGCTCTGCCAGCTGGTTACGAGTCGAGGGTGGAGGATTACGTTGCGAGCGAGGTGGGATCTCTAGATATCCCCGGTGCGGCGGTGGTCGTGGTGGAAGGAGATCACATCGACTTCGCAATGGGCTTCGGAAGTGCGGGACGAGATCGCCCAGTCACCCCGAGCACTCCGTTTCATCTCGCCTCTGTGAGCAAGTCGCTCACCGCATTTGCCATCATGCAACAGGTCGAGGCCGGCGGCCTTTCGCTCGAAGATGACCTAGCAAAGCTGCTTCCCGAGTGGGTCGCTGGGGAAATGGCAACGATCACAGTTTCCAACCTCATGGGTCATACCAGTGGCTGGAGCGAGTATGACGGGCTCGTAAATCGAGTTAACCCCGACTTGTCGGCGACGGCGCTGGAGAGCAACGTGCGCCGCATCGTCGACACGCCTTTGAGTCATCCAGTCGGCGAATTTGAATATTCGAATGCCAACTACGACGTATTGGGGTACCTCGTCGAGCGGGTGAGTGGGCAAGGTTTTGAGTCGTATATGACCAACAAAGTTTTTGCGCCGCTAGGCATGAATCATTCCTATGCCTCGGAGACTGCGGCCATTGAGGGTGGTGTGGCCGAGGGACACTATCCCTTCCTCGGGATGGTGCGCCCGAAGCAGATGGTGTACACACCGGGGAGCACGCCTTCTTCCTATTTGGCAGCAAGCGCTGAAGATCTGGGTCACTTCCTCATCGCGCATCTCAACGATGGCCGCTATGGCGGGAGACAAGTACTTTCGACCGCGGGTATCAATCGGTTGCATCAGCCCTTTTACAGCTACCACCCGGCGGCTGGCTATGCAGGCGGCCTTGAGCTCTCGCCGCTTTGGAGTTCCGGAAAGATCGCTGACGACGTCGAACCTCGCATTTATCAGGCGCCGATGATCCTCGATCATTGGGGTGATAGCGAGTCTTATGCATCTTCGATTCTGATGGTTCCCGCCGCCGGTCTTGGCGTTGTCGTCCTTATGAACATCAATGACGAATCAGCGCCTTCGCGTTTCCATCAGATGCACGTTGGGATCGCCAACATCCTCCTCGGCAACGATGCACCGCCTACAACGCAGTTCGAGGGCCTCATTGATCGCTTTGCCCGTCCGCTGTTGGGTATCGCAACCTTGCTCTTCGCGGTCCGAGCAATCCTTGGCTGGTCGCGATGGCAACGGAATCGGGCGATCAAGTCCGGCATCCTGCGACCCTTAGTCTTTCCGACCTTGCTCGATATGGTGCTGGCAGGAGGCCTGTGGTGGTTGTTGGTCGACAGCGCGCAGGCACCTTTTGCGGTAGTGAGTCGGTCAGTCCCCGACATCGTGTTGCTCGTGATCGTGTCGAGCGTCATCCTCCTCGGATGGACAGGGGTTCGAGCGATGCTCTGGATGCGTCAATCACCTCGAGACTGAGCTCTGCGTTCGGCGACTGGGCAAAAGCGCCCAAATTGCAAGCGGCCCTATCGGGATCAGGTTCGAACTCTCAGTGTGGCTAATCCCATCAACGGCCCGCGTCGAACTCGCGGACAGAGGCCAACCTCCTTACTTGAGCATCGATACCGGATCGAGGTTGGCGCCGGACAGAACCACCACCACGACCTCACCGTCCCGGGGCTCATAAGCGCCTGAGACAAGCGCCGCCACGCCGACCGCGCCGCCCGGCTCGACCATGATCCGAGCCTTTGACCAGATCGTTCGCTGCGCTTCGACAACGGCGTCGTCCGTGACTAGCAGTGCGTCGTCAATCCAGCGTTGGCTCGCTTCCCAGGCAATGTCGCCGAGGCGTTTCGACCCGAGCGAGCTCACCGCCACTCCCCCTACCTCCACATCAACCGGCCCACCCCGGCGCCGAGCCTCGTGAAGGGTCGGTGTCTTCTCGGTTTCGACTCCGACAACTGCAGCATCGTCTTGGAGGGCGAAAGCGATGCCAGCTATGAGGCCGCCCCCTCCCACCGGAACCAGCACGGTGTCGGCATCGATGATCTGCTCGTCGATCTCGAGTCCGCAGGTTCCAGCTCCAACCACCACCGGCACCTCATCGTAGGCGTGGGCGAGACGACCACCATTTTCTGCGACGTATGCGCGGCTCGCTTCGAGGGCATCGGCGTAGAAACCCTCGATGATGGTGATCGCGGCACCGGTGCTGCGAGCGTTCTCCACCTTGGCAGCTGGTGAAGTACTGGGGATAAAGAGATGGGCGTGGGCGCCCAGTGCGGACGCGGCGTAGCCCAATGCGAAGGCGAAATTGCCGCCAGAGGCCGCAACCAGCGATTCGGCAGCTCGGTCGCCGTCGAGATGCTCGAGAACGAGGTTGAAAGCACCGCGTACTTTGAAAGTCCCGGAACGCTGCAGCATTTCCATCTTGAAAAGCAAACGACCCCTGGTCCCGAAATCAGGAGCACCAACCTCAAGCACCGGAGTCCGCCTGATGTAGGGAGCGATGCGGTCGGCGGCCTCGGCAATTACGACGCGGTCGATGTCCATAGGCACAGTTTGCCTGAGTTGGATCCCCGTCCCCAGATAGCAGCGGCCCTAATGGGACTACGTTCGAACCAAGTCCCGTGAATAGTGAATGGAACTCAACTCGGGCTCACCTATAAGCACCCCCTAGAAGCGGGATCTCTCACTGTGCCGTTTTGAGGTGTCGGCTCCAGAGACGTATGCCAATCAGAACGGTTACGGCTCCCAAACTCAACAAGGGAATCGTGTACAGGCCCAGGCTCACCCCGATGCCCGCAACGAGCAGGCCGGCCAATACCAATCCGATCGGGAGAACCTGGACCCGCGGGCTCCTGACGACAGGACTCCGGGCTGCATGCCACCACGAATTTACCGCGCCCACACCGGCTGCGGTGCCGATCGCGCTACCGATCCCAACCGGGATCCACCACCAGCCCTCACCACCCATCAATGATGCGACGAGCCCTACGACAATCGCGATTCCGAATCCACCAACAAGCGCCAACGGGAGCACACCGCCGATTACAAGGCCCGCACTCAAACGGGGCCTCGTGCGATGAAGGGCCAGTCCTAGGAATGTCACGGCCCCTGCGCCAACGAATAGGACGAGGGCAACGATCTTTCCTGGGCTCGCTCCGACTGACACCTCGTCAGTGAAGAACTGACGGATTCCTGCGTAAACCGTGGCCCCGGCAGTGAGCACTGCCAACGCCTGCCACCAATACTTTCCGAGTGAGTTGGTCATCATTCGCTCCTTCGTTGTTT
>DATBKE010000162.1:0-2485 GCA_036556085.1 Acidimicrobiia bacterium | reverse complement strand
GAATAATCCGCACAGATCATGTGCCATCCGCCAGGCCGATGCTGGTGTCGCCGAGCACCTCCTGATGGCCAATCCCGAGGGTCTTGATCCAGCGTTGCTGACCGCTAGTGAGGGCGATGAAGAAGCCAAGCTCCACGAGCTCGGGCTCTGTGAAATGGCGATGGAGATCGGCCCAGAGCTGGTCGTCGGCGATGTCGGCATCCCAGAGAATGGCGCTGGTGTAGCGAAGAGCGGTCTTCTCCCGCTCGTCGAAACGATCCGAATCCTCAAATTGAAGAAGTTCGTCGTAGTGGGCTTCGGTTAGTCCTTGCCGTCCAGCCTGGACGGATCGCTGGACTCCTCAATACTCGCATTTGATCGACTGGGAGACGTAGACCCGACAAAGCTCTTTGATCTGATGATCCAAGACGCCATCCAAGAACGTGGTGCGCCAGGCATTAGTGAAAGCATGGAGGACAGCGGGCACGTGAGAGCGGATGGCCTGGCTTTCGGGCCGCGGGGTGGAATGGGTACGGCCGTACTCGACAATCTCGCGATCGCCAGGCTCAAGGGAGGCAAGATCGGGATAAGAGATTCGGGGCATCGGGTTCTCCTCGCTGGTGCAGGACGACCAGTTCTAGCGCACTCCGAAAGGGTGGCGGAGGGATTCTGGCGGTTTCCACCTTGGTGATAACCAGGCCGTCCTCGTAATGGCGGACGTTTTCGAAGCGATCCAGCAGGCGGGCGATCGCGAGATTCTCGGGGAGAGACACGAAGACCAACCGGCTGATGCCGGCGCTGCAACCCAGCACCGCGAGCAGACGAACCAGCATCTCGCCGATCCCTCTCCCCTGCCACGCATCGACCACGGTGATGGCAACCTCCGCTTCTTCGTGGTCGAGCCTTATCAGCCGACCAACGGCGATGGGCTCGCCGCCGGAAAGCACCCCCCAGGCTTGATGGTCGAGTTGATCGACCTCGGTGAGATACGCGAGTTGCGAGCGGGTCAGACGGTCGGTAGGGGCGAGAAATCGCTGGCGACGAGACCGGTCCGACAGCCGTGCCATGCCCGCCTCCAGCAAGGGCTTGTCCTCCGGGCGGACAGGCCGAAGGACGACATCGGTTCCGTCCGCGAGTTGGGCTTCGATCATTCGGGGTCTTCCTTGTGCTTGCAATTGCAAGCGTAGTGCACGCAAGGTTCTATTCCCGATTCAGGGAGCCACCCCCCGGTAGCGTGATTCCGTGCCCCGGCGCCCCACCGCTACCTCTTCGTTTGGCTCGGGCCGCCGCGAGAGCCACGACGCGAGTGGCTTTTACCGGCGCTTTCCACTCCCGGCCATCTCCTCCGACGACGACGTCGCTCCCCCGTCGGTTGTCGATCAACTATTCGTAGGCGATGCCCGTTCGATGAGCGAGGAGCAAGTAGCCGATCGCTCGGTGGCGCTGGTGGTGACCTCACCCCCCTACTTCACCGGCAAGGAATACGAAGAGGAGATCGGCGAGGGCGAGGAGCCCTTTGCCTATAGGACCTATCTCGAGATGCTGAAAGACGTTTTTGCCCTCTGTGCCGAGAAGCTAGAACCGGGGGGAAAGCTGGCGATCAATGTGGCCAACCTCGGTCGCCGCCCCTATCGCTCGCTGGCGGCGGATGTCATCACCATCCTCCAGGATGATCTCGGCCTACTACTGCGGGGCGAGATCATCTGGCGGAAGGCGAGGGGTCAAAGTGGCTCCTGTGCCTGGGGGAGCTTTCGCAGCCCTGCCAACCCGGTGCTACGCGACCTTACCGAACGCATCATCGTGGCCAGCAAAGGTCGATTCGATCGGGCGCTGAGCCGTTCTGAGCGACAGCGGCGCGGGTTGCCGCATCTGGCAACCATCTCGGCCGAAGAGTTCATGCAGGCCACCCTCGATCTCTGGGAAATCCCGTCGGCCAGTGCCAAGCGGGTAGGTCACCCGGCCCCCTTTCCGATCGAACTTCCCGGTCGCCTCATCGAGCTCTACACCTACGCCGGGGATCTCGTCCTCGATCCGTTCGTTGGTTCCGGGACAACAGCCGTCGCCGCGGCCAAGAGCGGCCGGCACTATGTGGGCTTCGACATCGATCCCGCCTATATCGCGCTGGCTCAGCGGCGCCTCGAATAGCCCGGGTCACTCTTTGTTGCGTAGAAATGGGCACATAAATGTGCCCATTTCTAAGCAGGAATGGTTAGGCGGACTCGAGGGCGAGATCGAGGACCTGGTCGATGGTCTCGACCGGATGGAAGGTCATCCTCTCTCGAACCGATTCGGGGATGTCATCGATATCGATCTCATTCCGCTGTGGAAAGAGAACTGTGGTCAGCCCCGCCCGGTGCGCGGCCAGCACCTTCTGCTTCAGCCCACCTATTGGCAGGACTTTCCCTTGAAGCGTCACCTCGCCAGTCATTCCCACCTCCGAGCGGACCTTGCGCCCGGTGAGAAGCGAGGCCACCGCCGTCACCATCGTGATCCCCGCGGACGGTCC
>DATBKE010000161.1:0-4656 GCA_036556085.1 Acidimicrobiia bacterium | reverse complement strand
CACCGCCGCCATGCGCACGGCCCGCGAGCTCCTGCTCGCCACCGGTCACGGCGAGGCGGAAGGCCCTTGGGTCCCCGTCGGAGTGGGTCTTCATACCGGCCAGGCGTTCGTGGGGACGGTGGGGATCGAGGGCACCGATGGATACGACGTCACCGTCCTCGGGGATGTCGCCAACGTCACCTCGCGGTTGGCTTCCCTCGCTCGCCGGGGAGAGATCCTGGCCAGCGAAGACACCTACCAGGCGGCGGGTATCGACCTTGGGGATCCCGAACGCCGGACCGTCGAGCTTCGGGGACGAGCCGCCTCCCTCGATGTTCGAGTGATCACTGTTCAACCGGTCGGCGTCTGATCGACGGGAGGGAGATGGAAACCTGGGATGCGATCAGAGCCCGCCGCAACGTTCGTCAGTTCTCGGATCGCCCGATAGAGCCCGAAGATCTTGACCGGATCCTGGAGGCGGGGCGGCTGACTCCGTCGGCCAGCAATTGGCAGCCGTGGGACTTCGTGGTGGTGACCGACCCCGACCGGCTACAAGAATTGGCGGCGGTGTGGCGAGGAGCCTGGCATGTGGCCGACTCGCCCGCGGCGATCGCGATCATCACCCCGCCCGTGGAGGCCGCCCGCGAAAAGATGCTTCATTTCGACGTTGGTCAGGCAGTGATGTCGCTGATGCTGGCCGCCGCCGACCTGGGGATCGGAACCGGACATGCTCATGTCGACGATCAAGAGCTGGCCCGGAAGGTGCTCGGTTTCCCCGCTGATCGGCATTGCGCCCACTTGATCTCCTTCGGTTACCCAGCGGACCGCCCCCTCCGACCTCGAACCAAGGTGAACCGGCGGCCATTCGAAGAGGTGGTGCACCGCGACCGCTGGTAGCGACTAGTCGGCCGCGCTGACCTTCGCTAGAGCAAGCACATCTTCTCGGCTGGTCTCCATGTTGTGCACTCGAAGCCCGTGATCTTGCGCGGCGACGACGACTTCTTCCTCCGTGCCCGAGATCTCCCATCCGCAGGCACAGGTCAAGGTCAATCGCGGGGCGCTCATCCGATTTGTTGAAAGGTAGCGGGCACGTACTTCGAGAGCGCCTCCCGCCAACCCCCACTCAGGGAATCGCGAACCGCCTCGTCCTCGCGTCCCAGCCAGGCGAGATGGCGGAGGGCATGGTTCAGCACCTGGTCGGCTTCGATCTCAGCCGGCGGGGCAGTGGCCGAGCCCCGAGCAATTTCTCGGGTGTTTGAGAGGAGGCGGGATTCGCCACTGCCTTTGGCTACCGCGGCGATGAAGGTGAGGACCACCGCCGTCCCTTCCCATCTCCAGGAAGTCGAATGGAGGAGGAACATGTCCGGCAGCAGACTTGTGGCGGTGCGACGGATCTCCTCCATGGGGTTTTCGCGACCATGTGTCTCAATCAGCCATGGTCGAGGGCCGTCCGGTCCGGTGAGATAGATCTCCGTCCCTTCTTCGAACACTACGAAGACCTCTCCCCGCACCGGGCCCTGGATATCGAGAACTTGGTCGACGGCCATCTCGCCATCCTCGCAGAGGAAAAAGGCCCGGGTGAACTCTTGGAACCTGGGCGGCGTCTCCGGTGTAAAGCATCACGGAGGTGCCAATGCGAAGACTCTTTCTCCTGACGACCATTCTGGTTCTGGCCATGATCCCCGCGGTCGCGGGGGCGGGAGGCGGGGGATCGATTTCCCTGTGTCCGGCCTATTCCTCGGGGACGACGATCTCAGTCCTCGATTCCTGCTTCAACGGGATCGCCCACACCGCACCTTTGGGCGACACTCTGACCGTGAGCAACGACGGTGAGATCCCCCATACCCTGACCGCGGTCGACGGCTCCTTTGATACGGGGCAGTTGGCGCCGGGCGAGACCGCCACACTCAGTTTCGATGAAGCCGGGATCTACAAGGTTTTCTGCACTCTTCACGGCTCGGTGGACGGGTCCGGCATGGCTGGTCTGCTCATCGTTGGCGAGCCGGATCCGGCCTTTGTGGCGGCGCCGATCGACCCCCAGCAGATCAAGTCCGATGTCAGCGCCGCGGTGGCCGATGGCAATCAGTCGCTAGCCGCCACCGTGGCGGGACACGAGCGGCTCCTCACTGGGCTCGTGCAGGGTCAGACCGAGCTGAGCCAGAAGCTCGACCGGCTCGATTCCACCCCCGCGACCCCGATCGTGGTCTCCGTACCAGAGGCGGAGGGTTTCACACTGCTGGCGGTCGCGGCTGGGCTCGGCGCCGGACTGGCACTGGCGGCGCTTCTTGCTCTCCTCCTCCGGCGGCCGCGGCCACAGCCAATCGAGGTTTCGCAGCTTCCCTCCGAAGATCGAGAAAAAGCGAAAATCGTGGCCGTAAATACGCGATAGTGAGGCATGCCCGATCGTCCTTATTTACCCCCGCGTTGGTTCATCAGATCGGCCTGGGTGGTCCATAAAGCGCTGGCCCGATGGAGCGGCGGCCGACTGGGCCTGGGTGCTCCCAAGGGAGACAAGTGGGGGACGCTGCGCCTGAACACGGTGGGACGAAAGAGCGGTGAGCCACGATCGGTGCTGCTGGGTTATTACGAAGACGGTCCCAATATCGTCACCTTGGCCATGAACGGTTGGGCGGCACCCGAGCCGGCGTGGTGGCTCAACGTCCAAGCCCATCCCGAGGCCACGGTCGAGCTCGTTGACGGCAAGCGTCGTGTGCGAGCCCGAGCGGCCACCGGGGAGGAACGGGATCGGCTCTGGGCTCTCATGCGCGAGCACGAGAGCAACCTCGACGCCTATGCCGCCCGGCGGCCGACTGAGACCGCGGTCGTAGTTTTCGAGCCCCGCAGCTGATCTGCTCAGCTAATCAGTGTCGTCGACATCGCGGAACTCGGGCCGGCCCTTGGTGCGATAGGACGAGATCGTCACACCGGACCCAGTGGTCTGGGACTCCTCCAACTCCAAGCGCGTAGCGATGCCACTCTCGGCGAAGAAGCGGCGGCCGGCGCCGAGGATCACCGGAAAGACCTGGAGATTGAGACGGTCGACGAGATCATTGTCGAGCAGAAATTGCACCAGCCGACCACTGCCGTGGACCTGGAGCTCGCGTCCCTCCTGCTGCTTGAGCTTGCGAACCCCAGCGGCGAGATCTCCTTCGATGACGCTCGCGTTGTTCCACTCGGGCTTTTTCAGCGTGGTCGAGGCGACGTGCTTGGGCAGGTTGTTGAGACGGTTCGCCACCTTGTTATCTGGGTCGGTGATATTCGGCCAGTAGCTGGCGAAGATGTCGTAAGTGCGACGCCCGAGGAGAAAGGCATCGACCCGATCGAAGACCCGATCCATGAATTGCCCGGCCATCTCGTCGAAGTGGGGAGCCAGCCAGCCCCCGCGATCAAAGCCCCCGCTCCGATCTTCGTCCCGCCCTCCGGGACCTTGGAAGACGCCGTCGACAGTGAGGAAGGTATTGACAACCAATTCCATGTCTCAGTCTCCTTCCAAAACCTGGCGAAGCTTCTTTGCGAAGGCGTCCGGTTCACCCATCTGGCCGTACTCGCCTCCGAAGAACCCACCATGGCCGCCGGGGAAGAGCACTAGCTCCGACCCGAGGCGTTCGGCGATGATCACCGCGGCCCGGTAAGGGATGATTCCTTCCGATTCCTCTCCGGCCGCGATGACCACTCGAGTCGGCGCCTGCCGCACCGCCTCCAGCTCGGGTTCGAACCGCGAGCCGCTGATCATGTTCTGGGCCATCAACGGATCGGTGCGGGTGCCGTCGTCCTCGGTTGGCAACCCGAACTGTGCCGGATCCGGCCCCGGCTGTTGGGCCCAGCCATCGGGGAACTCGCCCTGGTGGCTGGCCACGGCGATGAAGTGCGCCATGCCGGCTCCGAATCCCGAGCGCATATATGTCTCATGGACCGCCCGCGATGCCGCCAGGGCATTCTCGCGATCGGGGAGAACCGTAGAGACCGGGGGCTCGTGCGCCACCAGCGTCCGCACGTCCTCGGGATGGCGCGCCACCAGCGCCAAGGAGTTGGTCGCCCCGCCGCTCGAGGCGAACATGTCGACAGGGCCACCAACCTTCTCGATGATCCGATGAAGATCGTCGGCGTGCTCCTCCGGGGTCGACGGCGCCATCATGTCGGGCCTGGTGCTCCGCTCGGAACCGCGGGGGTCGTAGGTAACGATCGTGCGATCGGGAAAGTGATTCGCCAGAGTTTCGAAACCGGCCGCGGCCATCGGCGAACCAACGAGGAAGAGGACGGGTTCATCGTCGCTGTCACCTCTCCGGATGTCGTAGGTCAAGGTGGCGCCGGGGACCTCGAGCGTATGCGTCGTCATTTCACTGGTGTTCATCCTTTGCCTCCTTGATTGGTAACCGGTCATCCGATGCGAGCAGGACCCTCGGCGAGGATGGCGTCGATCTGGCCGAGCGCTTGTTTCATGCCCTCCTCCATACCCATCGCCAGGACCTGTTCCATCGCCTCGGTGCTGGGAAAGCGGTTCTCGATCGACATCCGGGTCCTACCGCCGCCGATCGCCTCGATCGTCACCCGGCCCTCGCCCTCGGGCAGGGCTTCATTAGGTGAGCCGTCCTCGTTGGCGAAGCCGTCGCGGAACACGAGCAGCCGCGGGGGATCAACCTCGACGATGTCCCAGTACCCATGCGGCTGGTCGCCTTC
>DATBKE010000160.1:0-1984 GCA_036556085.1 Acidimicrobiia bacterium | reverse complement strand
GGACGAAAAGTTCTATCAATCGTTGCTACTCCCAAGTTTTCTTGGAGTGGTGATGATTGGAGGTGGTGGTGCCTGGGGTGAGGTTGTCGATCGATGAGAGGTTTGTGATTGAGAACTGCATCCGGTTCCTTTGGCCGTTGCGGGAGGCGGCGAGGATGCTGGGGAGGCCGGCTTCGACTGTGTTCCGGGAGGTGGCCCGTAACGGTGGCCGTCAGTTCTATAACGCTCGTCGGGCTGATGGGGCGGCTTGGGAGCGGGCTCGGAGACCGAAACCGTTGAAGTTGGTGGCTCATCCGGAGCTGGCTGCCGAGGTGACCCGCCGGTTGAGGACTTGTTGGTCGCCTCAGCAGATTTCGGGGAGGCTGCGCCTCGAGCATCCCGATGATCCAAACTGGTGGGTGTCTCACGAGACCATCTACAAATCCTTGTATCTGCGGGGTCGTGGAGGGTTGGACGAGGAGTTGCGTCAGGCTCTCCGCACCGGCCGGGCCAAACGTCGTCCCCGCGGCTACCGGGTGGAAGGGCGAGGGAAAGTCCCTGGAATGGTGATGATCTCAGAACGTCCCCCCGAGGTGGAGGATCGGGCGGTGCCCGGCCATTGGGAAGGCGACCTGATCATCGGAACACGTGATGGGAACTCTCAGATTGGGGTGATGGTGGAAAGGACCAGCCGGTTCGTCATGCTCCTCGCCCTCCCCGACAATCGGAGAGCAGAAACGGTCCGTGATGTCATCGCCCGAAAGATCCAAAGACTGCCCGCTGACCTGGTCCGATCCCTCACCTGGGATCAAGGCAAAGAGATGGGCCAGCACGCCCAGTTCACCATCGACACCGGTGTCGCCGTCTACTTCTGCGACCCGCACAGTCCCTGGCAGCGGGGCACCGTGGAGAACACCAACCGGCTCCTCCGCCAATACTTCCCCAGAGGAGCCGACTACTCCCCGCTCAGCCAAGCCGACCTCGACCTCGTCGCCGACGAACTCAACCAGAGGCCACGCAAAACACTCGGCTACCGAACACCAGCCGAAGTGCTCGACGAACTCATCGTTGCAACCACCCCTTGACTAGAAGGACAGAAACCACCCCCCTGAACCCCAATCAGAAGAATTTTCTGGCGGCGACATCGCAGCGTTTCGGTTCCGACGGAGGAGCGAAAAACCCCTGCTCGCGGCGTGGCTGACCCCATAAGGTTCTGGCATCGGAACCCACGAATATCTCAAAGCGCGGTTGCGGTACGTGCGACAGGACTTCGATGAGGTGCTCGGGGACCTGACTGAAGCCGACCTGCCTTGGCGCCCCACGGATGACCTTCCGTCAGTGGCGGGCCTCCTTGTCGAGATGGCCAACAAGGAAAAGGAGCTCATCGCCTGGCTGCAACGAGGCGAATGGCCGGACGATGATCCTGATGCTTTCGAAGAGACTGCCACCCTGGCCGAAATGCGATCGGTTTTCGCCACATTGCGCGAGCAGACTCTGCGTTACATCGACTCGTTCGACGAGGCTGGCCTGGAGGAGCTGGTGCCGTGTCCTGAGAAGTGGTGGGAGGCCCTGCGCCTCGACGCCTGCCCGCGCAGCGAGATTCTGAGAAACGTGGCCGCACACGAGTGGTACCACACGGGGCAGTTGATCGTCTATTTGCATGCGCTGGGACGCCCACCACAGCCGACTTAGCGGCCCATTCCCACCAGACACACCGCCGATCAGTTTCGACAGTCTCCGAAGTCGGAAAGACTGAGGTGGGAACGAAGGAGACAAGGCCATGACAGACCCCTCGACGAGGAACAGCCCTCTACCAAAGGTCACCGACCGGGCGATCTGGCAGGCGAGGATCGATGAGCTCCGGGTCAAGGAAAAGGCCCACACGCGAGCCGGTGACGTTTTGGCGGCAGAGCGACGGCGTCTGCCGATGGTCGAGGTCGATCCGACCACCCCTTTGATCGGCGCCGATGGGCCGGTACCACTGATCGAGATCTTCGAGGGCCGG
>DATBKE010000159.1:0-3608 GCA_036556085.1 Acidimicrobiia bacterium | reverse complement strand
ACGTCTTTCCCAAGTATGGCGGGCGTCGCCGCTCGCCATTTTTGCCGTCGCGCCGCAGCCCGGTCAGCCCGACCCGGGGACCCTGATCACCGCCGAGGCGCCGATCCGCGCCCGCCTCCAGAGCTACCAACCCGATCGGATTAGCATCGAGGTGGAGTCCGATCGCGCCACCCGGGCCACCGTAGCGGTGGCTTGGTCCCCCAAATGGCACGCCAGGCTGGACGGCGAGGCCCTGTCTCTGAGCAGGGCCGCAGACGGTCTCCTGGAGCTGGATCTGCCGGCTGGCACGAGCATGCTCACCCTGCACTTCCGCCCCGATGTCTGGGATCGCCTCGGGCTCGCGGTGAGCGTCCTGACCCTGGTCGGTCTGATCTTGCTGGCCGTCCAAGGTCGCTCCAGCACTCCCCTTTACCCGAGTATCCAGTCTTGATTAATGCCTCCGGTCGAAGGAAACACCTGTACTGGGGTTCCAGGTGCAGTTCGAGAGAAGAACAGATCCATTCTCAGTCCCGTGCTTTGGTGGATGAATTCAGATGTCGTCGCGTCGTACCGCCATTGCTGATGTGGTCCTTGTCCGCACTCGAAGATGAACAATCGAACTTCCGCTACTGGGGAGCTCCCCGCCTCCACGCATTTTCCTACAACTGTCAACTCTCCGGACTTTCGAAGCGTGAACTTTGGTGCGCTCCCGCAGGCTCCAACCACCACTATGGGGGTGAGATTTGCTGAGCTGCCCCCCTGCGGTCCAATGCAAGTGTTTAGAGCAACTTTCGAACGAATGGTCCTTAACGAGAACAGGTTCGCGTTGCTGCCAGGGTTGTTGTATGTGTTGGCATACATATCCGGCGATGTCAGAAATACACCCCACGGTGTAGCGGTCGCTGCTGTATCATGCTCAAGGTAGGCGTCGCGCATTGCACAGAACGAGGTACAACCCGTCGTTCCCCAAGACTTTCCGCGTGCCATATCATATGCATGGAATTCGAACAGTTTCCCCGGGACATTACTAGACATCAATGCTGCTTTCGCAAGCTTTGCCGCCCCGACATGATCGTAATGATCGCACTCGGTTGCGGAGACTGTTGGGGTTGATTGCGGTGGCGTGCAACTCTGAATGCCACTGAGTAAACCTGCGGTGTTTAGAGTGTATACCCTGTCAGGTCGATGATACTCAATGAATGCCCGCAGGGAACTAATGAGGGACTGGTTATTCCGCTTATCGTAAAGAGATCCTGGTGTCTTGCTTGGGTAAGTCGACGGCTTGAGACGGTAATAAGACAACGTCAGATAATTGGACCCCTGTATGAAATACCGGTGCACTGTGGAATCTCCGTACTGCTGATCGATAGTCGAGTTGTAATGTTGCGGGGTGTTGTCTGGAGCATTTTCATCGAGCATTACTTGGTACATCGCTCTGGCGCCTTCTTCGCGATCTGGAATATCACCAGTACCGTCGTACCTCGACGTCAGACTAATGAAGTGAACGCAGTTTCCAATCGCTCGCTGATAACGAATATTGTCGTGTATAAAGGCAAGTCCGTCGTCCGGATGCGCGACGATCACGACCGCATTTGTGGCGCAATTGGCGGCCATCTCGAGCGCCCGTTCGGTGACTTCCATCGGTTCCTCGGTCCCCGATGGTCCCGTGGCAAACCTGGAATCGTCTGAGCAGCTTGCAGCCACCAGAAGAACGCCCAACTTCAGAAGACGATGCGGGATACGCTTGCACATGTGAGGCATCATTTCGTACTTCATGGTATCTTACCTTCAGTTACACACATGCGGACCAACTTACTCATTATCGGGGAGTCCATTTCTGCTAGAAGATCTCCGGCTCGCGCCACGTCCCGTACTCTTCCCGCATGAGCTCGACGATCTCACCGACGGTGGCATAGGCGCGGACCGCCTCCAGGACCGGCTCCATCAGGTTCTCCTCGCTACGGATCGCCGCCCGCAACACGTCCATGGCGGACTTCCAGCGCCGGTCGTCGCGGTCGGCGCGGACCTTCCCCAGGCGCTCGATCTGCTCGCGCTCGTACCGCGGGTCGATCCGGAGGATCGGGATCTCGAGCCTCTCGTCCTTCTCGATGAACTCGTTGACGCCGACGATGACCCGGCGTCTCGCGTCGATCTCCGCCTGGTAGCGGCTCGCCGCCTCGGCGATCTCGCGCTGGAAGAACCCCTGCTCGATCCCGGCCACGACCCCGCCCATGTCCTCGATCTGGCGGAAGTACGCCTCGGCCTCGCGCTCCATCCGATCGGTCAGCGCCTCGACGAAGTAGGAGCCGCCGAGTGGATCGATGACGTTCGGCACCCCCGACTCGTAGGCGATCACCTGCTGGGTCCGAAGGGCGATCTTGACCGCCTTCTCGGTCGGGAGCGCATACGTCTCATCCATCGAGTTGGTGTGGAGGCTCTGGGTCCCCCCCATGACGGCGGCCAGGGCCTGGAGCGCGGTCCGGACGATGTTGTTCTCCGGCTGCTGCTCGGTCAGGGAGCAACCGGCGGTCTGAGTGTGGAACCGCATGAGGAGCGAGCGCGGGTCCTGGGCGCCGTAGCGCTCCTTCATGTGGCGTGCCCAGGTCCGGCGCGCGGCGCGGTACTTCGCGACCTCCTCGAAGAAGTCGTTGTGGGAGTTCCAGAAGAAGGAGAGCCGCGGCGCGAATCGGTCCACATCCAGCCCCGCCGCCATCCCCTCCTCGACGTAGGTGAAGCCGTCGGCCAGCGTGAACGCGAGCTCCTGGACGGCGGTCGAGCCGGCCTCCCGGATGTGGTAGCCGGAGACGGATATCGGATGCCAGAGGGGCGCCTTCTCCGCGCACCACGCCATCATGTCGACGATGATCTTCAGGTGCGGCGCGGGCGGGAAGAGCCACTCCTTCTGAGCGATGTATTCCTTGAGGATGTCGGTCTGGAGGGTCCCGCGGAGACGATCGGGGCCGATCCCCTGCTTCTCCGCCACCGCCACGTACAGGGCCAGGAAGATGATGGCAGGGCCGTTGATGGTCATGGACGTCGAGACCTGGTCGAGCGGGATCCGGTCGAAGAGGGTCTCCATGTCGGCCAGCGAGTCGATCGCGACCCCGCACACGCCGACCTCCCCCTCCGACATCGCGTGGTCGGAGTCGTACCCCATCAGGGTCGGCAGGTCGAACGCCACCGAGAGGCCGGTCTGCCCGTGCTCGAGCAGGAAGTGATAGCGTCGGTTGGTCTCCTCGGCGGTCGCGAAGCCGGCGAACTGGCGCATCGTCCAGAGCCGGGTCCGGTACATGGAGTCGTAGACGCCGCGCGTGTAGGGATATTCGCCGGGGAGTCCGATGTCCCTGTGGAAGTCGCTCCCCTCGAGGTCCCCCGGACCGTAGAGCGGCTCGACCTCCATGGACGAGGTGGTGGTGAAGTCGATGTCCCGCTTCGGCTGGGCCTCCCAGCGCTCGCGCCACGCGGCCTCGCGGGCCGCCAGACGCTCCTCGCGGGTCGTGGCTTCGCGCGCCGCGCGCTCCTTCTCGATGACCGGCTTCATCCTCGCTCCCTTCTCGCTCTCTCGACCGGACGATCCAGGCCGGGCCCGCCGTCGGTCACGATCTCTTCGGCGACGGCGTACGGCGAGA
>DATBKE010000158.1:0-7979 GCA_036556085.1 Acidimicrobiia bacterium | reverse complement strand
TCTGAAGAAGCTGGCGAAGAAGCTGAAGCGCCAGGGGGATCACCGCACCATCGACCAGCTGATGGCAGATCTCTTCTTGGACCAGTTGCTGGGATCAGGAGAGGCGGGAGAAAAAGACCCGGGTTCGGTCGAGCTCCGGGTTGACCTCGAGACCCTGGCCGGGCTCAGCGAGGCCCCCGGAGAGCTCTTGGGGATGGGACCGGTGATCGCCGACATCGCCCGGCAGGTGACGAGGGAGCAGCGGCATTGCCCCTGGACCTTTGCGGTGACCGATCCCGAGACGGGGATGCCGGTCCATACCGGGGTCACCCGGAGAAGACCGAACCGGGAGACGAGGAGACTGGTGGAAGCAAGAAATCCCAGCTGTGTCTTCCCCGGTTGTCGGAGACCTTCCTCGGACTGTGATCTCGACCACCGGCTGGCCTGGGCGGAGCGGGGACCGAGCTGTGAGTGCAACCTGGTCCCCCTCTGTCGTCGCCACCATCGCTGCCGGCACCGGCTCGGGTGGAGACATTCACCGCTCCCTCGGGGTGATCATCTCTGGATCTCACCGCTCGGACACCGCTACACCACCAGCGGCCGACCGCCCTAGCGTGCGGTGATCACTTCCCCGCAAGTCAAGGACGAAGTCGGTTCACGTCCCTTTACCTCAGTGATTGCCGGTCTGGCATCGAATCGAGTCCGAGCCGCGATGTCGTTGGTGGGCCCGGCAGGCTTCGATCCTGCAACCAACGGATTATGAGTCCGCTGCTCTGACCAGGTTGAGCTACGGGCCCCGGATCTCTTCTGATGGCAGGGTCTTTTCGACTCCGTCCTTCAGCTGCCCCCCAGGTTACCGACGAGAGCGGTTCGATCTCCTAGAGGCCTTCCTCATTGGATTGCAGGCCCTCCTCGGGCTGGATTCACCCTGGCAGGAACCGCCCATGAGGTGTAGTTTGGTTGGCAAGGCAGGACGAACAGGGAGGTGGAGATGAAGAGGCAACACCTCTTCTTTATCGCGTTAGTTGGGCTGCTGATGTTGGCGATATTGCCGGCATTGGCTGCCTCCGTGACGCCTACGAAGGTGGGCGGGAACGCCAGTTGTGCTTCGGTTGCATCGACGGGCGACTTCAGCCTGAAGATCGAACCGGTAGTGGACGGAACGTTCTCGGGCCCCGGCGGCGTCTCGATCACGATTGTTCTCAACAACAAACAGCCGCACACGTTCGGGTTTTCCATCGAAGGCGGATTGGTCCATGACGTCCTCGTGAAAGGTTCGGCTACCAACCATTACGACTATGCCGCCAGTGAAGGTGGTCCCGTCAGTTCAGACAATGAGTTGACCATTCCCAACGGCAACAGCCTGAGGTATGCGATCTTCTGTTATGACGAGGTCGAAGAGCCGACGTTCAGCATCTCGGGAACGAAGTTCGAAGATCTGGGTGAGGGCGGACCCGGCTTGGCGGGCTGGACGATCGTGCTCGACGGCGAGACCACGACGGTTACCGACGAGGATGGGAACTACTCCTTCACCGGAGTTTCGGCCGGCCCCCACACCGTCTGCGAGGAACTGCAGGAGGGATGGACCCAGACTCAGCCCACCACTGAGGACGGTTGCCATGAGGTCGACACCACCGAAGGCGATGTAATCGGGATCGACTTCGGCAACGAGTTCGATGGTGCGCCTCTGGAGTGCGGCGGGTCAGCGGACGCGGAAGGCGAGGGTACGACCGCCAGCTTCACCAGGATCGATGACGGAGACTGCAACGACGAGGAGGCTAAGAGCGCCTTCGTCGACATTGACTCTGGCAACGAAGGTGTTGGTGATGAGGTCGTCACCTTCATCCCCCATGGAGAGGGCAGCTCTAATTACCAGGGAACCCTTTCCTTCGTGAAGGCGTTCGACGATCCCAACCTGCTGGTGTTGCAATACGACCCTGACGCAGACGGGCCGGAGGATTTCAAGGACATGCAGGCATGCGACGTCGCTTCGGGCGAAGGTTTCAGCTTCTCTCCCCCCGTCGGGGAAAGCTGGTGCTATTTCGGAGTGATGGCAGAGCCGTTCAGCGGCGGACTGTACGAAGTCTCATGGCAAGTGTTCGGAACTGAGGATCCGAAGTTCAGATGATCTGACTCACGACATGATCGGGCGACCATCCGGTCGCCCGATCATTCTTTGGGCCTCCGAGGCCCCGATCCGTTTCAAGAGTTAGGATCTGCTCCACAGGGTCGGGAGTCGCAGGGGATCCTCCCGGCCGATCTGGGCTCGATAACGGGAGGCAAAGGTGACGGTCAAGGTTCGCGCGGCCTCGCGCCTGGTTCTTCTGGTGGCAACGCTGCTGCTACTCATCGTGACAGGCCCGGTCCAGGCCGCGCAGGCCAACAACCCCAGCGGTGATGGAATCCAACCAAGCGTTATCCCCCACTTCGGTGGGAACGATTGTGTTGACCCGAAAGTGGGCAATTCCACCGCTCCGCATTCCTTCCGAATCGTGAGTCCGGCCGACGGCACTTACACCGATTCGGTTACCGGAGTGACTTTCACTCTCGACGTTCTGCCGGGCGGTCGAACTTTCAATTGGTCCATCGCCACGGCCGGATACGGAGCGCATCATGTGATCGCCAAGGGCGGCACCGATTCCAACCACTTCCGTTACGTGGATACATCGGTAGGAGTCCAAACAGCGGATACCGTCCTGCATGCCCCGCCCAAGGGCAACCGGTTTGACAACTTGAGCCACATTACGTTCTGTTACAAGCCAGGGCTGCCCCCCAGCGCGGTCGCTGATTCCTACGAAACGAATGAGGACACGCCTCTAGTTGTGGCGGCGCCGGGGGTATTGGCAAATGACTCGGACCCCGACGGCGACCCGCTCACTGCGACCAACGCGACCGATCCCGCCAACGGGACGTTGGCCCTCAATGCCGACGGGTCTTTCACGTATACGCCGGATGCAAACTTCGTCGGCACAGATACGTTTACGTATACCGCCACGGACGGCACTGCCGCCTCCAGTGCCGCAACCGTCTCGGTGACAGTGTTCCACACGATGTGTACCGGTGAAACCGTTTCCGACCGTGAGGGTGATGTTTCGGGTTCGTTCACTCGACTTAGCGATTCTGAGGACTGCAAGCGTTATGCGGTTGAAGCAGACGATTCGGCGGGGACCGTTCTGTTCCAACCCGAGGGATTGGTCGACGTTGTCTACCGAGGTTTTCTGGAGTTCGGTGGCGAGGATCCCCCCAGCGGCAGTGACCCGTTCGGGCTCTTCCTCGAGTACGACCCGACCGGAGGCGACATATTCCAGCCCGTCCTGTGGTGCATCGATCCGGAATTCGATGGCGATGGCAACGTGACCGGAGCGACGCTACCGGGCACTGAAACATGGTGCATCGCCTCTGCACTTACCCGCGGCGTCGGCTCTGCATTAGTGACCACCTGGCAGGTCTATGGAGAGGACGACCCTAAGTTCAGATGAGCTAAGCCTTAGGCCGCTTGCACTACTCCAAGAAGCTGGAAGAGGCGATCCGCCTCTTCCAGCTTGTTCTGCCGAAGCACCGGATCTGTCTCGATGAGCTGCGCGTCGGCCCTCAGCAGCAAGGCTTCGTCATAGACCAACCCCTCGGCTCGGGCCTGCTTAAGTCCGGCTTCAATCGATTTAGCTGCCTCGTCGATGCGCCCGAGAGCGGCCAGTGCCGTGGCCTCGACCCTGGCCAGGGCGCAGCCATACACGTCGGCCTCCCCTGAGCCGTTGCGAACCGCGTCACCAAGGACCTCGAGCGCGGTGTCGGGCTGGCCCTGGGTGACCAGCCCCTGGGCCCGATATATGGCGGCCTCCACCACCGAATGAGTCTGGCCGACCGCTGCCGCCTCGGCGCCAATCTCGGTCAGCATGCTCATCGCCGTCTCTTCCCGGCCCCGTAGCAGCTGGAGTCGGGCGAGCTGAAGCTCGGCGAAGATGGCAGCGTCTATCAGGTTGTGAGCCCGCAGCACTCGCACCGACTCGGTCAGCATCGGTTCTGCCTCGGCCAGCTTGCCCTGACTGACCAGGACTTCACCGATATTGGCGCCCGCCGTGGCCGCCTCAGGTTCATTGCCAGCCCGGCGGAAAGCGTCTTGGGCCTGGGCGTAATAGGACAAGGCGATATCCCAGGTACCGGCGAAGTAGGCCTGGCCGCCGAGGTTGTTCGTAACAATGGCGACGCCCGGGAGGTCACCGAGCCTCTCATAGATAGCGAGGGCCTCTTGGCCGAAAACGGCCTTGGAAGGCTGGCCGAGCATGCTGTATGCAGCATCCAAGACCTGATATGACCTTGCCAAGGCTTCCTGCTCATCGGCCTCTCGAGCCTCGGCCATGGCCTTCTCTGCGAGCACAACCGCGCTGCGGGGGAGCTCCTGAAGTTGACGGAGTTGGGCGCTTAGGGCGGTGAGTCGGGCAACGGCCTTTCGAGCTCCAGTGGACGGGTCCGCCGCCACCAGCTTTTGTCCCGTTCCGATGTCACGAAATGCCGCCCGGTATCCACCAATCCGGGCCCGGGCTCGTGCTCGTTTCAATCGAAGATCTGCACACCGGATTGCGTTCTCACCCTCGAACTGAATCGCCCGCTTGTAGGCGTCGATCGAGCCCTGAAAAAGCCCGGCTTGCTCGAGAACATCCCCCAACGATTCGGCGACTTCCGATTGCAACTCGTTGGCGGCTCCGGCGACATGACGTGCTGCAACCAAGGCTCGACGGTAGAACGTGGCGGCTTCAAGGTTGGCGTATATCTGCTTGGCGTTGTCGCCCGCCACTCGCGAGTAATCCCATGCCTCGGGCCACCGTTTCGCTTCCGAATAGTGAAGCGACAGGAGCTCGGCCTGGGTGTTGGCCAAGTCGCCGGCGGATTGTCTGATTGAGTCGCCCACTCGGGCGTGTAAAGCCTGTCGGACTCGAAAAGGGAGGGAACCGTAGGCGACGTCCCTGATTAGTGCGTGCCGAAACTGAACCCAGCCGGTTTCGTCGATACTGAGGAAGTCCTGGAGCCGTCGTAAAGCGCGGGCTTGCCAGCTAACACCTAGCTCGGGTTCGTGGAGCACGGCCGCTGCATGTTCAAACTTGAAGCCCGCGCCGAGAACGGCGACACGTCGCAGCAGATTGCGGTCGGCCGAGGGCAGCTTGTCGATCCGCGCACCGATCAAACCCTCCACTGAGTGAGGTAGTGCTTCGACATCGCCGCCCTGGCGAAGCGCCTGGAGCAGCTCGATCAGGAAGAGCGGGCTGCCTTCGGCTCGCCGCGCTAGTAGCGCCACCTGGTTGGGCATTAATGGTGTGCCTTCGGAGGCGGCGATGATCAGCTGCTCGGCGTCCTCCCGAGAGAGGGGTTTGAGATCAATCCGCAGGCCACGGGCTCCCTCCGGAAGCGAGAATCCATCATTTCCAGGCCGGCGGGTGAGGCAAAGCAGACCTGGGCTATCGCCCCAATGGCTCATCATTGCCAGCAGCAGGTCACCGGAGGCTTCGTCCATCCAATGGGTGTCCTCGATAATGAAGACGACCGGCTCGGTGACGACCGCAGCTGCCAGGCGAGCTACGGCTTCCTGCGTCCGAGGACGGCGAAACTCCTCATCGAGTTGTTGTACCTCGGACGACTCGTCGATATGGAGGTCGAGGGGGGTGCCGATCAGCGCCAGCCATGGAATTTGGTCGGGTGCCTTAGCGAGGACTAGATCCCGCAAGGCGCTTATCGCCTCCTCGGGGCTCATCCCCTCAAGCCCGAAGATGCGGGCGAGCAGCGATTTGAGTGGGAAGTAGGGAGTAGCGGCCTGGTAGAGCCTGCATTCGGTGCTCACTACCGAGCCAGGGTCAACCTGCCCCACGAATTCCTGAAGCAGCCGGCTCTTGCCCATGCCGGGCTCGGCAGTGATTTCGATGGCGCTCCCGATCCCCGACTGCGCCTCGTTCCAAGCCGACACCATCGCTGCGAGCTCGCTGTCTCGACCAAGTAGGGGGAGAGACACGTCGACCAGCTGCGACCTGCTGCCGTGGGCCTCTTCAAGCGAGAAGGCGGTTACCGGCCCCTTTTTCCCTTTGACTAAGAACGGCTCTAGGGCAGTGGCTGTGAAAGTGGTCCGGCTCCCGGCGAGGAGCGCTTCGGTGGCCAGGATCTGTCCGACTTGGGCGCGGGCCGCCAATCGGGCGGCCAGATTGACGGTGTCGCCCATCACCGTGTAGGTGCGTCGGTAGGCCGGCCCAACCTCACCGGCGAAGATGTGTCCCCAGGTTGCACCGACATGGAGAGGAAAGGCCGGTCGAGCGTTGACCGCCGCGCGTAATGCCAAGAGCATCTGTTCCTCGTCCTGACCGGAGGCGGTCGGTACTCCGCTGGCCAGGATGATCTTTCCTCCGTCTGGAGCCACGTCCGTTCCGAGAAAGCTCACTCCCCGGGGATCAACTGCCTGCTGGACCGTGCGGATCAAGTCGTCCAGTAGATAGGCGACGGCTCGGCCTCCGAGTGTCTCCAGCAGCCGGTCGAACCCGTGGAAGGCGAGGAAGGCAACCGCAGCCGGGCGATGGCCGGCCTCGACCGCGCCCGATAGCAGAGGTTCACACAGGGCGAGGGGAATAAACGGGGCCAGGTCGACCCCAGGCGTCGTCGTGGCCCGGAAATCAACCCGGTCGATCCCCTCCAAACTCCCCTTCAGCAAGACGCCCGGGCCGATGGCCCGACCCCGATTCCTTCTGGGGAGAGCCTCGGCAATGGCGGGGCTGACGAGGATTTGCCCGGCCGAGGCCGCCGTCTCCATCTCCACCGTCATCGTCGCTGCCGGACCCGTCACGATTAGCTCCCGATGCGACTCCCCCACGAGAAAAAAATCGAAAACGCCGGAGTGGACTCCTACCGACATTCGTAGCGAGACCTGTCCGGCAGTGGTTCGGAACGCCGCAATCTCCCTAAGGGCGCGGCGCATGTTCCACGCCCCCGCACACGCTCGAAGGGCATGGTTTTCACCGGTGAAGAGCAAAAGGAGCGCATCGCCTCCGAATTTGATCAAGTTGGCGCCAAAGGCATACGCCTCACTAAGCAATCGACCGAACGTGTCGTCAATCACATCGGTGACTTCCTCGGCCCCGACCTTGCCAAAGCGGGCAAGCCGCTCCGACATCTTCGTAAACCCCGAAACGTCGACGAAGACCATGGAACCGGCAATGGCCCGATGCAACTGCCCCCGGGCATCCTGATCCCAGTACCGCACCAGGCGGGGCAGATACGGCTGGAGAGTGTGAATTCCAGCGCCCATCGCCCTGAGGTTAGAAGCTACGGGTCTAGCCCGTCTGTTTCCGAGAGTGGGACCCGCTAGGCAGCCTCGGGAATAGTTCTGCGTTACCTTTCCCGCGATGGCATCGCAAATACCGATCGAGATGATCCTTTTGCGCCAGGTGGCGAGCTATTTGACTATCCCAATTCTGATGATGGACGAGGGAGGCTCCTTGCTCTTCTATAACGAGCCCGCCGAACATCTTTTAGGCGTGTCCTTTGACGACGCCGGACCCATTGCGGCCGATCAGCTGGGCGGCCTTTTCGACGCCACCGACCCGGAAGGCAATCCTCTCCACGATGCCGAGATCCCGGTGGTGGCCGCTTTCCAAATGCGTCGGCCTTTTCACCGAAAACTCAGGTTCCGAGGGCTCGATGGCGCCTGGCATGAGGTCGAGGCGACTGCATTTCCCGTGGAGGGACATGGCAAGCGCTTCGCCGGGGTTTTCGCCACCTTCTGGGAAGCGTCCTCTTGAAGATCACGTTATGGGGGACCAGGGGATCTATCGCTAGTGCCGGATCTGAGACTGTGCGTTATGGAGGAGACACGTCATCGATCGAGCTGCGGACGGCCAACGATCGGGTGGTTGTGCTAGATGCGGGCAGTGGAGTCCGTCGTCTGGGCAACACACTGGCCGGAGCGGAGCGAGTTGACATCCTCCTCAGTCACCTGCATATGGACCATGTCCAAGGGCTCCCGTTCT
>DATBKE010000157.1:0-11093 GCA_036556085.1 Acidimicrobiia bacterium | reverse complement strand
CGCCAGCGCCGGCCTCACCGTGCATGGCCACTCCCACGACGAGGGACGGACGATGCGCTACGACGGGACCCGGGCGACGCTCCGCGGCCGGTTCGGACGGCGCCAGGAGTTGACGGTTCATTCCCACGCCTCCGGCGAGGTGGAAGAGGTTCCGATTCCCCCGGTGACAAGTGGCCACGGCGGCGGCGACGCCGGGATCATCGAGTCATTCCTCGACTCGATTGAGCATGGCAAGCCGCCCGCCACCTCGGCCAGCGAGTCGATCGAGAGCCACCTTCTGGCGTTCTTGGCCGAGGAGGCCCGCCTCGAAGGAACCGTGATCGAGGTCGCCTCCCGCCGCCGCTGATCTGTCCGTTTTCGCGCACAAAACGGAGGCAATAGGGCGCGCTTGATGCGACAAAACCCAACGGGCCTGAGATAGTCACTAAATAGACCTGGCAGGACCCGCGGAGCCGGATAGCCTCATGATTCCCGGGGGAACCATCCATGCAGTCATTCCAAGGAAAAATGAGGTTGGCCGACAACCCGTCGGAGACGGTCGGGGTCGGAATCGAGGTTGTCGCCAACTCGCTCACGCTCATTGTGAGCGAATCGGAAGTGGGGGTCTGGCCGCTAAACCGGATCGACGTCGACGTCGAGGAGGACGGCTTTCACGTCCAGGTAGACGGGGAGGAATTCGTCTTCGTCACGCGCCAGGCCGAGGAATTCGCCCGCGCCGTGGGCGTTCTCGACCGTCCGGTAAACGGAAACCACAGGGTCCAAGCTCCCCTCAAAACGGCCAAGGCCAAGACGGTCAAGACCAAGCCAGTCAAGACGAAAGCTGCCAAGTCCAGCCCGGCCAAGGCCCAGAAATCCCGCGCCGCCAAATCTGCGAAAGCGGAGCGAGCCAGACGGGCGACGCGGACAGCCAAACCGCCGAAAGCTCGCTCGCCTCGCCCGCGGATCAACCTCCCCGACCTCGATTGGAGCTCACCTCGGGTTCAAGCGGCCGCAGCCGGCCTGGTGATGGTGGCCCTCCTGGCGATCACGGCCACGCCAATTCTTGCTTTCCTGATGATGGGAGCCGGCTCCATCGGTCTCCTGGTTGGCACTGGCTCGCTGGTCGACCCAATCATGGCCACCCGTCTCCCCACCGAGCTGCCGCCGAGCAAGATGATCCTGGTCTCGACTCTTCTCGTGGTGGTCGGGATGACGATTCTTACCTTCATCTAACGGGCGCGTACTGCCTACGACTCGGATATGGTGGGGCGTGGGTGGGATAGCCCGCTGTCCCGCTCCACCCAATCAGAGGAGACAAAATATGGATCGATTACGCCAGCAGTTAATTCTGCTCGCGGTCCTGGCCTTGGTCGTTGCAGCCTGTGGTGGCGGTGATGGCGCCGGTACCACAGCCGATGCAGGCGGTGGAACTGCCACCACCTCCGGCGAAGGAGGCGGTGAGACTGAGGGTGGCGGTGCCGATTTCACTCTCTTCGGAGCCCCAACGGGGGTCGAAGGCGAGGCCCTTCAGGGATTCATCGACGTCTACAACGCCGCGACCGGTAACAACATCACCTACACCGGCGTGTCGGAATTCGAGCAGCAGCTTCGGATTCAGGTTGACGGAGGCGATCCACCGGCCGTGGCCTTCACTCCTCAGCCGGCATCGATTTGCTCCTTCGCTGACGAGGGAGCATTGGTCTCTCTCGAAGACATGGGATTCGACATCGCCGAGATGGAAGCCAATCACTCGAAGTACTGGATGGATCTAGGACTGTGCGAGGACGGGAATCACTACGGAATCCCGTGGTTCCCGAACTTCAAGTCGGTGGTCTTCTATCACATGCCCACATTCGAAGAGGGCGGTTACGCGGTTCCGGAGACGTACGAGGACATGGTGGCGCTATCACAGCAGATGGTTGCCGACGGCCAGACTCCGTGGTGCTTCGGTTTCGGAAGCGGTGACGCCACCGGGTGGCCGGGAACTGACTGGATCGAGGACATTCTGGTCCGCGAGCAGGGCTCGGAGGTTTACGCCCAGTGGTACAACCACGAGATCCCCTTCAATGATCCGGCGGTCGCGCAGGCCTTCGACACCTTTGGCGAGATCTTCTTCGGTGAGGGCTTCGTCCTCGGTGGACCCGAGAACGTGGCCGGCATCATCTTCGAGGACTCGCCCGGACCGCTCTTCAGCGATCCAGCGGGCTGCGCGATGTTGAAGCAAGGTTCCTTTATCGCCAACTTCTTTACGACGGCAGCCGACTACGAAGAAGGCGAGGAATCTGAGATTGGCGTATTCGCCTTCCCAACCATCGACGGCCAAGCCGGAGCGATGGGAGGTGGCGACACCCTTATCGTCTTCGACGGTGCTCCTGAAAACGTGGCAGCGATCCAGGATTGGATCACTCCCGAATGGCAGTGCACCCTCGCCTCCGCATCAGGCGGCGGCATAGCCGAGAACGGTGGCCATGGGGTGGCCGGCGTCGAACGCCTGCCCGGCCATAAGGACGTAGACCCCAACTGCTACGAGTCAGATGCATCAAAGACATTCGCCGAGGCCATCACCACCGCATTGGCCGAGAACACTTTTGTGTTCGATGCCTCGGATCTGATGCCACCTGAGGTTGGACAGGAGACGTTCTGGACAGGCATGATCGACTGGACCCAGGGCACCCCTACGCAGGAAGTGGTCGATGCGATCGAGGCCAGCTGGCCTAGCTAACCAGCGCCTTTCGTAACAATGAAAGGGGTAGCCCGTCGGGGGCTACCCCTTTCGGTTTCAGGCGACAACCTTTCTCATCATTGGGTAGGGTCGAGATCGGCAAATTGAAACCGAAGGAGGCCGGATGACAACTCCTGTCGTGGCACCTGTCGACGAGGTTCCACGCCAACCTGTATCAGAGGAACCAGGGGCTAGCAGCAACTCCCTCGCCGCCTGGCTCCTGCGAATTGGGAGCGCCTTGGTGATTCCAGCCGTCCTAGTTCTGTTCTTCTTCACCTTCGATTTTCTCAAGCAGGAGGACACCAACAAACTCCTCCAAGTAGCCGTGGCAGTCGCCGTAGGGGTCGGGGGGATCTGGCTTCTCTATTGGGGTATGGACCGCGCAATCAGTGTGATGCCAGAACAAGTGGGCAACGCGGTTCGTCCGTTCGCTTTCGCCGGGCCGGCGATGGTGTTGCTCGGTTTCTATCTGGTCTATCCGGCTGTTAACACCTTCATCCTTAGCTTCCAGGATTCAGACGGTGAAGAGTTCGTCGGCTTTGCCAACTTTCAAAGAATCTTCACCGAGGAGACCTATCTGATCTCGATCCGCAACAGCGTGATCTGGGTGATCTTGGTTCCGATAGTCGCGGTTGCGATCGGACTCGCATTTGCAACTCTGTCTGACCGCATCGGCAAGCGCAGCGAAACTGTTGCTAAATCGCTCATCTTCTTGCCAATGGCGATCTCCTTCGTCGGTGCATCGGTCGTTTGGAGGTTCGTCTACAACTTCCGACCTGAGGGCTTCGGCGAACAGATCGGTCTGCTCAATGCGGTCAAGGTGGCCTTGGGCGGCGACCCCGTGGACTGGATTTCGGTACCGCTGTGGAACAACCTCCTCCTGATGGTCATCCTGGTGTGGCTGCAGACCGGGTTCGCCATGGTCATCCTCTCGTCGGCCATCAAAGCCGTTCCGGTTGACGAGATCGAGGCTTCTCGAATCGACGGGGCCAACGAGTGGCAGGTGTTTCGTAAGATCGTCATTCCCTCCATTGCTTCGACCCTGGTGGTCGTGTGGACCACAGTCCTGATCACCACCTGGAAGGTATTCGACATCGTGTTCGTCATGACCGGAGGGAGAAACGACACCTCGGTGGTGGCGGAGCGGATGGTGACTGAGTTCTTCACCTTCGATAACAATGGAATGGGTGCCGCTCTCGCTGTGCTCCTTTTTGTCGCGGTGCTGCCAATCCTGATAATCAACGTCAAACGATTCCAGCAGCAGGAGGCGACGAGATGACCACCACTGTCGAGACCCCTCCTCAGGCGCCAGTTCGTGCGAAGGTGGCCACCGAACCTGTCGAAGAACGCCGCGGCTCCCTCCCGATTTACGTCGTAGTCGCCCTGATTGCTCTCCTTTGGGTCCTTCCCGCCCTCGGCTTGCTCATCAACTCGTTCCGCGAGCCAAGTGCAATTCGCCAGAGTGGCTGGTGGACCGTCTTTGGCGATCTGTTCGCCGAGGGTGCCTGGACGATCTCGAACTACTCCACCGTTCTCGAAGGCGGATTCGGCAATGCCTTCGCCAACAGCCTGGCAGTGACGATTCCTTCGGTGGTGATTCCTATCACGGTGGCTGCTTTTGCCGCTTACGCCTTCGCCTGGATGGAGTTTCCGGGTCGCAACCTGATCTTTGTGATCATTGTCGGGTTAATGGTGGTGCCGCTGCAGATGGCTCTCATCCCGATCCTCCGGGTTTACACCGGTTTCGACCTCAACGGAACCTATCCAGCCGTATGGCTTGCCCATGCCGGGTTTGGTCTGCCACTGGCGGTGTATCTGCTCCGAAACTATATGGGGTCCCTGCCCGGCTCCCTTATCGAGTCGGCCAAGATCGATGGCGCCGATCACTTCCGGATCTTTACCCGTCTCATCATCCCACTCTCGGTCCCGGTGCTCGCTTCGTTTGCCATCTTCCAGTTCCTCTGGACGTGGAATGACTTTCTCGTCGCGCTGGTCTTCCTCGGTCTCTCACCGGAGAACCGCGTGCTTACGACCGAGCTCGCCGACTTGGCTGGGCGCGGTGAGGGTGCCCTCAACCTCTTGCCGGCCGCCGCATTTGTGACGATGATCTTGCCCCTGGTGGTGTTCTTTTCGCTCCAGCGATTCTTTGTGCGGGGTCTAACAGCCGGCTCAGTCAAGGGTTAAGCAACTCCTGAACGACTCGTTCGCGGCGACCCGTCGTCGCAATTGGTTGGCGCTGGCAATTGGAGCCATCGTCGGCATGTTCAGCTATTTCCCCTACGCCGCTGCGTTCATCAATCCCAACGAAGAGGGAGTAACCATCGATGCTGGCTTGGTGGGGATTGCTCTGGCGGTGGCGCCGCTGGTTTTCGTCGTGGTCGGATTTGTCTCGCGCAACGCCCTCGCCCCCCGACGCATCCTGCTGGCGATGGGGCTATTGATTGGACTGGGACTGGCGATTGGTCTCATCGCCCCCGTGCTCGGAGCCGCCGCCGGCTTCGGAGTTGGGGTCGCAATTTGTCTGCGACTTCCGGACATCCCTGATCAAATGCGGCGCAGGTTGGTTGCGGTTGGTCTGGCAACCTTGTACACGATGATTTTGCTCTTCATCGCCCCCTCGGCGGGTGTAACCACCGGGGCGGTGGTGCCCATCCTCGTAGTCGGCTTCGCTGACGAGTACGGCGCCTGGCGGCTGGCTCGTGACCATGGTTGAGCCGCTTCTCGCTATCACCGGAGTCTCCGGAGGCATCGGCGGCCGGGTGGCCCAGCGCTTGTCTCGAGAAGGTCGCAATCTCCGACTGATTGCTCGTGATCCGGCCAAAGTCGATGGATTTTCCCCGGCAGAACTAGTCGCGGCTGATTACGACGACGAAGCGTCGATGCGGGAGGCTCTGGCGGATGTTGCCGGCATGCTGTTTGTGTCGGGGCGAGAGCACGTCGATCGCCTTTCCCAACATGAGAAGGTGGTGGCGGCGGCCGCCTCGGCAGGCGTGCGCAAGATCGTCTACACCTCGTTCCTCGGCGCCGCTCCCGAGGCGACCTTCACCCTCGCCCGCCAGCACTATCAGACCGAGAGGTTCATCCGCTCATCGGGGGCCGAGTACGTCTTCTTGCGGGACAGCCTCTACACCGACTACATCCCCCACCTCGTCGGCGCCGACGGCGTGATCCGGGGACCAGCCGGATCGGGTCGGGTCTCGTTCGTGACCCGCGACGACATCGCCGATGCGGCGACGGCGGTTCTGACGACGGATGTGTTCGACGGACAGACCTTCGATATCACCGGACCGGAGGCGATCACCCTGAGCGAGGCGGCGTCGATCCTGAGCGAGTTCGCGGGCAGAGAGATCTCCTACCTACCGGAAACGGTCGAAGAGGCGTATGCCTCACGCGCCCACTACGGCGCTCCGGATTGGGAAGTCGAGGGCTGGGTGACCTCATATCAGGCGATCGCCAATCAGGAGATGGAGACAATGTCGAATTCCGTCGAGACTCTGACCTTCCATCGGCCGCTTTCGGTGCGGGGCTTTCTCGCCGCCAATCCAGAAACCTACGCTCACCTGCGGACCTAATCCTCAATCAAATTGCGGTGGGCGCTTCTCCTTAATGGCGGCAAGCCCCTCGCGGGGATTGCTACCGAGAAACCCGAGAAACTCATAGGCCACCGAGGCATCAAAAGCGGGGTAGGCCGATCGCAGCCAGTGGTTGAGCGTGTGCTTGGTCCAGGACAACGCCTCGGCGGGACCGGCGGCAAGACGATCGGCGATGTGCCGGGCCTCGTCGAGTAACTGATCGTCGTCGACCACCTTTGCTACCAGCCCCAGCCGCTCCGCCTCGCTGCCATCGATGGGCTCGTTGGTCATCAGGTGGTATTTGGCCTTCGCCATTCCCACTAAGAGCGGCCAGATCAAGACCGCGTGGTCACCAGCAGCGACGCCGAGGGTGGTGTGTCCGTCGAGGATCCGAGCCGAGCGACCGGCGATCGGGATGTCGGCGAGAAGCGCGGCGGCCAGTCCCGCACCCACCGCCACGCCGTTGATGACGGAGACGATCGGCTTCGAACACTCGATCAGGTTTCGCACCAAGTCCCGGGCCTCTCGCAAGGTCCGGCGATGAACGGCGGGGTCGTTCATCATTGCCTCGATGAGGCTGAAGTCGCCCCCGGCGGAGAAGGCCCGGCCTTCGGCCCGAAGCAGGATCACTTTGGTCTCGGTGTCGGTATCGAGGTCTGTCCACACGTGGGTGAGTTCGCGATGCCCGGCAACGTCGACGGAGTTGAGTCGGTCGGGGTTGTTCAGCACCACCTCGGTGACACCAGAAGGCTGGCGGTTGATTTGGAGGGTTCCGTAGTCCAGGGTCACGAGGGCAATAATGACTCGATGGGAGACGGCAGGCCAACCGCGCTGGTAACGGGCTCCTCGTCAGGCATTGGTCTCGCCACCGCCCAGCAGTTTCTCGACGCCTCGTACCGGGTGGGATTGCTCGATGTCTCTCCCCACCGGATCGAACACCCCCACGCCACCCCATTCCAAATGGATCTGCGCGACCGCGAGGGAATTCGGGAAGTGATCGCCGCCGCCACAGACGAGCTGGGAACGATTTCGGCCTTGGTCAACTGCGCCGGCTGGGACCAAGCCATGCCCTTTGTCGATACCGACGACGACTTCTGGCAAAAGGTGATCGAGATCAACCTGCTGGGACCGATCGCAGTCACCCATGCCGCCCTTGATCATTTCGCAAACGGGGGGGCGATCGTCAACGTCGCCTCCGACGCCGGTCGCGTGGGTTCCTCGGGCGAGGTGGTGTACTCGGCCGCCAAGGGCGGAGTGATCGCCTTTACCAAAGCGCTGGCCCGAGAGGTGGCGAATAGAGGGATCAGGGTCAACGCCGTTGCCCCCGGACCAACCGATACGCCCTTCCTGGCCAGCTTCGACGACTCGGGGAAGCTCGCCGAGGCGATGATCCGGCAGACGCCTCTGCGCAAGCTGGCCACTCCCGAGGACGTGGCCGCCGCCATCTCGTTTCTCGCCTCCCCGGCCGCCGGTCACATCACCGGGCAAGTGCTCTCGGTCTCCGGCGGCTTGACCATGGTCTAGCGCTAGCAGCGGTGCGGCACTGCCGCTTCGATGAGGTCGGCTCGCCGGGCTGCCTCGGCTCGCTCGCCTTCGGAATCCTGGCGCCGGGCCAAATAGATGAAGGGCAGGGCGAGGGCATGGATCGCCGCCGCCACCAGGTACGAAGGCCCGTAGCCGCTTTGATCAGCCACACGGCCCAGGACGGGCTGGGTGACGGCACCGCCGGCCGAACCGACCAAGGCATCGAGAGAGAGCACCGTGGCGCGTTGCGAGGAGGGGATGCAGCCGTTGAGAAAGGCCTGGCGGACGGGAAAGACCGCCGAATAGAAGAAGGCCCACACCATCAATCCTGTCGCCACTAACCAGAAGCTGCCACCGAGTCCGACCATCACCAGCGAAATGGTGGCGAGGCTCGTTCCCACCAGGATGGCGCTGGTTCGGCGCGAAAAGACCTTCTGGATCCAGGGAACAACGAGACCTCCCAGTATCTGCGCTCCCGCAAACACCGCCGCCGCTAATCCGGCCAGACCGAAGGCGGATTCGTCGCCATAGAGCTCGAGTAGGTAGGGCTGCATGGCGTAGAACCCATAGAAGGAAACCCCGGAGAGGAAGAACGACGAGAGAATCAGCCAACGCAGGTTGGAGTTGCCAAAGCCGGTGCGAACCGAGTCGCCCAATACTCTCTTGACTTGGCTGACCAGACGGCTGCGATCCATACGGGTAAAACCGAGATCGTGCATGGACCGCAGCGCCACGAGGAAAGTAAGGCCGAGCAAGACCGCCCGGATGATGTAGGGGACGGCAAGCGAGCTGAACTGAGCCACCACTCCCCCGGCCACCGCTCCCACCAGCATCGCCGCCCCCGACACCACCTGTCCCCGGGCGAGGACTTCTTCGAGCGGTCCGTCGTAACCGGTCGAATCGAGGGCGTCGACCAGCCAGGCTTCGGTGGCGCCGGAGAAGAAGGTGAAGCCGAGGCCGAGGAGGATCGAGGCAATCGCCCAACCCCACACCGGGGCCTGGGTTTGCCACATCAACAGATAGAGCAGCGTCGAGAAGAGCAAGGTGATCGTTCCCCATAAGTAGGAGGTGCGCCGGCCCCGGGTGTCGGCTACCACTCCGGTGGGTACCTCGAACAGGAAGGCGCCGGCGGTGTAAAAGGCATTGACGACGAAGGCCTGGGTATTGGTGAGGCCGGCCGAGAGCAGGAATAGGGTGTTGATGCCCCAGATAAAGGACGAGGCCAGGGTCGAGAGCAGGATGAGGAGGAGATACGTGCGCCTGACCTGGGCGGCGTCGGGGTTCATGGCCGCCGCAGGGTATCGAAGGTTCTACGCGCCCAAACAGCTCATTTGTAAGGGGTCTGGCTGATAAAAACCGCAATAGTCCCGAGTCTCGATCCGCGGGGGCCGGTGGCTGCCGAGATGGAGACGCTCTGGTGGGTGATGCTCGCCCTCGGCGGTGCGGTCTTCTTGCTTTTCCTCGCTCTCCTTCTCCGGGGCCTCGCCCGCGGCCCAGCCGGTCGGGTCAGTGAGCGCAACTGGCTCGTGGGTGGAGGGTTGGTGATGCCGCTGGTGGTGGTGGCGGTGGTATTGGGCTTCACCCTGGTGGCGATGGCCCGTCTCGCCAACCAGCCCACGCAGAACGAACTGATCGTCGAAGTAAATGGCCACCAGTGGTGGTGGGAGGTGCGGTATCCGGATCTCGGAGTGGTAACCGCCAATGAGATCCATCTCCCCGTGGAGCGGCCGATTCTCATGCGGGTGCGCTCGGAGGACGTGATCCATAGCTTTTGGATCCCGTCTTTGGCCGGGAAAATCGATCTGCTTCCGGATAAAACCAACACCACGTCGTTCTCCGCCAACGAGGCCGGGACCTACCGAGGCGTGTGTGCTGAGTTCTGTGGTCTGCAACACGCCAAGATGAGGCTCACCGCCCTCGTCTCCTCCCAAGATGACTTCGACCAGTGGGCCGCTCAGCAGGCGGAGCCGGCGACAGAGGTGGAGTCCCGGGGACGGGACGTGTTTCTCTCGGCCGAGTGCCCCGATTGCCACACGGTGCGCGGTACCCCAGCCGACGGAAGCACCGGCCCCGACCTCACCCATCTCGCTTCCCGCACCACCCTGGCGGCGGGATCGATTCCCAACAGCACGGAGCAGTTGACGGCATGGGTTCGCAATCCCCACGCGTTCAAAGAAGGGGTCGAGATGGAGGCCGCTGAATTGAGCGAAGCTGATCTCGCCGACCTCATTGCCTATCTCGAGAGCCTGCAATGAGCGACCGTGTTCCCGAGCTTGGTGATCACTACCCGACCGCGGCCACGGTTGTCACCGACCCCATCCTCGACGACCTCTGGGACGACCCGCCCGGCCTCTGGGGAAAACTGAAGGCGGTCCAGAACGACGCCATCGGCAAACGTCTCATCCTCACCGGGTTCTTCTTCCTCATCCTCGGCGGCTCGGTCGACTCGGTGGTGATGAGGATGCAGCTGGCCTTCCCCAACAACACGCTGGTCAGCGCCCAGACTTATAGCGAGCTCTTCACCAACCACGGGTCGGTGACCATGTTCTTGGTCATCCTCCCCATCTTCGAGGGCTTCGCCATCCTGATGCTCCCCCTCCTGCTCGGCGCCCGCGAGATGCCCTTCCCCCGCCTCGGCGCCTATTCCTATTTCACCTTTCTCATGGGAGGTCTCCTCTATTACTCGGGGACCCTGTTCTCGGCCGTCCCCGACGCCGGCTGGTTCGCCTATACCCCGCTCTCGGGACCGATCTTTTCCCCCGACCTGGCCATCGACGTCTGGGTCCTCGGCTTGGGGGTGGCAGAAGTGGGAGCGATCGCCGCCGCCATCGAAATCATCATCGGAATCATGAAGGTGCGAGCCCCGGGGATGACCCTCGCCCGGATGCCGCTTTTCGCCTGGGCGATGCTGGTGACGGCCTTCATGATCCTTTTCGCCTTCACCCCGCTGATCATTGGCAGTCTTTTGCTCGAGCTCGACCGGGGCTTCGGCACCCAATTCTTCAACCCCGAGGCGGGTGGGAGCTCCCTGCTCTGGCAGCACCTCTTTTGGATCTTCGGCCATCCCGAGGTCTATATCCAGTTCCTCCCCGCCACCGGCATCGTCTCAATGGTGATCCCGGTATTCGTGCGGCGAAGGATGGTCGGCTATCCCTGGATCGTCGCCTCACTGGTGGCGATCGGCTTTCTCTCCTTCGGGCTCTGGGCGCACCATATGTTCGCCGCCGGCCTCGCCCCCATCGTCCTCGGATTTTTCGCGGCCGCCTCGATGGCGATCGCCATCCCTGCCGGGATTC
>DATBKE010000156.1:0-54818 GCA_036556085.1 Acidimicrobiia bacterium | reverse complement strand
TCCGGACCGGTTGTGAAAACGACCGTATCCATGGCTTCGACACCAGTCGCGTGATAGTTCTGGTTAGCGACGACCTCCCACAACGCGTCGGGGTCCTTGCGATAAATGGCGTCAAACCAACCAAACCAAAGATCGGTGAGGATCTGTACGACCTCTGCTAGGCGCTGTTCTTCGGTCGTCGTTGAGGTCGTGCTTCCTTCGGCTGTGGTGGTAACGAGTTGCGTAGTGGTGGGTGATTCAGCGGTAGTCGTGGGAGACGCCAACAAAGTGGTGGTCGGACCCGGGGTGGACCGATCTCGCCAGATCATCCATCCGGCTGCAAGCGCCAGAACTCCCACAATCCCCACCGCAGTCCACCACCGCGTCCGACTCACCAGATCCGAATTTACACCTAGAGGTATACCTGTTTACAGGCCTCCGTCAGGGTGAGATTTCGCGCTGCTCGGCGACATTTTCGGCCTCTCGCTGCTTTCTCTCCGGCCATGCCCAGATGGCCAGGCCAAGCAGGGCCAAAGCCCCGAGACCTAACCCCGCCCACCCCCATTGACGGGTTCCATCGTTTCGGGTTTCCATCGTCTCGTCGCCGCTCGGCATCCCCAGGACCGAAGGCCTCACCCCCAGATCTGTCAATAGCAGCGGCTGACTCTGGCGGGTGATTTCGGGCTTGATCAACTCGAAAACAACGACGTAATTGACTCGCCGCACCTCGACGTTTACTCGGTAGACGCCATCTGCCCGTTCGACCAACGGGAAGGTCCCTTGCCCATCCCCTGGTTCGATGAGGTAGCCGACGACTGTCGCCCCCCCGTCAGCCTCCAACTCGAGTGTCAGTTCGATGGTCGAGGCGTCTATCTGGCGGGCCGTGGCCCTGGCCGTGCCGAAATCGCCACCAAGATCAACCCCCTCATTCGATGCCAGCGCCGGCAAAGGGACCGCGACCAGTGCCAGCCAAAGGAGGGTTATCAGGGTCAACATCCCCCGGTGAGGCTACCCCTCGACCGATACGATTCATGGGTGATCGAGGTAGTCCAAGGCGACCTCACTCAGCAACGAGTCGACGCCATCGTCAACGCCGCCAACGAGCACCTGCAACATGGGGGCGGGGTGGCGGCAGCCATCGCCCGAGCGGGTGGTGACGTCATCCAACAGGAGTCCGATGCGTGGGTGAAGGAACGGGGTCCGCTCGAACCAGGCCAAGCTGCGGTGACGAACGCCGGATCCTTGCCGGCCGCCAAGGTGATCCACGTGGTGGGTCCCCGTTACCGGGAAGGTCAAGACAACCCAGCGCTACTCGCCCAAGCGGTCGGAGCGGCCCTCAACGCCGCCAAAGCCCACGGTTGCCGCACGATCGCTATGCCCGCCATCTCCGCCGGCATCTTCGGATACCCCCGCGCGGAGGCCAGCCGGGTCATCGTCCGCGCGATCCGAGATTGGCTGACGGCCGATGCCACCGCCTTCGACCAAGTGTTGCTGGTTGGCTTCGATGAAGCAGCAACAAGCGACTTCGAAAGCGCGTTGCGCGAGACTGACCGCTGAATGAAGCGTGCGCTTCTCGCCCTCCTGCTGGCATCGATTGCATGCGGAGTTGATGCCACCCCGACGGCCACGCCCGGCGCCAGCGTCCCCACCAGTACCGACGAGTTTTTCGCCTTCGTGCTCTCGGCGGAGGATGAAGAGCTGACCTTCGATCCCGCCGAGCTACTCACGGGTGATGAGGCCCACGATGCGGCGGTAGCCGCGGGGGTGATAGGGGAAGACGAGGATCTGCCCAACGACTACTTCATCTCAAATCCCGACGAGGATTCGCAATCCGCAGTTCTCAGTGCGGCCGGTTCGTTTGTGCTCCTTGGCTTCGATGCCGGTGGAGCGATCCAGGAGGTGACAGTCGACCGCGACGAACTGATCGCGGCGCTACAAGACGGTGAGGGCTACTACGGCATCATCGTCGGGGAAACCCCTATGACCCTGGTGGTCAGTGGCGGTGAGATCATCGCCGCCAACCAGGTCTACTTTCCCTAGGTCGGTCTCATCAGCACCATCGGTATCCTTACCAAGTGAGCGGCAAGACGCTTTTTGAAAAGGTGTGGGAGTCTCACCTGGTACGCAGTGTGCCCGGGGAACCCGACCTGCTCTACGTCGATATGCATCTCGTCCACGAGGTGACGTCACCTCAGGCGTTCGATTCGCTACGCATGCAGGGACGCAAGGTGCGCCGGCCTGACCTGACCCTCGCCACCATCGACCATGGCGTCCCCACGGCCAACCGCGAGCTTGGAATCACCGACCCCCTGTCGAAGATTCAGATCGACGCCCTTATCCGCAACTGCGCGGAATTTGGGGTCACGCTCTTCGGCCTCGATGATCCCCGCTCGGGGATCGTCCACATCATCGGGCCCGAGCAAGGGATAACGCAGCCGGGATTGGTGATCGTCTGCGGAGACTCGCACACCTCGACTCATGGCGCCTTCGGCGCCCTTGCATTCGGAATTGGCACATCCGAAGTCGAACACGTTCTCGCTACACAGACCCTCCCCCAGGACAAACCCAGAGCGATGGCCATCAGAGTCGACGGTGACCTTCCCAATGGCGTAACTCCCAAAGACGTGATCCTGGGAGTCATCGCCACCATTGGGACCGGGGGCGCCACCGGGCACGTCATCGAGTACATGGGCTCCACCATCGAAAGCCTCTCGATGGAAGGACGCATGACCATCTGCAACATGTCGATCGAAGCCGGAGCCCGGGCCGGGATGATCGCTCCAGATGAAACCACGTATGCGTATTTGGAAGGCAAACCGTTCGCGCCCCGCGACTGGGAACCGACCCTCGCGCTCTGGCGGCAGCTACCAACCGATCCAGACGCCAGCTTTGATACGGAACTCAACTTCGCCGCCGCCGACTTCGTCCCGTACGTGTCTTGGGGAACCAATCCCGGTCAAACTATTCCAATCACCGGTCGTATCCCCACCCCGGACGAAGCGGCCGATCCCACCGAGCGCGATTCGATCGAACGAGCGCTGGCGTACATGGACCTTCCCGGCGGAATCCCGATCACCGACGTCCGCATCGACCGGGTTTTCCTCGGATCCTGCACCAATGGCCGCATCGAGGACCTACGAGCTGCCTCACGTATTGTCGAAGGCCGAAAAATCTCCCCACACGTCAACGCCATGGTCGTGCCCGGCTCCGGCTTGGTGAAACTACAGGCGGAGGCCGAGGGACTCGACATGATCTTCAAGGAAGCGGGCTTTGAATGGCGCGACGCCGGCTGTTCGATGTGCTTGGGGATGAACCCCGACATCCTCGCTCCCGGGGAGCGCTGTGCTTCGACCTCGAATCGCAATTTCGAAGGCAGGCAAGGTCCCGGCGGTCGCACCCACTTAGTCTCTCCGGCGATGGCGGCCGCCGCAGCCGTTGCTGGTCACCTGGTTGACGTTCGGGATTGGCAATGAGCGCTCCGGTGAGCAGCCGTCCGACGGCGCCAAAGGCATATGGCTTCTCGACTCAGAAGAAGGGGATGCTTTCCTGGGACACCGTGCGCGATGCACTCGCAGCGGCAAGCCTCTACTGGATCGGGACTACCCGACCCGACGGGGCCTCGCACATCCACCCGATTTGGGGCGGCTGGGTCGGCGAAACCGGTTATTTCGAAGGCGGCGACACAACTCGTTGGGCCCGCAACCTGGTCCGCGACCCGCGGGTGAGCTTCGGCGTCGACTCGAACGGCATCCATGTCAGTGGTCGCGGTGGAGTGACCAAAGGGCCGGCCGGAGAGCAATTCGGCGAGTTGAGGGCCAATTACGAGGCCAAGTACGAATACCGACCCGAGGCCGACGGTAGCTTCTGGCGAATCGCTCCCGAGGTGATCATCGCCCTCGACATGTCAT
Source organism: Acidimicrobiia bacterium (assembly GCA_036556085.1). Taxonomy (GTDB): domain Bacteria; phylum Actinomycetota; class Acidimicrobiia; order Spongiisociales; family ZC4RG35; genus JACCTH01. The sequence continues at coordinate 50,931 of DATBKE010000156.1, read as the reverse complement.
CGATAGATAGCTTTGCAACGTCCCCCACCCGCTTCACATTCGAGAAATGAAGGCGATTTCTGTCATCAGTGGGCGCCTGGCCCCGCTCCCTCGGGCGAACGTCGACACCGACCAGATCATGCCGAAGAAATACCTGAAGCGCGTCGAGCGAATCGGCTACGGCCAATTCGTCTTCGCCGAGTGGCGGGAGGCCGATCCCAACTTCGTACTCAACCGCCCCCAGTACCAAGGTGCCAGCATCCTGGTCACCGGTCCCAATTTCGGCAGCGGTTCCTCCCGGGAGCATGCCCCGTGGGGGCTGCAAGATTGGGGCTTCGAAGCCATCGTGGCGCCGTCGTTCGCCGACATCTTCTTTAGCAACTGCACCAAGATCGGGTTGCTGCCGGTGGTGTTGAGCGACAAGGAAGTTGCCTGGCTGATGGAGCTAGCCGAAGCCGAGCCGGAGGCGGTGGTCGAAGTAAGCCTGCCCGAGCAGAAGGTCACTGCCGACGGGTTCGCAGCCGACTTCCAGCTCGACCCCTACACCCGGTGGCGCCTCGAAAACGGCCTCGACGACATCGAGCTGACGTTGAGGCACACCGATGCCATCGATGAGTTCGAGGCCGGCCGGTCACCACACCTTCCGTCGCTCACATAACGGGCACAAGGTCGACCCGATCGGTGATAACGCCGTCGACTCCGAGGTCGAGGAGTCGCCTCATCTCTGGAACCTCGTTGATCGTCCAGACGTGCACAAGTTTGCCGAAGCGATGAGCTATCTCAATCAGTTGATCCGTTACCACCGGAACCCCGTACCAGGAGACGGGTACTTGGAGCGCCACCGTCGTCGAACCGAACGGTTCAACTCTGGCCCCCATCCGGCCAGCCACGATCGCCTTCACAGTTTCGGCGGGACCGGTCGAAGTCGCCAGGTCCGTCCGACAGATTTCTCGCAAGCGTTGCAAGCGATGGGTGGCGAATGAGCCCACGATCAAGCGGCTGGCGAGGTCTCGTTCCTTGATCATCCGCCCGAGCGGCTCGACGGCACCGTCGTTCTTGATGTCGACGACGAATCCGAAGTCTCCGAACGCTTCCAGGGCGGAGGCGAAGGTGGGAATGCCTACTCCCTGACCCCGAAAGGGGTACTCGTCGCCAATACGGTGGTTGTAGCCCGCATCGAGAAGCTGTAGGTCCCGGGCGCTGCGTGATCCGATTGGACCCGATCCGTCGGTCGTCCGCTCCAAGAACGCGTCGTGAAAGCAATGGAGTACTCCGTCGGCGCTGACTCGGAGGTCTGTCTCAAAAAATTTGGCGCCGAACCCGGCTGCCTTCTCAAAGGCGGTCAGGGTGTTCTCGGGCCAAAGGAGCCGTGACCCCCGATGGGCGATGATCACCGGCTCCGGCCGGTGAAAGAGGGTATTCATCTCACCCAACGCGCATCAGACGCGGCCTCGGCCGCGTCTGATCGACGACAAGGGGGAAGCTAGAGGGAAACGCGGTCTTTGAGGCCCTTGGCGGGAGCAAAGTGGACATACTTGCGAGCGGGTATGGAGATCTCCGCGCCGGTGGCGGGGTTACGGCCCTTGCGAGCGGAGCGGCTCTTGGTGGAGAACGTTCCAAAACCTGAGATGGTCACCTTGTCCCCGGCGTCGAGCTCGACAGCGATGATTCCCTTGCCAGGATCGGTGTCGAAGATGGCATCGATGATCTCGGCGGCTGCGGCCTGAGTCATATCGATTTTCCTGGCGAGCTTCTGTGCCATTTCCGTCTTGTTCACTTGCCCTCCTTGCGGGTTTGCGACGGTGACGCGCGCTGCGTCTCGGAGGGCCACCTTAGGCAAGATCGGATTCTGGGGCCAGGCTGCCAACGACAATATCCCCTTGTTTCACAACGGTTTTCACCAGATTTCGATCAGGCCGGTAGGCGAGGTGGCGGTAGGAATCCGACTCGAGGACGAGAACATCGCCGAGGTCACCGGGACGGAGTCGGCCCTTGTTCGCCTCCTCCAATGCCAGAGCTCCACCTCTGGTCGCCGACCAGAGCGCTTGGTCGAGGGTCAGCCCCATGTCGAGGCAAGCAACCGCCATCACGAGCTGCATGGAAACCACGTATGAGGTCCCCGGGTTGCAGTCAGTCGCCAATGCCACCGTCGCTCCCAGGTCCCAAAGGAGCTTCCCGGGAGCCTGCCGGGCTCGTATCGACCAAGAGGCCGTCGGACAAAGGACCGCCACCACTTCCGAGTCGGCTAGGGCCCGCGCCTGCTCCTCGTCGACGTGTTCGAGATGGTCGGCACTAACGGCTTCGAGCTCAATGGCTAGCTCGACGCCGCCGGTGTTGCCGAGCTGATTGGCATGGAGACGGGGACGCAGCCCGTGACGCTTACCGGACTCGAGTACTCGCCGGGCCTCGGGAACGGTAAAGGCGCCTTCGTCGCAAAAGACGTCGCAATAGGTCGCGCTGGCGGCGACCACCGGCATCATCGATTCGAGCAGGGAGATGTATCCGGAGCGATCGTTGCTGAACTCTGGCGGCACCACGTGCGCCCCGAGGAAGGTAGTGACCACGTCCACTGGAAGCGCCTCGCCAACCTGGCGCCCCACCTCTAACGACGCGACTTCGGTGGTGAGATCAAGGCCGTATCCACTCTTGATCTCGATCGTGGTGGTTCCCAGCTCGAGCATTTGCCCCGCCCGCTCGATGGCCGATGTCAGGAGATCGGTCGGTGACTCTGCTCTTGTGGCCGCCACCGTTGAGGTGATCCCCCCTCCCGCGGCCTGCACGTCGAGATAGGTAGCCCCTTGCAATCGCATCGCAAACTCATCGCTTCGATCTCCACCAAAGACGAGATGGGTGTGCGGATCTACGAAGCCAGGGATCACCGCCTTTCCCCCGCAATTCATCTCTGGCAGCTCGCCATATCGAACTGGTAGGTCGCCACCGGCACCGACCCAGGCAACTTGACCATGGCGTATCGCCAGCGCCGCGTCCTCGATCACCCCCAAACGGCTGCCGGCGCGCGGATCGTTGGTCACCAACTCCGAAATCCCGGTCAGCACCAGGTCCCCGGTGGCCGGGCGGGCCGAAGGCAACGCCACCTCGCGGGCAAGCTCGATGCAACCCTGACAAATCGCCACCCGGTCGGGTCCTGCCACCAGCCTGCCTGCCTGCCCCTGACTCCTTCCACAGAACGAGCAGCGCAATGCACGGGCCATGGGCGGAGGGTACCGATGGTTAACTTCTCATCATGAGCGAGGAGAACGCCGAACCGACCCAACCCGAGTCGCCGGCCCCGGTCAATCGGGTTCCACCTGGCTCCCCCATTGGGGCAGGTCAGTTCGCCACCGCCGCCCTGGCCGGCATTGCCGCCGTGGAAATAGTCTCCGGCCTGAGCGCGATCGTCACACTCGCCCGGATCGATGCCCGCCGCGCCGAGCTTCTCAGTGGCGAGCCGGCCTTTACCGATGGGTGGGAGGCAGGTCTCAGCCTGGCATATGTAGGTGTGTTTCTGATCGTGGTGATTGCCTGGATGATCTGGCAACACCAGGCTCACGCCAACCTCCGTGCCCTCACCAAGACCCGCTATTCACCAGCCGTGGTGTGGTTCTACCTAGTCCCAATCCTCGGTCTCATAATTCCCTACCGCGGAATCGCCGAGCTCGCCCGGGCCGGCAATGATCGCCCTGGGGTGCGCCGGGCCTGGTGGGGAGCGTTTCTGTTTTCCAATGCGCTGGGTGGAGCAAGCGTCATCGATCCCAACATTCCGTTGGCAACGACGCGGATCCTCTCACTCGTGTCGTCGATCGCTGCGGTCGTGGCAGCCGTGCTGGCCATGCGAATCGTCAGCATGATCAATACCGGCCTTTGGGCTCGCCGGGCACTGGCCGGGTGGCCTACCGGCCCGAGGCCGCTCTCTCGCAGAGCCAAGCTTGCCTGGAGCGCTGCCTCGGGGACGCTCACCTTGGCCAGCGCCTTTGGTTTTGGGATCGTGTACCCGGCGCTGATCGAGACCCTCGAACAGGTTCCGGTCAACAATCTCCAATTCGCTGTCGGCGACTGTTTCAACGATGTCGAGGGTGAGTACGAAGTGGTGAGCTGCGAACGTCCCCACTATGCCGAGGCGTACCGCGTGGCGGACCATCCCGACCAGGCGTTCTATCCGGGCGCGACCCGCCTGGCCGATTGGGCCGAGCCCTTTTGCTATCGCCATTTCGAGAGCTACACCGGAATCGCCTACCAGGACTCAGACCTCGACTTCGGATACCTATATCCCACCGAAGGATCGTGGAACGGGGGCGACCGCGAGGTGATCTGCTTCGTCTTCCAGGTCTCGGGAGAAGATCTGACGGATCGGGTGGGGATGCCCGCCGTCTAGCCAGGGATGCGAACGCCGCGTTCGGAGGCCACCGAACGGGCTCTCTCATAGCCGGCATCGGCGTGACGTAGGACTCCCATGGCCGGGTCGTTCGTCAGGACCCTCTCCACTCGAAAGGCACCATCGGGAGTGCCGTCGGCAACTACCTGGGCTCCGGCATGGATCGATTTGCCAATACCCACCCCGCCGCCATGGTGAACCGCCACCCATGCCGCTCCAGAGGAGGCATTGACCAGAGCGTTGAGGATCGGCCAATCCGCCACCGCGTCAGAACCATCGGCCATGGCCTCGGTCTCCCGATAGGGCGAGGCCACCGATCCCGAATCGAGATGATCGCGTCCGATCACGATCGGAGCCTTGACCTTCCCCTGCGCCACCAACTCGTTGAACGCCAAACCGGCCTTGTCGCGTTCGCCGTAGCCAAGCCAACAGATGCGCGCCGGCAGGCCTTGAAACGGGATCCGGTCCGCCATTCGGAGCCAACGCTGCAAGGGAGCGTTGTCGGGAAACAGAGCGGCGACCGCGCGATCGGTGGCGGCGATATCGGAAGGATCGCCCGACAGTGCCACCCAGCGAAAGGGACCCAGTCCCTCGCAGAACAGAGGTCGGATGTATGCCGGGACAAAGCCCGGGTAGGAAAAGGCATCTGGATACCCGCCCAGCACGGCCTCGCCCCGCAGGTTGTTGCCGTAGTCGAAGACTTCGGACCCCGCCTTCTGAAAATCAACCATGGTGCGACAGTGCTCCGCCATCGCCCGCCGGCTCTCGGCGATGTACCGCTTGGGATCGGCCTGACGCAACTCTGAGGCCGCCTCCAGGGTGAAGTGATTGGGCACGTACCCGTTGAGCGGGTCGTGGGCCGAGGTTTGGTCGGTGACGATGTCGACGGGAAATTGGCGACGACGAATCTCGGTAAAGACGTCGGCCGCGTTGCCCGGCAAGGCGATCGAGAGCGCTCGTCTCTGCCTACGGGCCGATTCGGCAAGAGCCAGTGCTTCGTCGAGATCGGCGGCGGCCTGATCGACGTATCCAATCTCGAGCCGCCGCTGGATGCGGGAGGGATCGACCTCGACTACCAGCGCCACCCCTCCGTTCATGGTCACCGCTAGCGGCTGGGCACCCCCCATGCCTCCGAGCCCGGCAGTGAGGGTGACGGTCCCAGAAAGCGTCCCCGCAAAGCGCTGCTCGGCCAGGGCGACAAAGGTTTGATAAGTGCCTTGCAAAATTCCCTGGGTTCCGATGTAGATCCAGGAACCCGCCGTCATCTGCCCGTACATCATCAGACCGGCGGCTTCAAGCTCCCAGAACTTCTCCCAGGTGGCCCATTCGGGGACCAGTAGCGAATTGGCGATGAGGACCCGTGGAGCGAGAGGATGAGTGGTGAGAATTCCGACCGGCTTTCCGGACTGCACCAGCAGGGTCTCGTCGGATTCGAGGGAGAGCAGCGAATCGACAATCGCCGCCAACGCCTCCGGGTTGCGGGCCGCCTTGCCGGTACCTCCGTACACGATCAGCCGCTCGGGATCCTCGGCTACCTCGGGGTCGAGGTTGTTCTGGAGGCAGCGCAGCGCCGCTTCCTGCAGCCAGCCTTTGGCGTGGAGCTCGGGACCGTGAAAGGTCGGCGGTATCACCGATTCATTCTTGCGTAGAAATGACCGCACAAATGCGGCCATTTCTACGCAGGAACGGGTTAGGAGTCGAGAAGGGCGCGGATCGAGCGGACCAGATCTGCGGCGGCTTGGGCTTGGGTGTCGTTGAGATCATTGGTCGAGACCCACTTCAACAGTTGTTCGAGCTCGTTGACCAACTCGTCGGACTGGCCGCTTTCAACCAAGGCGAGAAACGGTTCCTCGGCAGGCAACGCCTCGACCTCGTCCGGTTCACGCCGTGACTCAAGCGGGGTTAGCTCGAGCTCGCGGGCTGGCTGCTCAACTTCTTCCGGCTCCAACGGTGAGGTGAAGAAATCGGGCTCATCATCGACCGGAGGGTTGATCTGCCGCCCCAGTTCGCTCCCTGCCCACAACGGCTCGGGATCCGCGTCAGCGCCCGAATCGATCAGCCTCATCGGAGGATCGATGGACAGCACGGCTACCTCGGGCGCCTTCTCCACTGACTCCCGTGCCTCTGGCGGCGGGTCCTCGTTTTCTTCCCGATTGGCCCGTGCGGCCTCGATCAGCTCGCGCAGTCGCTTGACGTTGGCAGGTGCCTCGGGCGGAGGGTCCTGCCAGACGATGTTGTCGGCCAGCGAGGGAGCCGACGGCGGAGGTGGCTCCGGCGTCACCGGCTCGACGACTTTGGCGGCCTTGCGAGCGCTACCGAGGAGCTTCTGTCGGAAACCCTGGGCCACCTCGACAATGGGGTTCTTGGCCAGCTGGGGAAGAGCTTCGTAGGAGAAAGCGAGAGCATCGTCGGCCAGGAAGACGGCACGGTCGTCACCCAGGAGGAGATCGAACCGGTTCCCCTCAACGCGCTCCGCTTTCACCTGAGAGACAGACCAGGTTCCCAAGGTTTCCTCGCCCGCGACGATCTCAACCCGTCCCCCCACCAAGTTCAGGCTGGTCTTGAGCCAGCCTCCAGGGTCGCCTTGTGTCTGCAGTGAACCGCTAAATCGCATGAAGTGAATTCCTCCGACACTCATATCGGAGAATCGCCGTCTTCCCTACAGGTTTTTCCAGCCGCAGATCTCGTCCAGCCGCCCGGCCTCGACAAAATCAGCCACCTGCTCGAGCTCAACGCCAATGGGGCGGTCGGCCGTGAGTACAGGGACAAGCTCCCGAATCCCCTGCCAGATCGCCCCCACTCCGGGGGCTGGACGGAGGGGCTGGCGGAATTCGATGGCCTGAGCAGCCACGACCAGCTCGGCGGCGATAACCCGAGCGATGTTGTCGAGAATCGCCAAAAGCTTGCGCCCCGCCCCCCAGCCCATCGACACGTGATCTTCCTGCGATCCCGAGGTCGGTATCGAATCGATCGAGGCGGGATGGGACAGCACCCGGCTCTCGGCAACCAGTGCCGCCGCGGTGTACTGCGCGAGCATGTATCCGGAGTGAAGACCCGCCGAGGGCGAAAGGAACGGAGGCAACCCTGCGGAGTGCTGGGGATCGAGCATGCGATCGATCCGTCGCTCTGAGATCGATCCCAATTCGGTGACGCCGATGCCAACAAAATCGAGGATGAAGGCCAAAGGCGCTCCGTGGAAGTTGCCTCCGGAGACGACCTCGGCCGTCTCGGGAAAGACGATCGGGTTGTCGACCACCGCCCCCAACTCGATCGACGCAACCCGACGAGCGTGCTCGATGGTGTCGATCACAGCCCCATGGACCTGGGGCGCACAGCGAAGCGAGTAGGCATCTTGCACGGCGTGGACGAAATCGTCGGCATGACTGGCTCCGAGCTCGGAGCCTTCGAGCAACCTGCCGATGCGACCCGCCGAATCGACCTGTCCTGGATGTGGTCGCAACCGGTGAATTTCGGAACGGAAGGGACGAGCAGAGCCGAGGAGGGCTTCTACTGACATCGCGCAAGCGGCGTCGGCAGCCCGGGCCAGCCGGGCCGCCCGGTCGATTCCGATGCATGCCATCGCCAGCATTCCTTCGGTTCCGTTGAGGAGAGAAAGTCCTTCCTTTGCCTCGAGCCGCAGAGGCTCTAGCCCTTCGGCCCGTAGCGCCTCGCTCGCCTCGAGCACTCGGTCTTTCGATCGCAGACGGCCTTCGCCGATCAGCGGCAAGGCGAGATGGGCAAAGGGCGCCAGATCTCCCGACGCCCCAACCGACCCCAGGCTCGGAACGACCGGGAGGATGTCTGCCGCCAGCAGATCCAGGAGGCGCTCAACCACGATTGGGCGTACGCCGGAGTGGCCCTGGCTCAAGGTCCGCGCTCTGAGGAGCAGCATCGCCCGGACGAGCTCGTTCGGCAGCTGGTCACCAACCCCGGCGGCGTGGCTGCGGAGGAGGTTGACCTGGAGTTCAACCGCCTCCTCGCTCTCAACTCTGGTCGAGGCCAGAGCGCCGAAGCCGGTGGTAATTCCGTAGACGATGGCGTCGGAATCCAAGGCCGCCTCGACCACGCGCCGGGCGGGTTCCATGCGGGCAGCCACCCCGCTGCCGAGGACGGCGGAGGCCTGGCGCCGAGCCACTGCCACAACCTCCTCGATCGTCAGCGGATCCCCCGAAACGACCACCTGGCGTTGCATGGACCCGGTATAGCGAACCCAGGGTTCGCAGGGCGGCCCTGCCCATCTGCCAGCCCATAGAACGGCGGTTACTCTCCCCGGATGGCCGTTCACTACCAGGTCGATGGCGACGTGGCGGTCATCACTCTTTCACGACCCGACCGCTTCAACTCAGTCTCGGCCGAACTCGCCAGCGGCCTCATCTCGGCCCTCGACCGCGCTGGCGACGAAGCACGGGCGGCTGTTCTCACGGGCTCGGGCAAGGCTTTCTGCGCCGGTGCCGACCTCTCCGATCTGATGAGCGAGTACGAAACGGGTGGACCCGATCTCGACCGGGTCTTGGGAGAGCGCTTCAACCCGATGGCAACCGCCCTCTTCGAGGCAAGGATTCCGACCGTGGCGGCGGTCAACGGAGTCGCGGCCGGGGCAGGGATGGCCTTGGCTTTGGGATGCGACCTCCGAATCATGTCGGCTGAGGCCTACTTCCTCTCTGCGTTCATCGGCCTTGGCCTCATCCCCGATACCGGATCTACCTGGCTTCTGGTGCATCATCTCGGCCTGGCTCGAGCAATCGATTTCACCTCTTCCAACCGTCGCATGAGCGCTGCCGAGGCAGCCGATCTCGGCCTCGCCCGCTCCGTGCCTGCTGAGGGCTTGTTGGCCGAGGCGACAGCACAAGCAAACACTTTGGCGCTGGGACCCACCGCGGGCTATGTCGCCAACCGGAAGATCCTGTACGGGGCAACTTCACTTGGGTTCGTCGACGCGCTCGAGGAGGAGCGAAGCGTGCAGGGCGCTTTAGGTGTGACCCCTGATCATCTCGAGGGTATGCGGGCCTTCATCGAGAAGAGGCCAGCCAAGTTCGGCTCTAGCCCGGAGCGGGCGGGGCGCTAGCCCGGCGGGCGCGGATCCGCTTGATGGCGCCGAAGAACTTCACCACCAGCCAGATCCCGAGGATCGTAAAGACAACCACCACCACCAGGGTCACGACTGGATTGGCGATGGCCAGTGCGAGAAGCCCGGCTACGAGGCCGTCCTCGAATAGCGAAAGCGTGATGTTTGAGAAGGGCTCGGGGGAGGTGTTCACCGCGGCCCGGGTCGTAGCCTTGGTGGAGTGAGCCGAGAGCGCTAGCGCCCCGGTGAGGAGGGCGCCGATTGCGGCTCCGACCGATGGAGAATCGCCGGCGATTACATAGCCGAGAGCACCTGCGCCGAGCGGTCTCACGAAGGTGTGGATGGCGTCCCACACGTTGTCGATGAACGGAACCTTGTCGGCCAGAAACTCGATTCCGTACAGAACTCCCGCCACGATCATCACGTCCGTGCGTTGCAGAACCGCGGGGACATCGAGCCAATCGAGACGGCCAGCGAGCCCCAATAGAAAGGTTGCGAGGTAAAGATTGAGCCCGGCTGCCCAGCCCGTGCCAGCCAGCAAGCCGATTGTGTCGACCATCAGTCCTTGACGATGTAGATGGTGAGTTCGATTTTACCGTCCTTGCCCCCGCCGATCCCGATACCCACCGCGGTGTTAAGCCAGGCAAGGTCGGCGTTGCCGGTAGCGAACGTCAGAAGTTCTTGCGGCCGCGCTTCCGTTGGGCTGAGCACGATCGACACTCCCGTCCCTCGGTATGAAACGGTTTCTCGTTTCTCTCCGATGGTGGCCCGGATGTCGAGGTCCATGTTCTGATCGCTCCGGACCGTGGCGTAATCGACGCCCTTCACCGGTCGCTCACCCTCCCAATAAGAAGAGGTCGCAACTCCCTCGAAACCGAAATCGATCCGCGTTCCCTGCGGGGTGTTGCCCACCATGCGCGGGGCAAGGGTTCCAGTGATGGTGCAGAACTCTTCGAGGCTCGGCATGGCGAAGACGATAGACAAGAGATCGAGACAAAAGACAGAAGACGAGAGACCAAAGACTCCGATCTTCAGTCTTTAGTCTTTTGTCTCAAACGAATCCGATCCAGTTCGGATAAGAAGCGATCCATCTCTTCCGAGGTTCCGATCGTGACCCGGAGCCAGTCCTCGCCGAAGGGTCGCACGATCACTCCCCGCCGGAGAAAATCCTCCTCGAGACTGGCGCCCGGAGTAGGGCGGAAATAGACGAAGTTGGTTTGTGACGGCACGTATTCGATCTGACGCTTGCTCAACTCCCTCGCCACCAGATCTCGCCCACTTTCATTGGTCTCTACTCGCTCACGGATCCGGTGGGGATGGCGAACAGCCTCAATGGCGGCCGCCATGGCGAGCGTGCTGACGGTGAATGGGGCCTGTGCCCTCCGGAGCTCGAGCAATGTCGCCTCCTGACCGATTGCGTATCCGATTCGCAGGGCGGCTAGTCCGAAGACCTTCGAAAAGGTTCGCGTCACCACGACATTTGGGCGAGCGAGGGCTTCGGGAATGGCACTGGCGTAATCAGGGGCGGTCACGTAATCGAAATAGGCCTCATCTATGACCACCAGAACGGAATCCCCAACCCGGTCAATAACCTCTTTGATCTGGTCGGAGCCGAGGTACGAGCCGGTCGGATTGTTGGGATTACAAAGGTAGAGGACTGTGGTGTCGGATCTGATTGCCTCCACCAGCCCCTCTGGGTCGAGCTTGTGATCTGCAGTTAGGGGCACCTCGATCGTTTCGCTCCCCGCGAGCACCGAGGCCAGGCGATAGATGATGAATGACGGCCAGGCGTATACCGCGGTTGTCCCCGCCCCTCCCACAGCCAGGGCGAAAACCCGAAGGAGTTCGGAGCTTCCGCCGGCGAACATGAGGTTCTGCTCGTCTACGTCAAGCCACTCGCCCACCGCCCTCGCCACGTCGTGCCAGCCGTTATCGGGATACCGATTCAAAGTGCCGGCGTGGGCCGCGATGGCTTCGACCACTTCAGGAAAGGGAGGCAGCGGGCTCTCGTTCGAAGCCAGCTTGACAACGGAACTGGGATCAAAGCCGAACTCCTCAGCAACCTCTTCGATGGGACGACCGGCCACGTAGGGCGGAAGTCGGTCGACGCCGGCTCGAAGCGAAGGCACATTTCGAGGCTAGCCCGGCTCAAAAAGCCCGAAAACATGCCAGACTCGGCTTGCTTGGCGGACTACCAGACCTTTCAGCTGCTAGCGCCCGATGGCACGCCGAAGGAAACCGATCTCGCGTTTCCCGAGTCTCTGCTGGCCGAGATGTATCGGCTTATGGTCCTGTCCCGCGAGTTCGACCGTCGCATGCTGGCCCTACAACGTCAGGGTCGGATCGGCACCTATCCGATGCTCGAGGGGCAGGAGGCGGTACAGGTGGGTTCTGCTCTCGCCCTCGCTCCCAACGATTTCGTATTTCCGTCCTATCGAGAGCACGGGGTGCAGCTCGCCCGCGGTTTACCTCTTGATGTCGTTATGTCCTACTGGAGGGGACTTCCAAATCGCGACTGGGACGTACTCAAGTACCGGATGGGGATCACGACTGTTCCCATTGCCAGCCAGCTCCCTCACGCGGTCGGATACTCCTACATCTCAAAGCTGCGTGGTGAGGATGACGTCACGGTCACCTACTTCGGAGACGGCGCCACATCTGAGGTTGACTTCCACTCGGGCATGAACTTCGCCGGGGTTTGGAAGACACCCACTGTTTTCATCTGCGCCAACAATTTGTACGCCATCTCGGTGCCTTATGAGAAACAAACGGCCTCCGCCACGATCGCCCAGAAGGCCGAGGCATACGGTTTTCCCGGCATCCGGGTTGACGGGATGGACGTCCTCGCCACCTATCAAGTCACTCGCGAAGCCGTCGACCGTGCCAGGCGCGGAGAGGGTCCGACGCTGATCGAGGCCATGACCTATCGCTTCGGCGCTCACGCCACCGCCGACGACGCCCGCCGCTACCGCTCCGCCGAGGAAGAGGAGCAGTGGCGCCGACTGGATCCCATCGAGCGGTTCCGGACCTTTCTCGAGGATCGCGGCCTCTGGGAGCCGCAAGTAGGAGAAAAGGTGGCAATGGAGGTGGCAGACCAGGTGGAGGCGGCTATCACCGAAATCGAGGCGCGTCCGCTGCCAAAGCGCGACGACACGATCCGGCATGCCTACCAACGGATTCCACCGCTGCTGGTTGAGCAACTGCATGCGACGCAAGCAGCGCACGGCGAAACCGCAGCCGTGTTCCATCCCGAGGAGTTGTGGGAGGTTGGACATGACCCGGCGCCAAGCGGTCCCACCGAATCGATGACAATGGCCGACGCCATCAACGCCGCACTCATGCAGGCAATGGAGTCGAACCCGGAAACGATTGTCCTTGGCGAGGATGTCGGATTATCGGGCGGGGTCTTCCGAGTCACCGAGAACTTGCAAGAGAGCTTCGGAGCGGAGCGAGTGATCGACACTCCTCTGAACGAGTCTGGGATCGTCGGCTGCGCGGTGGGAATGGCCCTGGCCGGCGCCCGCCCGGTCGCCGAAATTCAGTTCGATGGTTTCGTTTATCCGGCCTTCGACCAGATTGTCTCCCATCTCGGGCGGTTTCGCTTTCGCACCAGGGGGAACGTCTCCGTACCGGTGGTGGTCAGGTTCCCCAATGGGGCAGGGATCGCTGCCCACGAGCATCATTGCGACTCCCCTGAGGCGTATTTCGTTCACGCTCCCGGGCTGGTGGTGATCTGTCCCTCCACTCCCTGGGACGCCAAAGGCCTTCTCGCCTCCGCTCTCGTCTCCCCCGATCCGGTCATCTTCTTAGAGCCCAAGGTCCTCTATCGAGCAGGTCGTGAGCTCGTGCCCACTGAGTGGTACGAGGTGCCAATCGGAAGGGCTCGGATCCGCCAGGAGGGTTCGGAACTGACCCTTGTCACCTACGGAGGCATGGTGCCTCCGGCTATGAAAGCGGCCGCCTCGCGCCCGATAGAGGTAATCGACCTTCGGACCCTCTTTCCCTGGGATCGAGAAACGGTCATCGCCTCGGTGGAGAAAACCGGCAGATTGCTGGTCGTTCAGGAACCGCAGGGTTCGGCCGGGGTGGGAGCCGAAGTGGTTGCCACCGTCGCTGAGAAATGTCTCTACTCGCTCCGCGGGACCATCTCGCGGGTGACGGGTTTTGATGCCCCATGGCCACAGTTCGCCATCGAGAAACATGCACTAGTCAATGAGCGTCGGATCACAACGGCTATCGACCAAGTTCTCAATTCGTAGATAAGTCTGGTTTTCCCGCTCTACCCGCGTTTAATCTCTAGCCATGCCACGTGTTCCACGGCACACCGCCTCTCGGCGGCGAGCGCTGGCGGCCTGTCGCGAAGGACGCCATCGGTTTGGTCCGGGGAGCGAAGCGGGGGGAGGCATCATCAGGCGCGTTTGTCGCTTCTGCGGAGCACTGAGCGTGGACCTCACCGCAGTCACCGCCTCCCGCAAGGGTGGGTTCGCCCTCGAGCGTCCCAGCATCAATAATCCGGTTCGTTGACGGATCCTTACCCCGGGGGAATCGATGTCGGAGCCTGATCTCGTCATTGCTGCTGGAGGCGTGGTCCTACGCCCCAACCAAGACGGGCCCCAGGTCCTGGTGATTCATCGCCAGCGATATGGCGATTGGACGCTGCCCAAGGGCAAATCCGACCCCGGTGAAACGCCCGAACAAACCGCCTTACGCGAAGTGAGGGAAGAGACCGGGATCGAAGCTCGACTGATCGCTTACATAGGAGACAGCCGATATCGGGTGCAAGCCGGAGAGAAGCTCGTTCATTGGTTTGCAATGCGCGCTTTGCAGATGAACGACTTCCAACCCAACGATGAGGTTGACGATCTGCAGTGGCTGGGAGTCGCCGAGGCTTTGGACAAGCTCACCTATGGCAAGGAAAGAGAGGTCCTCTCCGGGGTTGATCCGGAGGCTTATCTGTCCACCGGGGCGCTCTTCTTGGTACGTCACGCCGCCGCCGGGAGTCGATCCGACTGGAAGAAAGACGACCGCCTGCGCCCCCTGAGTAGCCGCGGTGAGAAGCAAGCGCAGGGGCTGGCGAGGACCCTGGCAGTTCATCCGATCGATCGGATACTCACCAGCCCCTATGTCAGGTGCCGTCAAACCGTCGAGCCCTTAGCCGACAAGCTCGGCATGGAGATAGAGGAGCGAGCCGAGCTTGCTGAGGGCGAGGGATTCAAGGGAGCCCGCGACCTTTGCCGGGAGTTAGCCGGTACCAACGCCGTCCTCTGTTCACACGGCGACGTCATCCCCGCGCTTCTCGACTGGATGGCACGGCACGGAATGGCCTTGAAGTCGGCTTTCGAGTGCAAAAAGGGATCCACCTGGGAAATTGAGGTTCGAGCCGGCGAGTTTCGTCGCGCTCGCTACTGGCCGCCTCCGGACTAACCAGGATTAGGCCCTCGGGCGCAGTCCCGTGGGGCCCGGAACCGGCCATAATGGAAATCCGGAGGGGACGGCATTCTCTTCCGAGTTCTCCAGATCCCTCGGATGCCGTTCCCTCCGGATTTCTCCGGCACGGCTGCCCCAACCCGCCGAGTCTCCAAATCCCTCGGATGCCGCTCCCTCCGGATCTCCCCGGAGTTTCTCCAGTTCCCCGGATCGCTCCGGCTGATCCCCCGGTACTCCCCGGCCGGAAGACTCTCCCTTTGAAAAGGCAAGTCCCCGGCTCGCCTTGGTTGTTACCGAATTACTGCGAGGCGCCGATCGCCGAACGCACCAGCCTCTCTTGCTCCTCGGCGTGGGCACGAGCCGACCCGGTGGCGGGTGACGCCGATGGGTCCCTCCCGGCGTAGGTGACCTCGCGGCCGAAGGCAGCCTCGAGGTGCTCGAGCAGAAATCGATAGGCGCCCATGTTTTCGGGCTCTTCTTGGCACCAGACCACCGCCGCCTCGGGGTGGCGGCGGGCGACATCGGCAAGTCGACGGCCCTCGATGGGATAGAGCTGGGCGAGACGGACAATGGCGACGTCGTCGGCCTTCACCTCCGACCGAAACCGTGCCAGATCGTGATACACCTTGCCTGAGCACAGGATCAGCCGGCGGGCATTGTTCGTCGCCACCTCGTCCTCCAGCACCGGTTCGAAGCTTCCGGAGCTCATGACCTCGGTGGGCGAGAAAGATTCCTTGGTTCGCAAGAGCGACTTCGGCGTGAAAACGATCAACGGCTTGCGAGGTCGGAGCAGCGCCTGCCGGCGAAGCAGGTGGAAGTACTGACCGGTCGTTGACGGGACGACCACCCTCATGTTCTCGTCGGCACAGAGCCCGAGGAAACGCTCAATACGACCGCTCGAGTGCTCGGGACCTTGACCCTCGTACCCGTGCGGGAGGAGTAGGACCAGACCGGATTGTTGGCCCCACTTCGCTTCGCCGGCGGCGAGGAACTGGTCGATAATCACCTGGGCACCGTTGGCAAAGTCACCGAATTGAGCTTCCCAGCCGACCAAGGCATCGTTCCATTCCACCGAGTAGCCGTATTCGAAGCCAACGGCCGCAAATTCGGAGAGAAGTGAGTCAACAATCCGAACCCGGGTGGTGCCGGCCGTCAACAGCTGGAGCGGAGTCCACTCCGTCCCGGTGTCGTACGAGGTCAACTCGGCGTGGCGGTGGCTAAAGGTTCCCCGCCTCGAATCCTCACCCGCCAGCCGCACGGGGACGCCCTGACGGGCCAGCGAGCCCAGGGCCAAGGCCTCGGCGGTCCCCCAGTCGACGATTCCGTTCTTGAAGGTGGCGGCTCGCTCGTCCAGGACCCGGCGCAACTTGGGATGGATGACGAAGTCGGACGGTGGGGAGGACAGATAGGAGAGGATCTCAACCAGCTCGGCTCTTTCGACGGAGGTCTCCGGCTCCTTGTCGGACATCGGCCGCACCTGGCTCGGCCGCTCGACCGGGGCCGAATTCCGCGTTTCCTGGAACGCGTTGTTCAGAAGGTCGGAGAACTCGGCCAAAAGCCCCTCGCCCTCGTCCATCGAGATTTCACCCATCGCCACCAGGCGCTCGAGATAGAGCGTGCGAACCGGCCGTTTCTGATCGATCAACTTGTACATAAGAGGCTGCGTGTATGAGGGCTCGTCGCCTTCGTTATGGCCGCGGCGGCGGTAGCAGATCATGTCGATGACGACGTCGCGATTGAATGCCTGGCGAAAGGCGAAAGCCAGACGGGCCACCCGCACTACCGCCTCCGGATCGTCGCCATTTACATGAATGATTGGAGCTGCCACCGTCTTGGCCACATCGGTGGCGTAAAACGAGGACCGGGCGTCCAGCGTGGAGGTGGTGAAACCCACCTGGTTGTTGATCACAATGTGAACCGTCCCCCCAGTGCGATAGCCGGGCAGCTGGGAAAGGTTGAACACCTCCGCCACCACGCCTTGTCCGGCGAAAGCAGCATCCCCATGGATGAGCACAGGCAGGACTTGGGTATGTCCGCTGGGGCCTCTCTTTTCCTGTTTGGCCCGCACTACTCCTTCCAACACTGGATCCACCGCCTCGAGGTGGCTCGGGTTAGCGACCAGCTGAACGCCGATGATCGATCCGTCGGCAGTCTCGTACTTGCCGGAAGCGCCGAGGTGATACTTGACATCGCCAGAGCCACCTGTGGTTTCGGGGTCGAGATCCCCCTCGAATTCGCGGAAGATCTTTCCGTAGCTCTTGCCGATGACGTTGGCGAGGATGTTGAGCCGGCCCCGGTGCGCCATCCCGATGACCACATCCTCCAAGCCGTCCATAGCCGCAGCCGAGATCAGGGAGTCGAGCAACGGAATGACCGACTCCGAGCCCTCGAGGCCGAAGCGCTTGTGTCCGACGTATTTGGTGTGGAGGAACTTCTCGAAGGCCTCGGCCTGGTTGAGCTTTCGCAGGATGCGGATCTTTTCCTCGCGGGCGATATCGGAGCGGGGCACCTCGCACCGTTCCTGGATCCATCGTTTTTGCTCGGTCTCCTGCATGTGCATGTACTCGATCCCGGCCGTACGGCAATATGCGTCACGAAGTCGAGCGAGGATCTTGGCCAGGGTCATCATCTCGGTCCCGTCGATGCCGCCGGTGGCGAACTCGCGGTCGAGGTCCCAGATTGTCAGCCCGTAGAAGAGAGGGTCGAGCTCCGAGTAGAGACGGGGTGGGTACTGGCGAAGCGGGTCCAGATCAGCAATGAGGTGGCCTCGTACCCGGAAGGCATTGATCAACCGGAAAACGTTGGCCTGCTTTTCGGCCCAGCGAGGACTCCCAATCGGCGGGTTGTCGTCGACCGCCCACCGTGCCGGCGTGTAAGGAATCGAAAGAGCAGCGAAAACCTCGTCATAGAAGCCTCCTTCGCCCAAAAGGAGTTCGTGCACCCGGGCGAGCAGTTCCCCCGATTGCGCCCCCTGAATGACACGATGGTCGTAGGTAGAGGTCAGCGTCAGAACTCGCCCGATTCCTTGGCGAGCGATGAAGCCGGCGTCGGCGGCTTGGAACTCAGGTGGATAGGCGATGGCGCCAACGCCTACGATCACCCCCTGATCGGGCATGAGGCGAGGGACGCTTTGGACGGTGCCGATGGTGCCGGGATTTGTGAGGGTGACAGTGGTCCCGGCGAACTCGTCAGGCGTCAGCCGATTGGAGCGGGCCTTGTCGACCAACTCCTCGTACTTAAGCCAGAACGAGCGAAAGTCGAGCATGTCGGCTTCCTTGATGTTGGGGACCACCAAACCCCGCGACCCATCCTTGCGCTCGACATCAATCGCCAGGCCAAGGTTGACGTGTGGGTACCGGACCAGATGGGGCTTGCCGTCGATCTCGGCGAAGGCAACATTGAGGTGGGGCAACTCCTTGAACGCCCGCGACACGGCATAACCGATGAGGTGGGTAAAGCTGATCTTTCCACCTTGAGTCAGCCGCTTCAGCTGGTTGTTGATGATGAGCCGATTGACCTCGAGCAACTTCGCCGGGACATTGCGGACCGAGGTCGCGGTGGGGAGCTCACGGCTCGCTTCCATGCGCTCGGCCACCACTGCCGCCGCGCCGCGAAGCAGGACCGTATCCAGGGCGTTCTTGGGGGGCGCCTCCGCCTGGATCGGCGCAGCTGTCTCTTGCGGTGCCGGTGGCGTGACCGGCTCGACCACAGGTGGTTTCGCCGGTGGCACTGTCTCTGCAGCCGAGGATGGGGGGACGGTCGATTCTGAAGGCGCTTCTCCGTTGAAGTAGGCCCGCCACGCCTCCGAGACCGACTCCGGATCCTCCAGAAACTGCTGGTAGACCTCGTCCACCATCCACAAATTGGAGCCAAACGCCGCAGGCTCGAGCCCCGGCACCTCGGTGTCGCTCACCCTCAGGGATGCTAGGTGGGAGAATGCCTTCTCTGGTTGTCGTATCTCACCCCGAGAAAGTCCTCTATCCCGATTCGGGGGTGACCAAAGGCGAGGTCGCCGAGTACTACCACCGCGTGGCCAATGCAATGCTCCCGCATCTGATCGACCGGCCGCTCACGATTCAGCGATTCCCGCAGGGGATCCAGAAGCAGGGATTCATGCAGAAACATGCCGGCAAGGGATTCCCCGACTACATCGATCGAATCGAACTAGCCAAGCAAGATGGGACCGTGAAGTACCCCGTCATTCGTGACGAGATGGGCCTCGCTTACCTTGCCAATCAGAACACCATCACCTTTCACATCCCCGGGTTCCGAGCCTCACACCTGGAGCACCCGGATCGGATGGTCTTCGACCTCGACCCCTCCGAAGGCGACCTCGACGGCGTTCGATACGCCGCTCGCGCCACTGCTGAGTTTCTCGCTGCCCTGGACGTGCCCACCTGGCTGATGACGTCGGGCTCGAAAGGTTTCCACCTGGTCACCGACCTCCAGCCCACCATCGGATTCGACGAGATGGGTCGATTCGCACAGGCGGTGGCGACTCTCCTCGCCCAGGGCCACCCCGACCAAATGACTGTTGAGTTCCTGAAAAAGGAGCGTAAGGGCCGGGTATTTGTCGATTGGATGCGCAATCACTTCGGACCCACGGCCGTCTGTCCCTACTCCCTGCGCCCGCGACCAGGAGCTCCCATCGCCATGCCGATCGATTGGACGGACCTAGAAACAACCACGCCCGACGACTTCCGCTTGCGTCAGGTCGCGCTGGACGCGAATCCCTGGGCCGCGGCTGAGCCGATCGACCTGGTGCCGGCGGTCGCGGCTATGGAGGAGATGATCGCTCGGACCGGAGTCGACTTGCCGGAGTTCGATCGGTTCGGTCGGACCTAAGCGGGGCCCAGCGCCCGCCGGAGCATCTCGAGGAAGAGTTGGCGATCCGCCTGCTCCACCATCTCGACATTTGGCGGGCGTGATGAATCGATCCACGTCGCCCCCCGTTCGTTGCCTTCGGTTCCGACCAAGACACTGACCTTCCGGGTCTGGGTGGCGATTCGAGGATCGAGAGCGATCGCCATCGCAATGGGATCAGGGAGGTCGAATCCCTCCAGGCCCGAGACCTCGACTGCATACCTGTCGACCGTCGCCTGGATATCGATGCAAAACCGGGCGAGATCCGTACCGATTTCTCGCAACTCCCGTGCCGCATCTGGTCCGAAGGTTGCGTATTTACAGGAGATGTCCCAGCCGACGAGCTTGATGGGCATCCCTGACTCGAAGACCACGCTGGCCGCCTCGGGGTCCACCCAGATGTTGTACTCGGCGTTATCGGTGACGTTCCCGGGCCCCCGTCCGGTGCCTCCCATGATCACGCATTCGATGACCTTCCTTGCCAGGAACGGTTCTCGGACGAGGGCGGTCGCCACGTTGGTCAGAGGCCCGAGCGTGACCAGCGTGATTTCGCTCGGGTGTTGGTTGATAGTCGAGGAGATGACGTCGACTGCCTCGCCGGGATGTGGTAATCGGCCCATCAGGGGAAGGCCGATGTCGGCCATTCCATCCTCGCCATGGACGAACTGAGCGGTTTCGAGTGGCCGCGTCAAGGGAGCCCTGGCGCCGGCGTAGACCGGCACCGCCGATCCGCATAATTCGACCGTGTAGAGGGCGTTCTGCACCGCCTGCTCGAGAGGAACGTTGCCCGCCACAACGGTGACCGCCTCGACCTGCGCGTCAGGATGTCGGAGGGCCAGCACCAGTGCCACCGCATCGTCGGAGGCCGTATCGGTGTCGATTAGAAACCGTCGCATCACTTTCATTCTGCCGACCGTTATCCGCGTTGAGCGCGGCTGCGAACCCTGGGTTCGGCGGTTAGGCGGTCTTGGCGCCGCGGTTCCAGTCGGCGTAGAGATTGGTGTACACGCCTTTGCGGGCGAGCAACTCCTGGTGAGTGCCCCGCTCCACGAGGCCGCCATGGTCGAAGACCAATACCTCGTCTGAGGCTTCCGCAGTCGAAAGTCGGTGGGCCACGGTGATCGAAGTGCGCCCACTCGTCAGACGCTCGATGGCGCGGCGCAGAGATACCTCGAGGAAGGGATCGACGGCGGAGGTGGCCTCGTCGAGCACCAGCAAGTCCGGGTTTGTTATCCACGCACGTACCAGCGCTACCAGCTGGCGTTCCCCGGCCGATAGGTTGGCGCCCCGCTCCCCGACGGCTGTCTCGAGGCCAGCAGGCATCCGTGCGAGCCAGGCCTCGAGACCGAGCTGAGAAAACGCCTCGCGTATCTCCTGATCGGTTGCGTCCGGAGCTCCGTAGCGAACGTTTTCGGCGATGGTCGTATTGAAAAGAAATCCCTCCTGCGGTACAAAGGCCACGCGCTTTCTCAGCGAGGAGAAGCGAATTTCGTTCAAGGGAACGCCTCCGATCTCGATCCGACCGGCGTCGGGTTCGAGTAGGCGTGTCACCAATTTCGTAAAGGTGGTCTTTCCCGAACCGGTCTGGCCCACCACCGCCACTCGCCGTCCAGCGGCGATATCGACGTCGACGCCGGTGAGCACCATCGGCCCTTTGGGGTAGCTATAGGTCACATCGGCCATTCGCATTCCGATCGGACCTGACCGAAGATCGACGCCGTCGACCGGGTCCGGAATGTCGATGGGGGTATCGAGCACCCGCAAGACCCGCCTGAGGCCGGCCGCGGCACGCTGCGCCTGATCGATCGTTTCCACCAGAGTCTGCACCGGGTCGATCATGAGATTGACCAGGAACAGGAAGGCCAGAAGCACCCCGGCTGACGTGCCGGCGGCAGCCCCGAGGAAAACCCCAACTCCAATCACTGTTGCGGTTATGCCGGCAGCAAAGATCTCCGCGGAGGCGAATAAGAGTGCCGAAAGCTTGAAGGCACGATGCTCCACGCGGACCTGCGTGGACAAGGTCGCTTGGACACGGGAGAGCGTGGTTGCTTCCACGCCGTGTGCCCTTATCACCGGAAGGCCTGTGATCGTCTCCCCCATCACCGACAACGAGTCGGCGACCTTCTCACGCACCTGGTCATGGGCCTTCTGGAGCAGCTTTTGGAAGAAGAGCAGCATCACGACGTAGACGATGACTCCCAGCAGAACCAGGCCAGCCAGTTGCCAGCGATAGAAGAACATCACGATGAGGGCGAGAATGACCTGGGCTCCTCCGATCAGCATCCCCACCCCTCCCCACTCCATGAATTCCTGGATAGTGGTGATGTCACTCGTGACCCGGGAGACAAGCGCTCCCCGCCTCTCAGCCTGCACATGGAGGATCGAGAGCCGGTGAAGATGATCAAAGAGCCTCACCCGCAACTCTTTGAGACCATCCGCAGTCATTCGGCTGAGTCGAAAGAATGCCGTCCGAGCCAGCAACGTCGCCGCCGCGAGCAAGGCGAGAGCAATTGCCCCCTGAATGGCGACGGCGGCGAAATTGGGACCGCCGCCGGCGAGGACTTCGCGATCGACGATCTGCTGCACCATGATCGGAACGATCAAGGTGCCCACCGTGCCGAGGATCGCCAGGAGTACTGTGGTGACCAAGCCGACTCGAAGACTCGGCGCTTCGACGAAGGCCCGCCGCAGCGCATGGCGGGTGGTGATCGGCTCGCCTTCCTCCTCGACCTCGTAATCCTCGATCTCGGCCGCCATCTCAGGCACTCCTCTTCATGGCGTCCTCTTCATAGGCCCGGAGGATGCGGGCATACCCAGGGGTGCTCTCCAGCAACTCCTCGTGGGTTCCCTGAGCCGCTACTTCACCGCCTTCGACGTAGATCACCCGGTCGGCCAGCATGATCGATGCCCGTCGGTAAGCGACGATGATCACGGTCGAGGGCAATTCCGCTCGGGTGAGCTTGGCGAGAATCTGGGCCTCGATCGAGGAGTCGACCGCCGAGGTGGCATCGTCGAGCAGCAACAGGCGCGGTTTGCGTGCCAAGGCCCGCGCCAACGCGATTCGCTGCTGCTGTCCGCCAGACAACGTGGTGCCTCGTTCCCCGATCCGAGTTTCGTAGCCTTGTGGCAACGCTGAGATGAACTCATGGGCCCCGGCCAATTCGGCCGCCTCGATCACGTCGGCATCGGGGATGTCGGCACCGAGCGTGATGTTTCCCCGCACCGTGTCATCGAAGAGGAAGGCGTGCTGGGCGACATATGCGACCTCGTTCGACAGCTCGGAAGGGCCGAAGTCGCGCAGGTCACGACCGTCGAGAGTTATGGCGCCGGTTTCCGGATCCCAGAGGCGCGCCAGCAAAAGGGTCAGCGTGGTCTTCCCCGACCCGGTCTCACCCACTATTGCCACCGTCGAGCCGGTTGGTGCCTCGAGATCGACTCCACGCAGGACCGGCACCTGCCCGTCGTAGGAAAACACAACCGACTCTCCTTCGACCGCGGCACCGGTGTCAGCCTCATTGGCCTCCAAATCTCCATACTCCACGAAGTCGTCGGCGATTAACACGTCTTCCACGCGTTCCCAACCAGCCAGACTCGAGGCCATCTCCCAGATCACGTATCCGACCAGCCTCACGGGAACGGCTGACAGCGAGAACAGGTAAGCGACACTCACCATTTCTCCGGGAGTTATGGCTCCGGCCACGATCCTGGCCGCACCCAACACCACGAGAAGAATCGTCGCCAGGTGTGGAATGGCGTCGGCAAGGCTTCGGAAGAAGGCAAATTTCCGGCCGAGTCTCACCAGCTCCCCTCGCAGCGCCTCTGATACGGCGTCGAAACGGGCGACTTCTTTGTCCTCCCGCCCGAGCGCTCTGACGGTGAGCGCACCGTCAAAGCTCTCGTGGGCGACGTCGCTGACATCGCCTCGCATCTTTTGGATCCTCTCGAACATGGGAAAGACGCTCCAGCTCCCATTCATCTCCACGGCGACGATGGCGATGGCCGAGGCGAGGGTGAGCAAACCGAGCCAGACGTCGAGGGAGAAAATCAGAACGACGGTCCCCACCAGTAGAAGAGAGACTCCGGTGCCGTAAGGCAGCGGACCGAGAATCCAGATGGCCTGGCTCGCATCCGAGTCGGTCACCGCCAGCAGGTCCCCGGTGGTCCGTCGGGAGATCCATCCGAGCTTGAGTTTTAGCTGCTGTCTGATGAGGCGCATACGCAGGTCGGCCTGGACATTGAATTGCAGCCATGACGCTCCGAACCGCCGGAGGATGATGCCGGTCGCCTTCCAAAGCGCGACCGCCAGCACCGCGGCCACGGCGGGGAGGACACGGCCATTGACCGGCTCTCCTTCGTCGAGGACCGGAATCACGAGCTCATCGGTGATGCGTCCGATGACGTAGGCGGAGGCGATGATCGCGGAGGCAAACATGGCCGCGCCGAAAACCGCCCGGATAAAGGGGCGGGGGTGCCAGCTCACGAAGCGGCCGATAAGGCGCAACCCCCGGCTGAGCACCTCAAACGGAGACGCGGGTGGTCTGCGTGTGGTCACGGGATCCATCCGAGTTTACCGAGGGCCTCGAGTCCGCCCGATCGAATATTTCCCCCCTCCGACCAGGGGGCCTAGCGGTGGAGGTCGGTACCCGGGGGCTCGAGGTGGATCGAACGGTCGAGATGGACGTGCAATTCGTCCGTTCCCTGATGGGCGGGATCGTCGACTATGAACCGATCGCCGGAGCGAACCACCCTCAGACCATAAGCGCGGGCGAGGTTCTCCTCCGTCAGAACATCGGAGGGTCGGCCGTGAGCCAGCACCAATCCAGCCAGGAGAACCACCCAGTCAGCTGCCATCGCCTGACCGAGGTCGTGTGTGGTCACAATCACGGTCTTGCCTTGGTCGACGTCATCGGAGAGGCTGGCTTCGATCGAAGCCGACGACCCGAGATCGACTCCGATCAATGGTTCGTCGAGGAGGAGCAAATCATGATCCTGGGCGAGGCCCTGGGCAACGAGCACTCTTTGGCGCTGACCTCCCGAGAGTTCGTGAAACGAAGCTCTGGAGACGTCGGAAAGCTCCACCTGCGCCAGCGCTCGGTCGACCTCAATCCGATCGGCGCGGCCAAGTCGCCGGCCCAGTCCTTTGGACGCGTATCGACCCATGGTCACAACCTCCCGAACCGAGATGGGCAGAGTGCGAGAGATGCTCGTCGCCTGCAGCACATAGGCGATTCGATCTCTGACTGCGCTCGGTTCCGATCCCAGTACCTCGATACTGCCGCCGGCTGGTGGCTTCAGACCGGCAATGAGGTCGAGCAAAGTTGATTTGCCCGACCCGTTGGGCCCGATCACCGCCACCAGAGAGCGAGCGGGGATTTCGAAGGTAGAGGAACCCAGCGCCAGGCGATCGTCATAGCGCGCCGACAGGTCCTGGGCGCTGACGGCAGTCATCGACAGGCGCGGCATAGGCCCTGGACCTCGAGGGCGTGGTTGCTCACCTCATATCGGTGCTGGCCTCCCACCCTTGCCACCAGCGCGAAAAGCTCTTTCTCCTGACGTGGGGCTAGCTCGAAATCGTCGACCGATCCGCATTGCAGGCACACCAGATGGTGATGGTGGCCCGCCAGCCATTCGGCGAGCTCATAGCGGGCGAGGCCGTTGCTGTGGTGCATGGCGAGAATTCCCGCCTCACTCATTACAGCGAGTGAGCGATAGAGCGAAGACAGCGGTACGGCCCCTCGAAGCCGGCGATGGAGTTCGGCGGCCGACTGCGGCCCGGATGTGATCTGCAGGGCCCTGACGATCGCCTGTCGCCCACCCGTGAACCGGATGCCGCGGTCCGCCATTCGGCTCCTCACAGCTTCAGTGGTCTCTCGCTCCTTCATCGGGAGGCCGGTGTTATCGTCTGGAGGTGCGAATCGATAATGATTCTCATTATATGCGGAAAGTGATAAGCGTGCTAGTCGCTGGAGCTGTCCTCGCCTCTTGCACCCCTCAGCAGGAGAATGGCTCGGATCGCCTGAGGGTCGTGGCTACCACCGGCATCATCAGTGATGTCGTCCGCAGCATCGGAGGCAACGACCTTGACCTCATCACACTCATCCCGCCAGGGTTCGACCCGCACGACTATTCGCCTTCTTCACAGCAGGTCGCAGCCATTTCGGCGGCCGATTTCGTTTTCGCCAATGGCCTCGGCCTCGAAGAGGGATTGATTGATCTCCTCGAGCAGGCGGAGAGCGAGGGTCTTCCCGTGACCTATCTAGCCGAACATTCGGATCCGATCGATCGGGACCCTCACTTCTGGCACGACCCGGCTCGAATGAGGCAGGCGGCAAATCTCATCGTCCAATCCATCGGATCGAACAGTGACTACTTGGCCGAGCTCGAGCGTTTAGACCGAGAGGTCGAAGAGATTCTCGACGACATTCCCCCAGAGAGAAGGCTGCTCGTGACGGGGCACGACTTCTTCGATTACTTCGCCGATCGCTACGGCTTCGAGGTCGTGGGCACGATCATCCCTGGCGGAGGCTCGCTGGGAAGTCCTTCTTCGGCAGATCTCGCCGCGCTGGTGGCCCTCATCGAGCAACGAGACGTTCGAGCGATCTTTGTCGAGAGCACCTCCTCTTCGGAGTTGGCCGAGAGCGTGGCCGACGAAGTCGGGCCGCCGTTCCAAATCGTGGAGCTGGCGAGCGATTGGCTGGGAGAGCCGGGTTCGGAAACGGGCACATATGCCGAGTTGATTCGATTCAATGCCAACGCCATCGCCGCGGCTCTCGGGGGCTAAGCGTGGCCTGGCTCATCGAACCGTTCACCCTTGGTTTCCAGCAGCGAGCCCTGGTGGCTGGATTGTTGGCGATGGGAATGGCTGCCATGGTCGGCTCCTGGGTGGTCTTGCGGGGACTGACGTTCATGGGCGACGCCCTCGCCCATGGAGTGCTTCCGGGTGTGGCGATGGGTGTGCTCCTGGGGTTCGACCCCGTACTTGGAGCTCTGCTTTCGGCGGTGTTCATGGCGGCCGGAATCGGGGTCGTGCACCGTCGGGCTCGCCTCACGGAAGACACCGCGATCGGACTGCTATTTGTCGGGATGCTGGCGATGGGCGTGGTCTTGATCTCCCGAACCTCGTCCTACTCGGGGGGCTTGACAGAGATTCTGTTCGGGGACATCCTCGCCGCCTCGACTGGTGACCTCATCATGCTCGGCGCCGGTGTCCTGCTGGCTGTGATTCTCTCCATCGCCCTCTACAGGCCGTTTCTGGTCCTCTGTTTCAACGAACGCAAGGCTGCGTTGCTGGGGATGAACCCCCAACTGGCGCATTTCGCGATGCTGGCTCTGGTAACGATGGCCGTCGTGACCAGCTTTCGGACGGTCGGTTCGCTCCTTGTTTTCGGCCTGATGGTGGCGCCGCCCGCCACCGCCTCGTTGTTGGTCCGCCGAGTGCCCCAAATGATGATGACCGCGGTGGCGGTGGGGGCGCTGGCGGTGGTCGGCGGACTTCTCATCAGCTATCACTTCAACACCGCCGGGAGCGCCACCATCTCGACCCTTGCGGTACTCCTCTTCTTCATCGTCCTCGCCTTTAGGGGCAGCCCCGAGGCCTGACGGATCCCTCTCTTACAATCGAGAAATGGACCAAAAGCCCGGCCAACTCTTTCTTGGTGCTCTGCTCGACGAACGCGGTGAGCGCGGTGAAAACCTGTTCTACGAGGCTTCGGACCTCACCACCCACGGCGTGATCGTCGGTATGACCG
Organism: Acidimicrobiia bacterium; assembly: GCA_036556085.1. Lineage (GTDB taxonomy): Bacteria > Actinomycetota > Acidimicrobiia > Spongiisociales > ZC4RG35 > JACCTH01. Next base: position 23,477 of record DATBKE010000156.1, on the reverse strand, counting down.
GGTCGGGCAAGACGGGCCTGGCCATCGATCTCCTCGAAGAGGCACTGCTCTCGGGAATACCGGCCCTGATCATCGACCCCAAGGGCGATATGACCAACCTGCTCCTCAACTTCCCCGATCTGGCTCCGGCCGACTTTCGACCATGGGTCGACGAGTCAATCGCTCGCCGCGAGGGCGTTTCCGCCGAGGAGCTCGCGGCTCGAGTGGCCGCCGAGTGGAAGGAAGGTCTCGCCTCCTGGGAGCTAGGCACCGAGCGAATGCGCCATCTCAAAGAAAGCTCGGCGATCACGATCTACACCCCCGGGTCGAGCGCCGGAACCGCCCTCAACGTTCTCGGAAGCCTCACTGCGCCTGTTGGTGCCGCCACCGAGGCGATCCGCGATGAGATCGAGGGATACGTGGCGTCGCTCCTTGTTCTGGCCGGAGTCGAATCCGACCCCATTTCCGGACCCGAGCACATCCTCCTTGCCACCATCATCGAGAACGAGTGGGGCAACGGGCGTAGCCTCGATCTTGCCAGCCTGATCGGGCTGATTCAGCAGCCCCCGTTCCGCAAATTGGGTGTCTTTGAACTAGATGCCTTTATCCCTCCCAAGGACCGCACCGCTCTGGCGATGAGGCTCAACGGACTGGTGGCGTCACCGTCCTTTGCTGCCTGGCGCGAGGGAAGGCCACTCGACATTGGAGCCATGTTGTTCGACGCCCGGACCACTTCGGCGGCTGTGATCTACTTGGCACATCTCTCTGAACCCGAGCGCCAGTTCCTCGTCACGCTCCTACTTTCCAAGCTGGTCACCTATATGCGATCGCAGCAGGGATCCTCGGATCTGCGCCTCCTGATGTACATGGATGAAGTGGCCGGGTTCGCACCTCCGACCGCCGAGCCTCCCTCCAAGAAACCGATCATGATCTTGGCCAAACAGGCGCGGGCCTTCGGCTATGGAATGGTCCTCACCACCCAGAACCCGATGGACTTCGACTACAAGGTGATGTCCAACGCCGGCACCTGGGCAATTGGCCGGCTGCAAACGGAGAGGGACAAGGCTCGAATCCTCGAGGCGATGCAATCGGCCGCAGGCTCGGTTGACGTCGACTCTCTCGATCGCCAGATCTCCGGTCTGGGAAAGAGGCAGTTTGTACTCCACACCACCGGTGGAAAGCCGCCCCGTTTGTTCACTACCAGGTGGGCGATGTCGTATTTGGCCGGGCCTCTGAGCAAGCAGCAAGTCGCCCAACTCACAAGCAAGGACTCGACCGAGGAGCGAGCAAAGACGACGCCGTCGGAAACGGCCGTCGGAACACCGCCTGCGATCCCGCCCGTAGCAACGGAAGACAGTGTCCTCATTGCTCCTGCCGTCGCCTCGGGGGTTGCAGTCACCTACCTGGACACGGCTGCGCGATGGGCGGGCGAGATCGGAGCCGTTCCCGGATCGACCAAGCTCGCTCCCGTCATCGCGGCAACGGTCAGCGTCCTCTACGACGACACCAAAGCCAGCGTCAACCACACAGAAGTCTTCGAGGCGATTCTGACCGACCTCGGGAGCCCCGTTACAACCGAATCAGTAGTTGCGGTCGATCACGACCCGCGGGATTTCCGCTCCGAGATTCCGGATGGAGTCAGCTACAGCCTCGCCGCTCCCTCGATGGACAAGGCCTCCTTTTGGAACGGCGTTGAGAAGGGACTCATCAACCATCTCGCCGCCAATCACAAATTGAAGGTCTGGAAGAACTCCGGCCTCAATCTCTACTCGCGGGTGGGCGAGAAGGAGTCTGACTTTCGGGCCCGATGCATCACAGCCGCCGGGGAGGAAAACGACAAGGCGATATCGAGCCTTCGAGAAAAATACGGCGCCCGAATTGACCGGGTCCGGGATCAGTTGGCAACGGCTCAGCGGCGAATGAGCGATCTCGAGGCCGATGTTGCTGCCCGCCGCCAGCAAGAGGTCGTATCAGGGGCCGGCGATCTGCTCGGCGCTTTGCTCGGCGGAAGGAGGAGAAGTTCGATCACCCGCGCCGCCTCCCGGCGCTCACAAACCCGCCGCACAGAGGCCCGTCGCGACACCGCCGCCGGAGCCTTGGCCGACAAGCAGGCGGATCTCGAAGCCCTCGAGGACGACCTCGCCGCCGAAATCGACGCCATCCGCGTCGAGTGGGACGACAAGGCCGCCCTCATCGAAGAGCTCGAGATACCGGCCGAGAAAGTGGACGTCCAAGTCACCGAGTTGAAGCTCGTTTGGGTCCCGTCCGACTAGAGCGGGGCCGGCTGACCCCGTTCTCGTCGACCGTAACGGCCTTGATCTGACGGCGTCGGGCCGCCTCCCGCAAACGGTCTTCCTGAATCGTCTTTGCCAGCCGGAAGAGTGCGTCGCCGCTGCTGTACAACACGATTTGCCTCCTATCGATTCGAATACTTGCAAGGTTGAAACTATCGAAGATTCCGGACAGATTTTGTCCGCTAATTTGGACCAGGATTAGATCATGGATTCGAGCGCCCGCATGTTGAGACTCCTCTCGCTTTTGCAGGCGCGACCGAACTGGACGGGGGCCGAGCTGGCCGAGCGACTCGATGTGACCGACCGCACGTTGCGCCGGGACGTGAACCGTTTGCGCGGCCTTGGCTACCCGGTGGAGGCCTTCTCCGGCCCTGCCGGCGGTTATCACCTCGCCCCTGGCGGATCACTCCCACCCCTCCTCTTCGAGAATGACGAGGCAGTGGCGGTGGCCCTGGGATTGCGCAGCGCGGCCAGCGGCGCTCTCCCCGGCTTCGAGGACGCCGCGGTCTCGGCACTCTCCAAGATCACTCAGGTCCTACCCCTGAAGCTGGCTAGCCAGGTCGACAATCTCGACCGGGCAACGGTGGGCTTGGCGTGGCGAAGTGAAACCGGAGCTGCGGTCGATCCTTCTGCGTTGACTGTGATAGCTCAGGCCTGCCGCATCCCCGAGCGGCTTCGATTTCGCTACACCGACTCCGAGGGGCGAGCCACGGAACGGCACGTCGAGCCGTTCCAGCTGGTTCGTACCTCGCGCAGGTGGTACCTAGTGGCGCTCGATCGCGACCGCGAGGCGTGGCGCACGTTCCGGGTCGACCGGATCCAGAAGCCAGTTCGAACCGGGATGCGTTTTGTCCACCGCGAGACGCCCGATGCTGCCGCCCTCGTGGCAGAGGGTGTAGCCGTGTCCGCTCACACTCTGCAGGCTCGCGTCCTGCTGCGCATCCCATTGACCAAAGCGAAGGACCTGATCCACCCCACGATCGGAATTGTGAGTCGGGCCGAAGGCGGCGACACCCTTCTCAGGATCGGTGCCGATGACGCCGACTGGGTGGCGCGTTATCTCGCCAACTTGCCTTGCGACTTCGAGGTGCTCGAGCCAGAAGAAGTGGTTGCGGCGGTCAAGAAACTGGGACGCAGGCTCCTCGACGGTTAGTGCTCGTCCTCGACGATCGCCACGAGGAGATCGCGCACCGAGACGATTCCAAGGAGGCTTCCGTTGTCAACCACGGGCAAATGCCGGTAGCCCGATTCGGCCAGCCACTCGGATGCCTCCCATACGTCAAAATCGGGCGAAAACGTGTCGGGATCCCGACTCATAAAGGACGAAACGGGCGTTGCGTCGAGATCAGCGCCTCCGGCCGCTGCCTTGACGAGATCACGTTCGGTGATCAACCCCAGGAGGGTCCTCCCCTCGACGACACCCAAGGATCCATGTCCTCGTTCTGTCATCGCCTGCGCTGCCTCACGCAGGGAAGTTTGAGGCCCACAAACCCGTGCTGAGTCCCCCACCAGATCGCGCAAGATCATCGTTCGGTGACGCTAACGAAAAAGCGCTCCCATCGGGAGCGCTTTTTGCGTTTCCTCCTCCCAGTGAGCGTGGGGGAGGGGTCGCCGAAGGCGTCTAGATCAGGTCCTGTTCCCTGATCCCGAATGACGGGTGGCGAAGCCGGCACAGAGCAAGCTTCTCGAGCTGTCGGATTCGCTCCCTGGTGAGGTTGAACTCCTCACCGATCTCCTCAAGAGTGCGCGGCACTCCGTCGTAAAAGCCGTATCGAAGAGCGAGGATGCGACCCTCGCGCAGCGGCAAGCGTTCGATGGAGCGGCGCAGCGAATCGGCAACGTCCATCTCCTCCGTGAGTTGTACGGGGTCCGCGGCGTCTTCGTCCTCGATGAAGTCGCCCAGCTGAGCGCCATCTTCACCTACCGGCTGCTCGAGCGAAACCGTGTCCGCCACACCCAAGGCCAGCTCGACCTTGTCGACCGTGACACCGGCCTCCTCGGCAATCTCCTCCGGTCGGGGATCGCGTCCCAGTTCCGCCTTGAGGCTGGCCTGGGCAGCCCGGACCGCCGCCAGGGTGTCGTGCAAATGAACCGGAATGCGGACGGTTCTGGACTTGTCGGCAATGGCTCGGGTGATCGCCTGACGGATCCACCAGGTGGCATACGTGGAGAACTTGAATCCCTTCCTCCAGTCGAATTTCTCGACGGCCCTGATCAAGCCGAGATTGCCCTCTTGGATGAGGTCAAGAAAGTCGATCCCAGAGGTGTTGGCGTAGCGACGAGCGTTGGCGACAACCAAACGGAGGTTGGCGGTGAGGAAAGCGTCCTTGGCCTCCCTCCCCTGTCGCTCTTTGCGCCGCAGCTCAAGCTCTTCTCGCTTGTCCTTGTAGTCGCCCCGACCGAGCCTGATCCCGGCTTCCTCACCGGTTTCGATGCGCTGTGCGAGCTCGACCTCCTGTTCGGCGGTGAGCAGGTCGTATTCACCAATCGCAGTCAGATACTGCGAGACGAGGTCCGTGGTGAGGCGGCCTCGCTCATCGGTGAGCTTTGATTGCAAGCGCTCGCGGCGCGCCTTTTCGATCGCGCGATCGCGAGTCGACTCAGCGGTTGTCATGTGCTCAGAATCCTCCAACGGGCGGTGGGGGCGCCCTCTTCCCTGGGTGCTCCACTATGACACAGAACCCCGAATTTGTGAACCCCCCAAATTCGACGGGAATAGGCGGTTGCCAACGCCAAGAAAAACACCTTTACGGGCCGATTTTATTCCGAAATGGTGACTTCTGGACCCGGCGGAATCAACACCCCGACATGGCTAGGTTGCGAATGTGAACCGGCTCGCTCAATCGACCTCGCCTTATCTTCTTCAACACGCAGAGAACCCCGTGGAATGGCACGAATGGGGGGAGGAGGCCTTCGGCGAAGCAAAGCACCGTGATGTGCCGGTGCTCCTATCTGTCGGATATTCGGCATGTCACTGGTGCCATGTCATGGCCCATGAGTCCTTTGAAGACGACCAAACCGCCCAGGAAATGAATGCCTCATTCGTGAACATCAAAGTGGACCGTGAAGAACGGCCCGATGTCGATGCGGTGTATATGGAAGCCGTTCAGGCCATGACCGGTCAGGGAGGGTGGCCGATGACGGTGTGGTTGACGCCCGAAGGCGTCCCGTTTTACGCGGGTACCTATTTCCCCAAGGATGACCGCGGTGGAATGCCCTCCTTTAGACGAGTGATCAGGGCGATATCAGAAGCGTGGTCCGAGAACCGGGAAGAGGTGGAAGCTCAAGCACACCGAATCGGACAGGCACTGTCTACCGAACTCTCGGCTCAGGAGAACCTCGCTGCACCGAGCGACGTGGAAGCCGCCTTCAAATCGATCGCCTCGACCTTCGATGGTGCCTTCGGAGGATTCGGAGGCGCGCCCAAGTTTCCTCAACAACCTCTCCTCGAATTCCTACTGCGCTTGTCAGCCACAAATTCCGACGCGGGCGAGATGTTGGCGGCGACTCTCACGGCGATGTCGAAAGGTGGCATCTATGACCAGCTCGGCGGAGGCTTCGCTCGGTATTCGGTCGATCGATCCTGGATCGTCCCCCACTTCGAGAAGATGCTTTACGACAATGCCCAACTCGTTCGCCTCTATTTGTGGGCCGGTATTGAGTTCGATCGATCAGACCTCATCGATATCGCACAAGAGACGATCGCCTACCTGCTTCGGGACCTTCGCCACCCTGACGGGGGCTTCTTCTCGGCCGAAGACGCCGACTCCGAAGGAGTAGAAGGAAAGTTCTATGTCTGGAGCCTGGACGAAGTCGAAGAGGTGTGCGGGGATGATGCTCCGACTGCAATCGAAGCATGGGGAGTAACTCGCGCGGGGAATTTCGAAGGCGAGAACATCCTCGTTCGCTCGCCAAGCTGGTCGCCCTCCCCTGCGCTCGAGCGGTGCCAACGGGCAATGCTCGAGCGACGATCCCAGCGCACCCGACCCGGGCTGGACGACAAGGTCTTGGCAGGTTGGAACGGATTGGCAATCAGAGCCCTCGCCGAGGCCGGGGCGGCTCTCGATAAGCCCGACCTTCTCCAGGCGGCGCGCCAAGCTGCAGATTTCGTCCTCAGCCATCTTGTCCGAAACGATGGTCGGCGAGATCTCCTTCGTACCTGGGCCAAGGGGAAACCAGGCCAGACTCCCGGGTTCCTCGAGGATTACTCCGCCATGGGTATCGGTCTTCTGACCCTCTACGCAGCCACCGGCGAGGTCCAGTGGTTTCGTGAGGCGGAGTGGATCATTCGTCAGATTCCGGAGCGCTTCGCAGGAGATCGTGGGGCGATGTTCACCTCCGAGTCCGATGAACTCATCAAACGGCCCCGCGACCTCTTCGATAACCCGCTCCCCTCGGGGAACTCACTCGCAGCCGAGGCCATGCTGATGCTCGCCCTCTACACCGGCGATGCCGAATTGCGGGATCGAGCCGAGGCCAATCTGGCGGCGGTTGCACCCGTGGTCTCGAGGTACCCGAGCGGTGTCGGTCACGCACTGGCGCTGACTGCGAGCATCCACTCCGGCACTCGGGAACTGGCCATAGTCGGATCGGATCGAGGCCCGATGGTGGACGTGTTCTGGTCGCAATATCGACCGGACATCGTTTTGGCCCAAAGCGACACCGCCTCGGATGAGGTGCCGCTGCTGCTAGAGCGCCAGGGGGAGCCGGGAGGCCTGGCCTACCTGTGTTCGGGGATGGTTTGCCTGGCCCCAACGAACTCGCCAGCTGCATTGCGGTCTCTGCTCGACAACACCTGAGCCGCTAGCCACACAAACGAGATCCAGATCAGGTCGGCTGCCAGGAGATGGAGCAGCTGAAGCCAGAGTGGGGTGCCGAGGCGGATGTTGAGCAATCCGATCACCAACTGGGCCCCGGTCAGCCCCACCAACCAGCGCCAAGCACCCGTGGTGGGAAGTGACCGACCCCGGACCGCCAGCCCGGCCGCCGCGACCACCAAAACCGCCAGCAGTGGGTGGACAATCCGGAGTTCGGTGAGAAAGTGGACGGTTTCGAGAGGAGCCGGCCGGTTCGTAGGGAAGAGGGTGTCGGCGAGCGCCGTGACGGCGCCGGTGGCCGAGATCGCCACCAGAGCAGCACCAGCCCCCAGAACCCAGCGCCAGGCTGGCCCCCGACTCTTCAGCGGTCTTCCTCCGGAGAGATGCCACACGGTCAAGGTCAAAGCGGCGAGCAAGAACAACGTGTTGACGAGATGGACGGGCACCGCTACCGCTCGGGCAATCGAGTCGTCGCGACCCACCCACTCATAAAGGACGATGGCGGCGCCGATCAATGCCTCCAGGACGACCGCTCCAACCGCAAAACCAGAGAACCTCCTCGCCTGATGTCCCTTCTCTGTCCGGGTGCGCACGGCGATAGCGACCGCGCTCACCCCGACCAGGGCGAGGCCGCTAGCCGCTCGATGGGTGAACTCGATGGCAGTCGCTCCCTGCAGCGGGGGAAGCACGACTCCAGCGCACGTTGGCCACGACCTTCCGCACCCAGCCCCCGAGTGCGTCGCTCGCACCAGGGCCCCGAGCAGGATCGTCAGAACGTTCCACCCGAGGACGATCCGCACCCAACGAACGAGCATTTTCAGAGGTTACGGTCTCCCATAAGCTGGCTATCGATGCAGATCTACGAAAGCGTTCTGGGACTCATCGGCAAAACCCCGCTAGTGAGGCTGAGTCGGATCCATCCTCCCGGCAACCTCGTTGCCAAGGTCGAAGCCGTCAATCCGGGCGGTTCGGTCAAGGAGAGGATCGCCGTCGAAATGATCGACCAGGCCGAGGCCAACGGCCAACTTGCTCCGGGAGGAACCATCGTCGAGCCAACCTCGGGTAACACGGGAGTTGGGCTCGCCCTGGTGGGCGCAGTGCGGGGTTACCGGGTGATCTGCACCGTGCCCGACAAGGTCTCCAAGGAGAAGATCGACCTTCTACGGGCTTACGGGGTCGAGGTCGTCATCACCCCGACCGAGCTATTGCCCGACCACCCCGACTCTTACTACGGAGTTGCCCGTCGAATCGCCGATGAAATACCGGGCGCCTACCACCCCGATCAGTACTCAAATCCGAGCAATCCCCACGCCCACTACCAGTCGACCGGACCCGAGATCTGGAGCCAGACCGAGGGAAAGGTCGGGGCCTTGGTGGCCGGCGTCGGGACTGGCGGGACCATCTCCGGCACCGCCCGTTATCTCAAGGAGAAGAATCCGGACGTCTTGGTGGTGGGAGCCGATCCGGCTGGAAGCATCTATACCGCCGAGAATCCCGATTCGATTCATCAGTACCAGGTTGAGGGCGTCGGGGAAGACTTCTACCCGAAAACAGTTGATCTCGAAATCATTGATCGCTTCGTCATGGTTGACGATGCGCGTTCGTTTGCAATGACTCGGCGCCTCGCCCGCGAGGAGGGACTCCTGGTGGGTGGGTCATGCGGAATGGCAGTGGAGGCGGCGGTGGAGGTTGCCACGGAGGAGCCGGGTCGCCTGGTGGTGGTGGTGATCCCGGACTCAGGGCGGGGCTATCTATCCAAGGTCTTTAACGACGAGTGGATGCGGGCCCACGGCTTCGAAGTCTGATGTTTCCTCCCCCAGCGAGCGAAGCGAGTGTTGGGGGAGGTGTCGCCGAAGGGGGAAGCAGGAAAATCGCAGCGGTTTCTTCGAATTCGTGACAGAATCTCCTCACCAGAGAAAGGAGGTGGTCCGCATTGGGTAAAGCTTTTGGGACTCTGGAGGTGGCCGAGCGCTGAGCGGCGCTGGCCGTTAAAGCGCCGCTCTCCCGGCTAGCGGGAGCAGGTGGCGACTCCAAACTCGGACCACCGGGCCTTGGAATCTGCGAGTTCGGTCCCCTTGCAGCGGCTGACTAGCCGAAGTGTTCCATGGTCATGGATTACGAAGTAAGGCTCCGGACTAACCGGAGCCTTGCTTCTGTTTAGGCGGTATCGAAGTAGGTGTTCGACGAAGGCCCGGAATCCCCATCAACAGATTCCAGAGTGATCCACAGCCGGGGGAAGTCCCCCCGGCGGACCGCAACGCTGGCGTTGATCACTCCGTCGCCTCGGAACGTTCCGGCGGACACGTGAAGACCGTCAGGTGATGTCAGCCAGATTTCGTAGTAGTGATCCGGTGGCGGGGGTTCGATTCCATCCACCTCGATTCGGAGGCGAGTCCCTTCCGCTTCATTCCACCCCGCCACGACTGCGGAGGCGGTTGCCCCATCCCCAACTCCCTTGAGGTCGAACTCCCAATCGGCCGGTGTGGAGACCAGGAGGAATCCGGCGACAAGTAGCGCTCCGAGCCCGGCGGTGACGGGAAGGAAGATCCGGGAGCTGATTTGGCGCCTGGTCTCGGTAACCGCAGCGCGGCCAAGCGAAGCAATGCGCTCGGCCAGGTCGGGAGGGGGTTCCTCCCACAAGGAAGGCTCTCGGAGGGTTTCCCGAATTCGAACCAAGGCCACCTGCTCCGCCCGGCAATCCGAACACCCGAGGAGATGACTCTCAAGCTCGTTCGAAAGCTCGCCTTGCAGCATCGCCACGCGGGCTTGATCGCAATTCATGCCGTCGCCTCGCGCAAGTGCGCCAAGAGCACCGCCAGCCGGCGGTGGGCTCGATGCGCACGGCTCTTGACGGTGCCAAGGGGGATCCCGAGCTGGCGGGCAGTCTCCTCCTGAGTGAACCCGTGAAGAAACGTCAGCTTGACCACCTGGCGCTCATCCGCTCCCAACCTGTCAATCGCCCTCCGCACTTCCCAGGCTTCCCACATTCCTTCAAATGAGGGAGGCAATGCAACGATCTCGGGCTCGTCGATCCGGTTGGCACGATGGCGTCGCTCCTTGCGGTACACGTCGACCGCGGCTCGGCGGGCGATCGCATAGAGCCATGGGGCAGGCTCTCTTGAGAGGTCGAAGGTCGACGCTGCCCGCCAGGCCTGAACAAAAGCCTGCTGGGTAGCGTCCTCGGCCAGCATCCTGTCGCCGAGCGCTCGATAACAAACCGTAAATACCGCCCTTCCAAACTGCTCGTAGAGGGGACCGATAGCCGAAGCATCGCCGTTGGCGAGCCGGCGCATTATTCGGATCGACTCCAATTCAGGCTCCATCATGTCGATCGGACCGTCCGTTCCCGCACGCGCTTCATCCCCGGACGCACCTTCACACCCTACGCAGCTAGGGGGCTGAAAGGTTCACCGAATCTGAAGCTCGTCGATGAACCCGCCGACGAAGTCACCTATCGCCCCTCCGGTGTTGCGAAGCGCCCACCAAAGGGTGATGAATAGGAAGACCAGGACCAGAACTGTTCCTACCATGCGCCGCCGGTAGAAGTCGCGCTCTGAATCGTCTTCGATATACGACTTAGCTACCAGCGGTCCCAGTCGGGGATCGAGTCTGACTTGGGGTGGCGTCGGTTGACTGGCAACCGACTCCGGAGAAAAACTCTGCTTGGGGACAGGCTTCGGCCGAGGCTCCGGTTGGGGTCGATCCTTGAGCCTCTGCTGGAGGTCGGCGAGCAGCTCACTCGCTCTCGCCATGACTGCCTTAGCCCGGGGCTCGACCCAGGCCTTGACGTCGAAAGCAGGTTTCTCAACCTCAATCCAGGGCTCGCTGGGCGGGGGGACAGTGGCGACGGCTCCCTCCCATCCGAGGTGTCGCGGCGACTCTCCCACCACCGGAACGTCAACCGTCCGCAGGCTGGCGAGCTCGGATTCGAGGCTGGCACGGGTGCCGTCAGCGGGGGGTTCGAACCCTGCCTTGCGGAGGAGACTGTTCTCATCGAGAGCAAGCACAGCGGCGAGGGCCGCCACCGCATCCGAGTCTGAGGGCTGGCTACGACCCTGCTCCCACGCTCGAACGGTCGAGGGAGACCGCCCGATGAGTTGGGCCACTCGTGCCTGACTGAGGCCGGCGGCTTCTCGCCCGCGACGAATCGAATCGCCAAAGGACACGGACATACGGGAAAAAGGTTACCCGCGGGGTTTTGGTTCCAAACGACCAGTCAGGCGGGGCGAGCTCTGTCCGCCTTCCGCTGGGCATCCGCGACAGCGATGGCGGTGAGATTGACGACATCGGAGACCTCGGCATCACGCTGCAGAACATGCACGGCTTTGGAGAGTCCCGAGAGGATGGGTCCGATCACCTCGGCGTCGCCCAGCCGGTTGAGAAGCTTGTAGGAGGCGTTGGCCGCGGTGAGGTTGGGGAAGACCAGAACATTGGCCGCTCGGTCGAGCATCCCGCTTGGGCGACGGTTGCGAATGAGGTCGGAAACCACGGCGGTGTCAGCTTGCATCTCACCTTCGGCCGGAATTCCCGGGCGTTCTTGCCGGAACAAGTCGACCGCCTTCCGAACCCTTTCCGGCTCAGACCCGGCCGCGCTCCCGAAATCGGAATAGGAAATGAAGGCGACCCGGGGCTGGCGGTTGAATTGTTCCTGTGCGGCATCCACCGCCGCCACTGCGATCTCGACCAGTTCCTCCGAACTGGGTTCGATGTTCACCGCGCAGTCGGTGAAGAAGTATGGGACCCCCTTCAGCAGCACCACATACACCGAACTGACGATCGTTCGACCTGGCTCCATCGGGAGGACCTGCAACGCGGGACGAATCGTTTCTGGATAGAAGGTGCTGAGCCCACCGAGAACGGCATCGGCGCTCCCGTCACGAAGCATCAGGGCCGCGAACATGTTGTGACCAGTAACGGCGATGCGAGCCGCCTGCTCGGTCATACCCCGATGGCGACGCAACTCGGTCAAGGTCGCCGCATATCGCTCGAGCGTCGAAAGCTGCGACTTGGGGTCGATCAGTTCGATGCCCTCGAGGTTCATTCCCAGCTCGGACGCCACCGCTTCGATTCGTTGCTGCTCGCCCAGGAGCACGGGTGAGCCGATTCCCTCGTCCAGCACTCGGCGGGCCGCCCGCATGATGCGGACATCGTCGCCATGGGGATAGACCACGCGCATAGGCCTGGTCCTCGCCGCGGCCGTCACGGAACTCAGCAGACCGTACGAAGCTTGGAAACGACTCCGCAGCGCCTCCGAGTAGGCGTCGATATCCACCAGTGGCAGACGCGCCAACCCCTCCTCGCTGGCCGCCTTCGCCACCGCCGGAGCCACCGTCCAGAGCACTCTCGGATCGAAGGGCTTCGGGATCAGATAATCACGCCCGAAACTAAGCCGCACCACCTGATATGCCTTGAGCACCGGATCGGGCACCTCTTGTCGGGCGAGATCTGCGAGAGCCTGCGCGGCCGCAACCTTCATGCCTTCGCTGACTCCGCGCGCCCTTACATCGAGAGCCCCCCGAAAGATGAACGGAAAGCCGAGAACGTTGTTGACCTGATTGGGAAAATCGCTTCGTCCGGTGGCAACGATGGCATCGGGTCGAGCATTGCGAGCCGCGTCATACGTGATCTCGGGATCGGGATTAGCCAGGGCGAAGATCAACGGGTTAGGGGCCATCGATCTCACCATGTCCTCGGTCACCGCATCGGCAACGGACACCCCGACAAAGGCATCGGCGTCGCGCAGCGCGTCCGCTAAAGACCTCGCTTTAGTCTCACACGCGAATTCGAGTTTGATCGGGGTGAGGTCGTCTCGTTCGGTGTGAACCACTCCCCGACTGTCGACCATCATGGTGTTGTGGGGGCGGACGCCAAGATGTTGGAAGAAGCGGGCCGTGGCAATGCCTGCCGCCCCCGCCCCGCTAAAGACCACCCTCATTTCCTCGACTGGTTTCTCCACGATCTCGGCGGCGTTGAGGAACGCCGCCCCGGCAATGATGGCCGTTCCATGTTGGTCGTCGTGGAAGACGGGAATACTGAGTCGCTTCTTTAGCTCCGACTCGATGTAGAAGCAGTCGGGTGCCCTGATGTCCTCGAGATTGATGCCGCCCACCGTTGGTTCCAACAACTCGCAAAAACGGATGACGTCTTCGGGGTCGACAGCATCGATCTCGAGATCGAAGACGTCGATATCGGCGAATCGCTTGAAGAGAACGGCCTTCCCCTCCATCACCGGCTTGCCGGCCAGCGGACCGATGTTGCCGAGGCCCAATACCGCGGTTCCATTGGTGACAACCGCCACCAGATTTCCCCTGTTGGTGAAGCGGAATGCCTCTTCGGCATCGTGGGCAATGGCCCGGCACGGTTCGGCAACCCCCGGGGTGTAGGCGAGGGAGAGGTCGCTCTGGGTTGCTGTCGGCTTGGTGGACCGGATCGCAACCTTTCCCGGCCGCGGAAACTCGTGGTAGTGGAGTGCTTCGCTGAACGGGGTGCGCCCGTCGACCGGGGGAGCAGACATGAGGTCGAACCCTAATCGCAGGGTTGTGAGCGCCCCCGGGAGGCCGCACGCCCATTTGGGCTAAGTTCCCAACCTGGCAGAATTCGACCGAGTGAGCGAGCGCAACGGCGACCGGGACGGATATCGAGTGATGGCAGGATGGCGGGTGGGTCACGCCCCCGAGGAGGCCACCACCCGCTCGGGTCTCTTGGTGCCGGCCGGGACCAAGGAAGGAAACGATGCCCTCCCCCTGGTCGATGTCCACACCGGTCAGCGTTTTTGGGCGGTACCGGCCGGAGCCTGGCGGTTCATCTGGCCCCCTACGGGCCGGCCGGTGGTGGCCGTGCGCGAGTCCCAGATCATCGCTGAGGAACAACTGAGCCACGTCAGCGGAGACGGCCAATATCTCTAAGACAACAGACTCAAGATCGCCGGGCTCCGCCCGGCTTTGAGATGTCAGATTCGCGTGTGGGATGTCTTTCGTCTTTTAATTCGGCAGCGAGGAAGCGCTTGATTCTCTACGGTCGCTTGCCATGACTGAGCCTGGTCGCCAGCGGCGACGTCTCACCGCCACCGTCACCGATCTCGAACGGCCTCGCCAGAGGGTGTTCCTGGTCGGGGTTCTTTCGCGCGGGACCTCGGCAGTGGAAGCGGAGCGCTCACTCGACGAGCTGGCCCTTCTCATCGACACTGCCGGCGGCGATCCCGTCGATTCGGAATTGGTCCGCCGGGATGTGATTGATCCTGCCCTTTTTATCGGTTCGGGCAAGGCGTCGGAGCTGGCCGACCTGACCCGTGCCACCGACATCGACACCGTCGTCTTCGACAATCCGCTGAGCCCGGCCCAGCAACGCAATCTCCAAAAGCTCTTCGAGTGCGACGTGGTCGATCGCGAAGCCGTGATCCTCGACATCTTCGCTCAGCACGCCACGAGCCGAATCGGCGCCATACAGGTCGAGTTGGCCCTGCTGCGATACAACCTGCCGCGGCTCCGTGGCAAGGGCACTTCCCTCTCCCAGCAAGCCGGTGGCATCGGGGCGCGCCGCGGACCGGGAGAAACAAAGCTCGAGACCGATCGCCGCCGAATCGAGCGGCGAATCACACGGCTGGAGCGCGATCTCAAAGACTTCGACCGTACGCGCGAGACGCAAACCAAGGCGCGGCGGCGATCGCAGATTCCGGTGGTTTCGCTGGTTGGATATACCAACGCAGGAAAGTCGACTCTGCTCAACACTCTCACCGGAGCCGGGGTGTTGACAGAAGATCGCTTATTCTCAACCCTCGACTCGACGGTCCGCAAGTATGAATTGCCGAGCGGCCGATCGATCCTCCTTTCCGACACCGTCGGCTTCGTGCGCCGACTCCCCCATCATTTGATCGAGGCCTTCCGATCCACTCTCGATCAGGTGAAAGAGGCCGACTTGCTCCTTCACCTTGTCGACGCCTCGGATCCCGATCCCGAGCGGCAGATCGACGCCGTGCGCACGGTACTTTCGGAGATCGAGGCCGGGCACCTGCCGGAGATCATCGTCATCAATAAGGCCGACCAAGCCGACCCGGCCACCCTCAAGCGTCTTGCCAACCTGCACCCGAATGCAGTCGTCATCTCCGCCCTCACCGGCGAGGGAATCCACAACCTCGCCGACGTCGTGGGAACCACACTCGATGCCGATCGCACTGTCGTTCGTCTCGAGGTCCCGTATGCCCGGGGCGACATCGTGGCGGCGGCTCATGCCGAAGGCGAGGTCGTTGCGGAAAAACACGACGACTCGGGCACGATCATCGACGTGCGGCTCCCCCAGAGCCGCATCAAGGCCTTCGCCGAATTTCAAGTCTCCTAACGGGACTTATCGCCTATTGCCCGACTTTCGACCTCGGCTAGGTTGAAAATGGTTCGCAACCAGGGGTGGGCAAATCAAACGCTGGGTGGGGGCGCTTTGCCTCTTTGCATTTCTGTTGGTGCTCTTTATGGCGGCGCCGGTTCTCGCCGCTGATCCCGTCCCGGATGGATTCACAACCCAGGACATCACCGATCAATTGGTGGTACCTGTGGCTTTTGGCTTCACACCCGCCGGACGCCTATACGTGGCCGAAAAGCGCGGCACCGTCCAGGTCTTCGACTCCGTCAACGATCCCACCCCGACCGAAGTGGTCGACGTATCGAACAACGTCCATGACTTCTGGGATCGGGGCCTATTGGGCTTGGCAGTTGATCCCCAGTTCGGATCGGGAAGCGACTACATCTATCTCCTCTATACCTACGACCCCGGCAACTCCTTTGGCGATGATTGTGCCAGCCCAACGCCGCCCCCGGGCGGGCCGGGCATCGGCTGCGTGGTCAATGGTCAGCTGAGTCGCTTTCCCATCAACTCCGGAGGCTCGGCTGGAACCGAGCAGGTGCTTCTCACAGGCAATTGGTGCGCTCAGTTCCCCAGCCACACCATCGGCGATCTCGCCTTCACGGAAGAAGGTCATCTTCTGGTAACCGCCGGCGACGGGGCCAGCTTCGGTTGGGCCGATCATGGGCAGCGTGAAAATCCCTGCGAGGACCCAATGGGCGTGGCTGAGGAGCGGCGCGATGACGAAGGGGGCGCGCTCCGCAGCCAGGACCTGAGAACCGCAGGCCCAGACGACCCCATCGGTTGGGATGGGACCGTTCTCCGGGTGAACAAGGCCACGGGAGAAGCGATTTCCACCAATCCGACAAGTCAGGACAATCGCATCATTGCCCACGGCCTCCGCAACCCCTTCCGGATCGCGGTCAGGCCGAATACGTCCGAGATCTGGGTCGGTGACGTCGGCTGGAGCGCCTGGGAGGAGATCAATCAGATCACCAATCCCGGCGGAAGTGTCGACAATTTTGGCTGGCCCTGTTACGAAGGAAATAACTCGACCTCGGTGAGGCAATCGACCTACGACGCCCTCGATGTCGATATCTGCGAAAACCTTTATGACCAAGGGACGAGTGCTGTGGTTGCTCCTTTCTACGCCCGCCAACATGGGGTGGGGTTGAGTGGATGTCCCGGAGGAGGAGGGGCGATCAGCGGCCTCGCATTCTACGAAGGTGGGGACTACCCCAACATCTATGACGGTGCCCTGTTCGTGGCCGACTACTCAATTCAGTGCATCCGGGTCATGCTTCCCGATGCGCCTTTTGGCCCCCCCAACAAGGCAAGCATCAGCACATTCATCCCCAACGTGACCGCGGTCGACCTCCAAATCGGGCCCGGTGGCGATCTCTACTACGCCGATATCACTACGGGCCGAATCGTCCGGGTCAACTACAGCAACGTGGGACCGACGGCCGATATCGAAGCGAATCGCACCACCGGGAGTGTTCCACTTGAGGTCAGTTTCGACGGGACCGGGTCGACCGACCCCGAAGGGGACGCGTTGACCTACGCCTGGGACCTTGATGGGGACACGCAATTCGATGACGCGACCGTCGCCCAACCAACCTGGACCTACACGACCGCCGGTGCGGTGACCGTGCGATTGCGCGTTACCGATCCCTTCTCGGGGACGGACATCGACACCATTCAGATCAACCCAGTGGCAAATCAGGCTCCGGTCGCCACCATCACGAATCCCTCCAGCTCGTTCACGTGGCGAGTCGACGAAATGATCTCTTTCAGCGGCGGCGCCACCGACGGCGGGTCGCCGCTACCCGCTTCGGCCTTGTCCTGGGAGATCGTGCTCAATCACTGCCAGCCTGGTGGTGCCTGTCATGAGCACGTCATCCAGACCATTGACGACGTCTCCTCTGGAAGCTTCACAGCACCCGATCACGTATATCCGAGCTTTCTCACGATCCGCCTCACCGCCATCGATGGCGGTGGCCTCACAGACGCAGCTGAGGTCAGCATTCAGCCGGAAACCTCCGTCTTGACCATCGCCTCCAATCCGACGGGGGCGCAGGTCCAGGCGGGTGTGGAGGGAGCCCTCGACACATTCACAGCTCCGGTCGAGATCACGGCAATTGTTGGCGGGAGCATCACTATCAACGCCCCCTCACCCCAGGCCATCGGCGGTGGCACACACACCTTCTCGAGCTGGAGCGATGGCGGCGCTCAGAGTCATGCGATCACCGCCCCGGCTTCTGATATGACCCTGACTGCCAGCTTCGTGCCCATTGGTGGGGGTGGAGGCGGGGGTGGAGGCGGGGGTGGTGGGGGCGGCGCCCAAGAGGCTCTCTTTGATGATGTCCTTTCCGGCCATCCCTTCTTTGCGGCGATCAATTGGTTGGCCGGGCAACGGATCACTTTGGGTTGCACCGAGGATGAGTTCTGCCCGGAAGATCCGGTGACCCGCGGTCAGATGGCGGTGTTTCTCGCCCGGGCATTCGCGCTGCTTCCGGCACCATCGGGGAGGTTCACCGACACCGCCGATTCTCCCTACGAGTGGGCGATCAGTTCCGTCGCCGCGGCAGGAATCACTCAGGGATGCGACGTCGATCGTTATTGCCCGAATGATCCGGTGACGCGCGAACAAATGGCTTCGTTTCTGGTTAGAGCTTTTCTGTTCCCCACCGGAGACGACTTGTTCACCGATGACGAGGACTCCGTGCACGAAGCCGACATCAACGCTTTGGCAAAGCGCGGGGTGACCCTGGGCTGTGCCCCGAAGCTCTTCTGCCCCGAGGACTTAGTGACGCGCCAACAGATGGCCGCATTCCTTTTCCGCGCCTTCAACCCTTAACTCATTTACGCAAGATCGAGCGGGAGGCAACGATCGCCGCTCCCACGATGCCTGCTTCGTTTCGCAACGCAGCGGGAACTATTTCCACCTCGCTGGTGAGATACTTGCCCCACGTATCCCACTTGCGCGAGACCCCGCCACCGAGGATGAACAAGTCGGGTGAAAAGATGTGTTCGAGGTGGTCGAGCAATCGGTCAACTCGCTTGGCCCAAGCCGACCACGAGAGGTCCTTGTCATCCTTGACCGAGGCTGCGGCCCAGTCCTCAACAGGCGAATGGCCCCTCAATTCCAGGTGACCGAACTCGGTGTTGGGCACCAGAACTCCATCGACGAAAACCGCTGAGCCGATGCCGGAGCCGAGGGTGAGCAGGATCACCACCCCCCGCCGGCCCTGCCCAGCGCCAAACGCCATCTCCCCCACCCCGGCGGCGTCGGCATCGTTGATGACGGTTACCTCCAATCCGGTGACAGACTCGAAGAGTCCTTTGGCATCGGTCCCTATCCAGCTCTTGTCGACATTGGCGGCACTGAGGGTGACACCGCCCTTTACGACCGCAGGGAACGTACATCCGAACGGCTCCGACACGTCGAAGTGCTTGACGATCCGCCCCACGACCTCGGCCACTGCATCTGGCTTCGAAGGCTGAGGGGTATCAATCCGATGTCGTTCGGCCACGACGGTGCCGGTGGCGGTGTCAACCAGATTCCCCTTAATGCCCGATCCGCCAATGTCGATGCCCAACGTCGCCGCTGCCATCTCCCGAGACTATCGAGATAGTCTCGCCGAATGGCAACGAAGGAGATTGGGCTCTATGGCCTAGCGGTGATGGGCCAAAACCTGGCCCTCAACTTTGCCGACCATGGCTATCAGGTGACGGTTGCCAACCGGACTCAGAAGACCACCGAGCAATTCGTAACTGACAACGGCAAGGAGTATGGCCTTCGCGCCGCCACCGATGCAGCGGAGCTGGTGGCCCGCCTCGAACCACCCCGCCGGATCATCCTCATGGTCAAGGCTGGCCCGGCGGTGGACGCTCTCGCGGACGAACTCGCTCGGTTGATGGAACCGGGCGACGTGATCGTCGACGGTGGCAACAGTCATTGGAAAGACACCACGCGGCGCGTTCAAGCAGCGGCCGCTTCCGGAATCAGTTTCGTGGGGGCAGGTATTTCCGGGGGCGAGCAGGGAGCCCGCTTCGGGCCCTCGATCATGCCCGGCGGCAACCCCGCCGCCTGGGAGCACCTCCGCGACCCATTGACTTCCATCGCGGCTCAGGCCGACGGCGAACCCTGTTGCGCGTGGATCGGCCCCGATGGATCGGGTCACTTCGTCAAGATGGTCCACAACGGCATCGAGTACGCCGCCATGCAGGCCATCGCCGAGGCCTATCACCTCCTTCGCGCCGGAGGACGATCCGTAGCTGAAACCGCGGCCGTCTTTCGGCACTGGAGCACCGGACCCCTCAACTCCTACTTGATCGACATCACGGCCGCCATTCTGGAAACGGAAGACACCGACGGAGAGCCGCTCATCGAAAAGGTGCTTGACGCCGCAGCGCAAAAAGGGACAGGGAGATGGGCAGTCGATGCTGCCCTCGACCTCGGCCAGCCAACCACGGTGATCACCGAGTCGGTTTTGGCCCGATCGCTCTCGGCCTTGAATGATCTTCGAGTGGAGGCGTCGAGACTCCTGACCGGCCCGGAGATCGGCACCGGGGTCGACGCGTCCGACCTAGAAACCGCCCTCCTTTGCACCAAGATGGTTGGCTACGCCCAGGGATTCATGCTGATCCGCGCCGCTTCTGCGGAACTCGGCTGGACGCTGGATTCGGCGGCGATCGCATCGTTGTGGAGGGCCGGCTGCATTATCAGAGCGGCTCTTCTCGTCGACATCACCCGGGGGTTCCGAAACCAGCCCGACCTGTCGAATCTTCTTCTCGACGAGCATTTCGCAGAAGTCCTCGGCGGTGGCCAGGAAGCCTGGCGACGGGTGGTGGCGGCAGCGATCACACGTGGCGTCCCGGTGCCGGCCCTATCAAGCGGGCTCGCCTTCTATGACGGCCTCAGAACCGAGCGGCTTCCGGCCAACCTGATTCAAGCTCAACGCGACTTCTTCGGCGCTCACACCTACGAGCGCACCGACCGTCCTCGTGGGACCTACTTCCATTCCGATTGGACGCCGGAATAGAAAAGGACGACGCCTCCTAACATCGGCCGATGGCAGAAAATCCCTATCGGTTGCCGCGAGAGGTGATTCCCTCTCGGTACGACATCAAGCTCGTTCCCGACCTTGGCTCCGCAACATTCTCCGGTTCCGAAACGATCGCCGTCGAGGTGCTCGAACCCATAAATCAGATCCTGCTCAACTCTCACGAAATTGAGATCCAGCGCGCTGAGCTCCGGCGGGGAGACCTGACATTCGAGGCCGAAGTCTCCTACGAGCGTGAAAATCAGCGGGCAGGCCTCTCCTTTGACCAAACAGTCGCGGCGGGACGCGCCGAGCTTTTCTTGGAATTCACCGGCAGCCTCAACGATCAGTTGGTTGGCTTCTACAAGTCGACCTTCACGGACGTGGACGGCCAGGAGCAGGCCATTGCCACCACACAGTTCGAGGCCACCGACGCCCGCCGGGCGTTTCCTTGCTGGGACGAGCCCGACCTGAAAGCCGTTTTCGGGATCACGCTGGTCGTTCCCGAGGAGCTCATGGCAGTCTCAAATGGCCCCGAGGTGGCGAGAGAAAAGACAGGCGACGGCAAGGTTGCCGTGCGGTTTGCCGACACCATGAAGATGTCGACGTACCTGGTTGCCTTTGCGGTGGGTCCGTTCGAAGCCACCGACCCTATCGACGTAGACGGAGTGCCGGTGCGAATCATTGCTCCGCGGGGGAAGCTCGAGTTGACCGGTTTCGCTCTCGAATGCGCCCAGTTCTGCTTCCGGTACTTGCGCGACTACTACGAGATTCCGTACCCGGGCCTCAAGATCGATCACATCGCCATCCCCGATTTCGCATTCGGAGCAATGGAGAACCTCGGATTGATCACCTACCGGGAAACCGCTCTGCTCCTCGATACCGCTACCGCCTCGCAGGCGGAGTTGCTTCGGGTGCTCGACGTGATCGGCCATGAGCTGGCCCACATGTGGTTTGGCGATCTGGTGACCATGAAATGGTGGGACGGAATCTGGCTCAACGAGGCTTTCGCCTCCTTCATGGAGTTCAAGGCCAGCGATGCGATGAGGCCGGAATGGAAACGCTGGCTGGCCTTCGCCGCCCTTGATCGGCCCTGGGCATTTGGCGTCGATGCGCTGGCGGCCACTCGCCCGGTTGAATTCGAGGTGGGCTCTCCTGACGAAGCCAACGAGATGTTCGATGCCCTCACCTACGGCAAGGGATCGTCACTGCTGCGGATGATTGAGCAGTTCATCGGCGAGGACGCCTTCCGCCAGGGGGTGGGCAACTACCTCCGTAAGCACGCCTACGGAAATACGGTCACCGAAGATTTGTGGTCTGGATTGAATCAGGCCAGCGACCAGCCGGTCGGCGAGATCATGAACACCTGGATCTACCAGCGCGGCTATCCCCAGCTCGAGGTCACGAAGACAGGCTCTGGCCTGAGGGTATTGCAACGCCGATTCTTCACTATTCCTGACGAGAGCGACAGCACGTTGTGGCAGGTGCCGATGCAGGTGCGAGGCGATGCTGGCGGAAAATCGTTTCAGCAGAGGTTCCTTCTGACGGAGCCGGAAGCAACCATCGATGTCGGCGCGGTCGACCTGGTAGTGGCCAACGCTGGCGGCCACGGCTTCTACCGGGTCCTGTATTCCCCCGAACTTCTCGACGCCCTCGTTGAAGAGCTCCCCTCCCTCGAAGACCTTGAGAGATTCACGATCATCGAGGACGCCTGGGCGTTCGTTGAGTCCGCGCAGCTCTCGGCCGCGGAGTTCTTACGCCTCGCCGAGACCTACAAGTCCGAGCCCGAACAGGCGATTTGGGGAGCGGTACTCGGGGGACTCGCTGCCATCAGTCATCACTTGATTGACGATGATGGCCGGCCCTCTTTCTCGGCCTGGGTCGCGGGCTTGGTCGGCCCCAAGTACGAGCGCCTCGGCTGGGAAGCCATGAAAGGCGAGACCGACCTCACCCGGCGACTCCGGGGTCAGTTGATCGGAGCGATGGGCCGGTTGGCCAACGACTCCGACGTGATCGATCGAAGCCGTGAGCTCGTCGAAGAGATGCTCGTTGACTCTCGCCCGGTGGATCCCGAGATTTGTCGAGCAGCACTGTTCGTGACCGCCGCCCACGGCAGCAAGCCGGAATACCAGCGCTTCTTTGAGATGTACAAGAAGACCACCGCCCCTCACGAACAGCAGCGTTGGTTGAACGCCCTGGCGGGTTTCGACGACGCCGAATTGGCAACCGACACCGTCAAGGCCAGCCTTGACGGTCGCATCCGAACTCAGGACTCGGCCTGGGTGATCGGCGCCACTCTTGGGAACCGCCAACACGGAGTTGCCGCCTGGCAGCAGCTCCGGAAGATGTGGGAGACGTTCGTCAAGCTACCGACGATGACGCAGAGACGTACGATCGAAGGGATCCCGGCGTTATCCAAGCCTGAGGTCGCCGCCGAGGTCGAGGCATTCTTCGCCGAAACCAAGCTCCCCCATGCCGCCAAATCGGTTGCTCAGAACCTGGAACGCCTGCGAGCCAACGTCGAGATGCGCGAACGCGAGACGAAGGCTCTGAAAGAGTTCTTCTCTTAAGACAAGAGACTACAGATCGCCGGCTGGGCCGGCTTGAAGACATCAGATTGTGTCTTTTGTCTTTGTCTCGTGTCTTTTGTCTTTTGTCTTTTGTCTCGTGTCTTTTGTCTTCTACTGCAGCTCGACAGTGGCGCCGGCGCCCTCGAGCTGGGCCTTGGCTTTGTCGGCAGTCGCCTTGTCGACATTCTCCAGAACCGGCTTGGGCGCGCTGTCGACTAACTCCTTAGCTTCGCGCAGGCCGAGGCTCGTCAGGGTGCGGACTTCCTTGATGACCTGAATCTTTTGGTCGCCGGCAGCGGCGAGAACGACTGTGAACTCATCCTTCTCCTCTTCGACCGGCGCCGCAGCACCACCGCCACCCGGGGCAGCTACGGCCACTGGAGCGGCTGCGGTTACCTCGAAGCGGTCCTCGAAAGCATCGAGAAACTCCTTGAGTTC